>NZ_JACIFT010000036.1:0-28668 GCF_014197575.1 Rhizobium sp. BK538
CATGCCGTCACTGGCGATATCATCGCCCCCATCCGCAAGCTCGGCGACGCAAAACGGAAAGCGACCCGCCAGGATGCTGCTGACGTCGCCGAAGCGCTCGTCAATATCCGAACCTATTTTATGCCGAAGCGGGCAAGGCAGAAGTTCTGACCGAGAGCCAGAAACCTATTTAGTCAATCACGAAAGCCGTGGGCTGTTCGTCGCGCTCACGGTTGATCGAAAGACGAACAAGACACCGCTTTCGTCACTGCCAGACATCGATGAATCTGGCTGTAACAGACTGTCACAAACTTCCGCCAATTGGCACAGAAGAAGCATTCCCCTGTAACGTAAGGGTCGTCAACTGAACGCCACCTGAGTGGAGGAAAGATCATGTTGGCGAACAATCTCAATGTCAGGCAGTTGTTTGAGCAAGTATCGGTCTCACCGGAGCCGATGGGCCTCGGCGTGCTTTTCAACCGAGCTCCGGTCGAACGTGCAGCGGCGGGCAAGGTCGTGTTCTTCGAAGGAGATCGCGCCGATCATGTCTTCGCGATCCTGGAGGGCAACCTGCGCATCTGCCGACTCCTGCATGACGGCCGTCGAGTGATCACCGGATTTCTCGCCAAAGGCGATATCGTCGGCGTGTCGTTCAAGAACCGATATCTCTACAGCGCCGAGGCGATCGATGACGTTTCCTTTCAGCGGCGGACGAAAGCATCCTTCGAACAACAGCTACGGGCGCAGCCTCACCTGCGTCCCGTGCTTCTGTCGCAGCTTCGCGACGAAGTAGCGGCGGCGCAGGACCAGATGGTGCTACTTTCCTGCAAGAGCGCCGAAGAACGGTTGTGCAGCTTTCTTCTGAACCGATTGGAGAAAAGCGCGTCGCAAGTCGCCGATCCGGCCGCCATCTGCCTGCCGATGACCCGGCTCGATATCGCGGACTACCTTGGACTGACCATCGAAACCGTCTCGCGCACCATCACCAAACTGGTCGGCATGGGCCTCATATCGGTAAGTGGCCGATATAGGATCGTCGTGCGCAACAAGTCTGCTCTTGTGCATAGGGCAGGAGAGAGCCAAGCTGACGCAGACGAAGGCTTCCGCTTCGACGAAACGCCGATGCGACACCATCACTAAGCGGGAAGGCGACGATGGCAAACGATGCCGCGGTTTCGACGTCCAAGGGGCGGGATCTTGATGTCATCGCCCGCGTCTTCGACGACACGAACGTGATCATCCACGGCGTCGACGGTGTCATCAGCCATTGGACATCGGGTTGCGAGCGGCTCTACGGTTGGACGCGGGAGGAAGCCGTAGGGCAAGTAGTCCACAAGCTTCTTGCCACCGAGTTCCCGAGGGCGATCGACGACATCAGGAAGGACGTTTACGCCGGCCTCACTTGGGATGGTGATATAGTTCATCGCCATAAGGATGGACATCCGATGACGGTTTCGACGCGCTGGGTCGTCTTCGACGCGGCTTCGCCGACGCCGGTCGTCATACAGACGAATATCGATGTCTCAGAAGCCAGGAAGGTACAGGAAGATCTTGCAGACCGCGAGGCGCACCTGAGCTCGATTCTCGCAACCGTTCCGGATCCCATGGTCGTGATCAACGACACCGGCTCTATAACCTCCTTCAGCGCCGCTGCCGAGGGGCTGTTCGGCTACTCGTCGCGCGAGGTAATCGGCCGAAACGTTCGCATGCTCATGCCGTCGCCATATCGGGAGGAACACGACCGATACATTGCCGACTATCTGCGGACGGGCAAGGCCCGGATCATCGGTCTCGGCCGCGTGGTGAAGGGCCGCAAGAAGGATGGGTCGGTCTTCCCGATGGAGCTCTCCGTTGGAGAGGCGATCTCGAATGACACTCGCATCTTCACCGGTTTCATCCGTGACCTAACCAGCAGGCATCGGATCGAAGAGGAGCTTCGTCAAGCTCAGAAGATGGAGGCTGTCGGACAGTTGACCGGCGGGCTTGCTCACGACTTCAACAACTTGCTGACCGTGATTAGCGGAAATCTTGAAATGCTCGACGCCTGCCTAACCGACGAAAAGCAACGCGAACTGGTTCGTGAGGCCCAGGAGGCCGCCGACGATGGCGCGAAGCTGACCGGGCAGCTTCTTGCATTTGGAAGGCGTCAGCCCCTCAATCCCAAGAGCGTGGACATCGGCTCGCTGGTATCGAGCTTTTCCGAACTCTTGCAACGAACACTCGGTGAGGCAATTGAACTTCGCACCAGCATCAAAGGCAGCGATCACATCGCGCTCGTCGATGGCTCCCAGCTCCAGAACGCCTTGCTCAATCTTGCGCTGAACGCGCGCGATGCCATGCCGAACGGCGGCAGCCTTACACTCGAGATTTCACGAGCAAGACTGGATCTCGACTATGCCCGGATGTACCCTGAATCGAGGCCGGGCGATTACGTCTTGATCTCCGTAACCGACAGCGGAAGCGGGATGTCTGAAGACGTGAAGACCCGCGCCTTCGAACCGTTCTTCACCACCAAGGGTGTCGGTGCCGGAACCGGACTTGGGCTCAGCATGGTCTATGGCTTCGTCAAGCAACTCGGCGGGCATATTCAGCTCCATAGCGAACTCGATCAGGGAACGACGGTGCGTATCTTTCTGCCTGCCGCTGCGGCTGCAGTCGCTGCCAAGGCTAACAAAGCAGCCAGCACTGAGGAAGCGCCGGGAGGTTCTGAGAAGATCCTGGTTGTCGAAGACGACGAGCGCGTCAGACGTGTTGTCGTCTCGAGATTGAGAAAGGGCGGCTACTCCGTGCTGGAGGCGGCTTCAGCCGCAGATGCGCTGAAGTTTCTATCCAAGGATCACACGATCGATCTTCTCTTTACCGATATTGTCATGCCGGGAGGCATGACGGGCGACGAACTGGCTAGGCAGGCCCTCTTGCTTAAGCCCGACATCAAAGTACTTTTCACTTCGGGCTATGCTGAGCCAAGCATTGCCAATCGTTCATTGCCTTCCGCGAGTTGGTTGAAGAAACCATACAGAGCTCAGGATCTGGCCATCCGGCTGCGCCAGCTTTTCGATTGAGGTCGTTAAGTCCAAACGACCGACGGACGTTGCGAGATTTGGTGCATGCCTCGCAATACCGGTCGCCTGCCATTTGCGAGCCGGGCCAAAGCCGCCCGCATTTGGATAGCCGCATAATTGACACCTCCAAAGCGATTGCCGATCTCACTCGGGAGTCTTGTCGGCGCGACAATCGCTCAGACAGTTGTCAGCGATTTCTCAGCGAACCTCCTCCTGAAGTCGCGCTTCGATCTCGCGGACGGGCATCTTCGTATAGTCCTTCGCGATTTCTGCAACCAGAGCGGCTTGAGTCGCGGTTCCAAGATGCTGGCGTAGAAAACCGAGCGCGCGTGGAGGAGCGATCAAAAGCAGGCGTTGCGTCGCACCTCGCCTGATGTCTGCTTCGGTCTCCCCCGCCGCATTGGCTAGGAACTCCTCTTCCTGCCGCTCGTGCAGATCAGGGGCTTCAACTGCGCTTCGCACGCCGTCCGCGGATGCGTGAACTTTTCCTGGACGATCGGCGCCGAGTTCATGCGTCGGGACACCCTCATTGATCAAAGTGCGGACTTCGACGAGATTTAGGTCCTGCGCGTCGCCATCGTTGCGCAGAAATAGTGCCTTGGATCCATCGCACACCAGGATCCAGTCCTTCGAGCGAATTCGTATTTTGTCCATAGTTTTTCTCCTCTCTTGCATTGTCGGAGACTGGGCCTTGGCAATTTGCCTTGCTCAGGCCCAGCAACTGGAAGGATGTTATCGCTGAACCGAACAAACGACATTGCCGTGGATCAAAGAGCGAGTATTCGGTGGTATCAGCTCACGTAAACATCCTGAATGCCGATGCGCCCTGGGGGCGCTTGCAGCCGCTGCAGCCGTGTTGATGTTTCTATCGTTTGATGACCAGGAAACTCATATGGCCATCACGGAAAATGCCGAGCAGGAGAAGATCCTTCACTGCCTTTGTAAGCTCTACCACCATTTGAGGCGTCGTTGTTTTCGTTCTGTTGACACTGGTTATGACGTCGCCGGGCCGAAGGCCGGCCGCGGCAGCGGCGCTGCTGTCGGAGATCGCCATCACAACGCCGCCTTGCACCTTGCCAAAGGCATCGGAAGCGCTGTCAAGCGTCTGGAGCGTCACCAGCGCCAGCAACCCTTCGCCATCTACGAACTCAGGATTTTCAGCCTGGGCTTCGGGTAGGCTCGCACTAAGCGTCGCGTTGATTTCGACTTTCCCTCCGGGGCGCATCACGGTCAGTCTCACGGTCGTGTCCGGCGCTAGGGCAGTGATCCGCGCTCGTAATTGGCCAGCGGTCGATACGGGCGTACCGTTCACTGCAGCGATGACGTCCCCAACCATTACTCCGGCCTTCGAACCTCCTGCGCCCGACACAACATCGCTTACGAGCGCCCCTGTCGCAATCTCGACCCCGAGGGCGCGGCCGAAATCCGCACTGTTATCCTGAACCTGGACGCCAAGCAGACCGCGCTCAATCCTACCCTTCGCGACGAGTTGCCGCATGATGGCCTTTGCCGTGTCGATCGGGACGGCAAAGCCCATTCCTATGTTGGCCCCGGACGGTCCCAGGATCGCGGTGTTGATGCCGACGACTTTGCCGTCGAGATCAACGAGCGCACCGCCGGAATTGCCCGGATTTATTGAAGCGTCTGTCTGAATGTATCCCTCTTCGGAATCGAGTCCGAGGCCGGTCCTGCCGAGGGCGCTTACAATGCCGAATGTAACGGACTTACCCAGTCCAAAGGGAGTGCCAATGGCAACCACGTAGTCGCCGACCTGGAGCGAACCCGACTGCCCCAACTGCGCTTCGTTCAATCCGGTAGCTTCGATCCTGATGACCGCGAGATCTGTCTGGGGATCGCTCCCGACAACCTCGGCATTGTATGTCGCACCGTCGGCAATCGTGACTTTGATGCTCGTCGCGCCTTCGATCACATGGTTGTTCGTAAGGATGTAGCCATTCTGCGCATCCGTAATCACGCCAGTTCCAGCCGTCACCGAAACCTGGGACGGAATCAAGTCGGAAGGCGAGGCTTCCGCGTGCCTGCCAGGCGTCAGGATCAAGGACTCGTCGTCTTCCACTTTTCCCCGAACGGCGATACTTACCACAGTCGGAACAACTCGGCGGAGCATCGGCGCGAGCGAAGGGGAGGCGGTTTCGCTTGCACTTGCTACGCCGCAGCCGCAGGCGACGGCAATCGAGGCGATCTCCAGATACCAAACGAGCGCCCGGATGGTGCGGAGCCGACAAATGAGACCACCCATTTTCTAATCCTCTTCGCGTCTGCCAAGCGCCAAAAATGCGGTTGCAGCCTGAAGATGACTTGGAAGAGGAGTGTCCGCATTGACCAAGCGCAAAGAAGAGATTGGTCATGGCAGCCGTGCATGGAATGCGATATGGATTTTGTTGCGGTATCGCTAGCAAGACCACTTACATCGGTGATCAGCGATTATTGGCGCACCTGACGCGTCGAGTAGCAGTCGCAATCCTGCGACCGCAAGCATGGATCGTAGATTTCAGGAGGCGGTGCTCACATGGCCACCGGTGCTCACATGACCACGGGGTCTCCCGGCAGCACGCGGATACTGGTGGTGGACGACGATGCGCGCGTCCGGGAGATGCTAAGGCGTTATTTCGAGCAGGAAGGCTATATCGTCGCCTGCGCCGCTGACGGAAAACAAATGAAGACGCTCCTGAACTCCACGACGTTCGACATCATTCTTCTCGATCTTGTGCTTCCAGGACAGGATGGGATTGATCTTGCGCGGGAGATCCGAAACACCTCCAACATTCCGATCATGATGCTGACTGGACGCGAGGATGTCGTCGACTGTGTGGTGGGGCTGGAGGTAGGTGCCGACGATTACGTCGTCAAGCCGTTTCATCTGCGCGAGGTTCATGCCCGGCTGAAGTCGATCTTGCGCCGTTATCAAACGGGCGCGAAGCCGGTCTCGAGCGCGGGCGACGTGGTCGCTTTCGAGGGGTGGCAGCTCGACCGGGAAAAGCGACGGCTTCTCAATCCCCAAGGGGCCGAGGTCGAGCTCTCGACTGGCGAGTTCGATATGCTCGATGCCCTCGTCAGGAATGCCGGCCGAGTGCTGACCAGGGACGCATTGATGGATCTCACACGCCACCGGGAACGGGAAGCGTTCGATCGGGCGATCGATACCCAGATCGCTCGCCTGAGGCGAAAAATAGAAGTCGATCCGGGACGCCCACAATTCATAAAGTCTATCCGGGCCGTGGGATACGTGTTCACTGCAAAGCCGGCGACATCGGATCGGAAGCCAAACGGTACATGAGCCCGTGGTCCCAGCGTCGAAAGAACGAGGGATCTTCCAGTTCTTCCAAATCTTTGGGCACGGCATTCCATACTCTTATGAATTGGCAGCCCGTCGCACAGCCCTGGAGGCCCGCGAACAGGCTCTCCGCGATCTCGTTCTGGTTTGCTGCACTCAGAGCGATGAAGATAGGAACGTCCATAATCATGCCGGCTTGCGGATGCATCACGATCCTGAATACGGCCAGGCCTCTGACACGGCCCGCGTGATCAACGACATCGAGGCAGCGCCAGTTGCGAGCCTTGTCGAGCAATGCCTCCCAGTCCCTCTCGCCAAAGGTGGGCGCGACGCTACATACAAGCGCAAACGCGGCGAGCTCTTGATCGGGGCGCAGTTCGCTGAGGATATAATCATGCTGCATCGCCGCTCTCCCGGTGGGCGGTCATTCAAGTTTTATCTGTCGCGCAAACACGGCTTTCGGTCATTGTCCTAGATCAATGAACCCCTTTCGCTTTATGCCACGCTTGCTGTTTCCGACCATTTCTGAATGGACAGACGCATGCTGCCACTCGATGCGGCGCCAGTTGGCAAGACGATTTTCAACGGTTGGAGCGTGAGGGATTTTGCTGGGCGCGTTTGGCCACTCCTCCTTTTTTCCAGCGCGCTGGGATGTCTTCTGATCTCCCTCGTTCTGCAAGCAACAGGTGCCGGACCTCCTGCTCAGGTATTTCTCATTGTCGCAATCGTCTCAGTGCTTGCACGCCTGCTGGTCGAAATCGTGTCAAAACTTCGCCGCGGCGAATTCGGCCTCGATCTTATTGCCGCGCTGTCCATGTCTGCGGCCCTGTGGTTCGGGCAATACCTGGCAGGCGCTATCGTTTCGGTGATGTACGCCGGCGGACATCTCCTCGAGTTCTACGCCCATAGCCGTGCTGAGAGCGGAATGACCGACCTTCTGTCGCGAGTGCCGCGAACCGCCTCGCGCATCTCAGAAAATGGGCTGGTGGAGATACCAATCGCCGCAATCGGAATTGACGACAAACTGCTTATCCGCCGCGGCGACATCGTCCCCGTCGATGGGCGAGTGGAAAGCCTCACCGCACTCGTCGATCAATCTGCTCTTACGGGAGAACCGCTTCCCGTACGCCTTGGGCAAGGACAGCCAGTCATGAGCGGGGCGTCGAACGCGGGCGATGCCTTTGAAATGATCGCCGCCCGACCGGCTGCGGAGAGTACGTATGCCAGCATCGTGAGACTCGTCGAGGAAGCCAAGCAAAGCAAGGCTCCGATCTTCCGTGTCGCTGATCAATTTGGGCTCTTGTTTCTTGTGCTGACGGTAAGCGTGGCCATTCTTGCCGTGACGCTCTCCGGAGACAGCTTGCGGCTTTTGGCCGTTTTGGTCGTCGCGACTCCGTGCCCGCTCCTTCTTGCGGTTCCGGTCGCCTTCGTGTCGGGCACATCACACGCTGCCCGTCACGGCATCCTGGTCAAGGGAGCGGCAGTGATTGAAGCACTGTCCAACATTCGCACTGTCGTTTTCGACAAGACCGGAACGCTTACGATCGGACAGCCTGCCGTCACTGACATTGACTGCAAGGGCGATGCGAACGAGCTGCTGCGACTGGCTGGATCAGCCGAGCAGGTATCGTCGCATTCCATCGGCCGCGCGATCGTCTCCGAAGCCCACCGACGCGGCCTCGCTCTCGTAAGGCCGGAGAAGGCCACCGAGGTCGCGGGCGAGGGCGTTGAGGCTTCGGTTAATGGCCACAATGTTCTCGTCGGCGGGCCTTCGTTCATTGCTTCGAAGATCAGCGGCGCTTTATTTCCCGTCACCAATGTTTTGGCCAGTGCCCTTGTGTTCGTGGACGGACGATATTCGGGCACCATCTGCTTCGAGGACACGCTTAGAGAGGAAGCCCCTGAGACGGTCGCAAAGCTGCGCGCTACGGGCATCAAACGGATCATTCTTGCCAGCGGTGACCGGATCGGCGTAGCGCGCGCGGTCGCAGAAAAGCTCGACCTGGATGCTGTGGAGGCGGAGTTGTCGGCGGGCAAGAAAGTCGAAATCATCCGATTAGAAAGAAAATCCGGACCTGTCATGATGATAGGCGACGGGGTCAACGACGCGCCCGCACTTGCGGCGGCCGATGTGGGCCTCGCCGTTGCGCGGGGAAATCTCGCCGCCGCATCGGAAGCGGCTGACGTCGTGCTGTTGCGCAGCGATTTGAAGGAAATCGTGACCGCGCTGAAAATTGGGCGGCGTTCGAAACGTATCGCGCTTCAAAGCGTCTACGCCGGCATAGGTCTCTCGGCCATCGCAATGCTGGTCGCCGCGTTCGGCTTTCTGCCTCCGGTCCAAGGAGCGCTCATCCAGGAGGCCATTGATGTGGCGGTCGTCTTGAACGCGCTTCGGGCACTGGCTTAGTGCGCTAGCAGCACGGGGACGCGGAGATTGCCGAGCAGACCACGCGTTACGCCACCGAACATCGCTTCACGAAGCTTGGAGTGACCATAAGCTCCGGCGATCAGCAGGTCGGCACGGCCTTCGAGGGCACCATCCTGAATGGCAGATGGTATGTCTTCGCCATCACAATGCAAAGCCGCGAGTTCCACCTCAAGGCCCGAATGCTTTAAGGCTTCGACGTAGCGGTCCAGCAGCTTGTCATGGGATAGCTCTCCATTGCGCACACAGGCGACGATCGCCTTGGTGGCGGATCCGATCAGCGGATAGGCGGTCGACAGGGCGTGGGCAACAGTGGCGCTGCCATCCCAGGCTATGCAAACGGTGTCGATACGTCCGTAGAAATCCTCTGGCGGCAGCAAAAGCAGCGGGCGACCACTTTCGAAAACGAGGCTTTCGATTGTCGGCCGCGCGATTTCGGAGTTTTCGACGATCGTAAGGTCGTATGCGCGAGAAACCTCCGCCAGCTTCAGGCTCGCCGACATTGCCTCCGCCTCGAACGTATCGAGCCTGACATCGAGAGATACCCTTTCAGACCGATGCTTCAGATGCCTGACAAGCTGGGCGGCCACCTTGCGGTCGAAGCGATCAGCCTGAAGTATCTCGTCGTCGATAGAATTTTCAGCGCGTTCGAGCTGATGGCCAGGACGCCGAGCGACGGAAAGGCTCGCTACCAGATCCGCCGCGTGATGGAGGCAGAACTGGATGGCGTTCTCGATAATCGTAAACGAGCTTGCCTCTGGATATGTGCTCAAGGGCAGATGGAACTGTGGCCTCATGGCGATCCCCTTGGATGGGATGAGTGACTTTCGGTTGGGAACTTCATTGATATCGTTGGCAAGCCCCGGCGACTGCCGGAGCCGATAGGCGTAGAGTCTGCGTCAACGGGACAGGAAAAGCGGGATCTGGCTGTCCTTCAGCATCGACCGTGTCACACCGCCGAAAAGCCGCTGTTGGATCCTCGGGTGGTTGTAAGCACCCATGACCACCATGTCGGCCGCCACGTCTACCGCGTGCTGACGCAATGTCTCGTCCACACGGCGCCCACCGCTCGCGATGCGGTCAACTTCCACCTTGATCCCGTGACGGACAAGGAAGGTGGCAATGTCGGATCCCGGCTCTTCACCATTCGCGAAGCTGCTAGCGACAGGATCCACGAGGGTGACGTGCACCGCATCGCAGCCCTTCAGAAATTCCATCGACTGGCGGGTTGCACGCGCGGCCTCTTCGCTCGAATCCCAGGCAAGCAGTACGGACTTCGGAAACGCCACGACCGGCTGCATGCGAGGGTTGATGAGAATTGGCGTTGGGGACTGGAACAGCGCTCCATCGACAATTCGCCGCTGAAGGTCCTCATTCCCTGCGGCCTGAGGGCCAATAAGCACAAGATCGGCATAGAGTGCACGTTGTGCAATGTCGTCGTCGGCCCAGGCGAACTCGGTGTAGATTTCCTGCACATCGAAGGACAGTTCAGTTCTTTCGAGGATCTTGCGGACCGCGGCCGTCTCCTCGGAAAGGCGATCGATTTCTTGTTGCTGCCCTTCGAGCCAGGTGGTGGAAAGCGCTTCATACGTAGCAATCGCCGGAACACGCCCCATGCAGACGACGAGGGCGGTCATATGTGCGCCCTGCATTTCGCAAAACTCGATGGCGGTCTTGAGGTCCAGATCCCAGCGGTCGACACCGAAGACGCATATGACGGTTTTGATGCTCATCTTGCTGCCCTCCTTGGTTTGGTAGGAGAATTGTACTAGCTGCAGGGGCCCTGTCTTTGATGTTGATCAAAGTCGCAAATGCGCGTCACCAACCCAGCAGTGGCTAGATTGACTGCCTATCGCAGAGCGGGCCGAGCCGCGACAAAAGCGGCCAGATGCCTTGCCTGGATGCTAGGTGAACGGTTCGGCCGGGCCCGCTTGGTGTGGGCGCATCGCAGCCGCCGCTGCTGCCGCTCCGCCGCTCCGCCGCTCTTGTCGTCACCGCCGACTTGGACCGTTGGCTGGGCGAAGGTGATTCCGTTTGCCAGGAAGACCTCTCGAAGCTGGGCGTAAGCTTTGCGCCGGATGTAGGTTTGCATGCCGGGGACTGTGGTCATCGCGAAGCTCAGCACGATCCCGTAATCGCCAAACTCCTCCACGCCCTTCATCTTCAATGGTTCGATGAATAGCGGTCCAAGCTCGGGATCGGCCTTGAGGTCGACGCCCACCTTCTTGGTGAGCTTGCGAGCCATTTCGATGTCGGTGTTGTAGCCGACCGATATCCGGAATTTGTCGATCACCCAGTCGCGGCTCATGTTTTCCACCGCGCCGAGTTCGCCGAAGGGTACCGTGAATACCGGACCGCGATGGTGTCTGAGGCGAACCGAACGAAGACTGAAGCCCTCGACGGTTCCCTTGTACTCTTTCGCCTGAATGTATTCACCGACACGAAACGCGTCGTCGAGCATATAGAAGACACCGCTGATGATATCCTTCACAAGAGTCTGCGATCCGAAGCCTATCGCGACGCCGAAAATCCCAGCTCCCGCAACAAGCGGGCCGATTTGCACCCCCAACTCGGAAAGTACGATCAAGCCCGCCAAGACCAAGACGACAACCGCAATCGCATTTCTAAAGATTGGCAGCAGAGTCCGGAATCGCGCGCGGCGCGCCGCATCAGCAGGTGAAAGAGAGGTGGTGTCGGTAGCCACCAGCAGCGTACGGTCGAACCAGTTCCTTGCCAATTGCCAGACCAGGTCGGCGAGAACAAGGACACCCACGCTTTTCATGCCACCATAGACCAACGCCGAAATCCATGGGTCCCGCCGCCCAGGCGCATCCGGATTGAAATGCCAGACGATTGCCAGCCATCCAACCGCCATCCCAATAACGACGGCTCGAATACCGTGTGTGATCAGGACGCCTCGCAGCCCGGTGGCGTCGGAATGAAGATGGCCGGCAACGCGCGTGACTCCTTTCAGAACACTGGGAAGAACGATGGCATAAATGCCAAGCCAGAACAGGCCTCTCATGTCTAGCGACCAGGCGATCCATAGCACGACGCCGAACGCTGTTAGACCGGCCTTCAATGTCGATGACATATGCATTGTCGACCAGACCGTTTCAGTCGCCACAACGAGTATCATTGCGGAGAAACAGAAAGCGATGGCGTCGGAAACATCATGGCTGATGCCGAGGGGCTCCGCGATAGCCGCGTTGGCGATCGCAATGCAGATCAATCCTGCAAGGATCGACAGACGCAGGCGTTGGCCGGGTGAAATGGCCGCCAAGGATATCAGAGCGATTGCCAAGCGAACGGCGATGAAAGCCGCCAGACAGGCGAGCAAGGTCAAACGCGCGAGGGGAGGCCAATCAACCGCGAAAAAGACCATAGCCCCCGAGCGAACCAAGCCGAGCAAGCAGATCATTGTTGCGCGCGACAAGCCTGCGCCAGATCAATTCAGCTATGAGGCCAATGGCGACGAGGCCCGCGAAAATCGCAAAGACGGGGGAATAGCCCCTAGCGATGGCCTCCTCGCGGGTTCGAACAGCAGCCGTGCCGACCTCTGCCGGAATTCGTGGGATGGCGGTTAAAACGTTGTGTACACGGCTACGGACGGCGGCTTCCCATTTAACGAGGGCAAAATTGCTTTCAGCCGCACCGGGAGCGGAAGATGGATTTTCGGACCTGCGGCTGTCGAGCCACGCACGGACGTCGGGGTCATCCAACAGGCGTACGAATTCGTCAATCTTTCGGTTCGTCTCGGAGGGAGGCTGCTGTGCGGCAGCGACCGACGCGAGCACGAGGAAGAATCCTACAATTGCAGCTTCCAGTTTCATCCGAGGGAACCTCGCGGGCGCACGGGGCACGGGGCAGAGTGGTTGTGGCAGGCAGGTCTCAAGTTTCAAACGGAGGTCTGGTATCGGACTCCGCTTGATACCTATTCGCATGATGTGGCCGTAGTCGAACAGCGGGCGAGAAGCTATAATGAGGCAGCTCGCCTTTCGAGGCTATCGCGCGGTGTCCAAGGTAAGATCGAACCTCCTCTAGTGGCCTCGGATTACACAAGGCCGACCAATCAAACCAGAGCGTGGTCGTTGCTTGCGCGGTAACGACCAACGAAGCGTCCAAGTTTACGGCGCTGGGTCGTGAAACGACCGTATGCAGCAGCAAAGGTCCGACAGGCACATCCCAGCAGCGGTCTCTCGCGATCGGGGGACGTAGTGCCGTCTATCGTTGTTTGGAGCGATCGAGCAACTGGGAATGACGGCACGATTGGCGTTGAGGGTACTGGTTACGATATGGTCCATGTTGCCCTCCTCCTCGTCGTCGTGAGCGTACGTATGGACAGCTACGCCAACAATCCTTCGTATCGCTCGGCGAGGGCGGAGTCTTTGATTCAGGTCAAGGCAAGAACGCTTGGTGTGTTGCTGATTGAGTTACTTTTCGATCGATGGAGGCTGACGTGAAGGCGATGATGCTTGACAAAGTTCGGACGCCTCTGCGCCTTGTCGAACTGCCGGATCCGTCTCCATCAGCGGGACAAGTCTTGATCAGGGTCGAGGCTTGCGGTGTCTGCCGGACGGACCTCCACGTGTTCGATGGCGATCTTCCTGACCCAAAGCTTCCCCTGATACTTGGCCATGAGATTGTAGGGACCGTCATCGCGCTAGGATCCGGCGCGCCGGAAACGTTGCTAGGTCGAAGGGTTGGCGTGCCATGGCTCGGTCGCACCTGCGGCTGCTGCTCCTTTTGCCGTGACGGAAAGGAAAATCTCTGCGACGCCCCAGGGTTCACCGGCTACACGATCGACGGCGGGTTCTCGACTCATGTCGTCGCCGACGCGGACTATGCGTTCACGCTACCAGAGGGCTCGGACCCGGTTGCCACCGCGCCATTGCTTTGCGCGGGCTTGATCGGATGGCGATCATTGAAGATGGCGGGTGGCGGGAAAACCGTTGGGCTCTACGGCTTTGGCGCCGCCGCTCATATCCTGGCACAAGTCTGCCGCTGGAAACAGCAGGAGGTCTATGCGTTCGTCCGACCGGGAGACGACGAAGGAAAGCGCTTTGCATTGGAAATGGGAGCTGTATGGGCGGGATCGTCTGACCAAGTTCCGCCGAAACTGCTCGACGCCGCCATCCTTTTTGCTCCGGCGGGCGAGCTGGTGCCCAAGGCACTGGCTGCCGTTCGGAAAGGCGGTGTGGTTGTCTGCGGCGGCATCCACATGAGCGATATTCCTGCCATGCCCTATCGCCTACTGTGGGGGGAGCGGCGAGTTGTGTCGGTGGCCAATCTTAGCCGCACTGACGCCCACGAATTTTTCGTGGTCGTGCGAGCAGCAAACATTCGAACTGTCACAACCGCTTATTCCCTTGAGCGGGCCAACGATGCGTTGGCGGCTCTACGAGCCGGTCGACTCAACGGGGCGGCTGTCCTAGTGCCGGTAGAAGCGGCTTGATCACTTAGAGGGTCGCTGCATGCTCAGCATATTTCGATGGTGGCAATCCAACGATGCGGGTGAATGCAGTCCCGTAGGCGCTTGCAGACCGGCGCATTGGCGAAAATCGCTTCAAAACGCGCGCTTAAGTACGATGAGGTCCAGGTTGCACGCGAACGGATCAGAGATCTTCTGGAAGAAATGCCCCCTAGACAAGCTGCAATTGTTGAGCGCGGAATCTCTCAAGCAAGCAAATCTGGAGAGCGGCGGTTTATCGAAGAGATGATCACTCCCGAAAGCAATTGCTGACTGATCGTGCCGCCCCCTACGTACGGTCATACGGTGCTCTGCGATTGATGAACACGTCCTGTCACCTACGGACATATTCCTGCGGCACCTCCAACCCGCTGGTCTCGGGGGCGGCGCACGGACCAAGGGTTCTCGGTCCGATGCGCCGTCTCTAATAGAAGACGTGAAGAAGTGCGTCGAAGAGCCTGATCGATAGTGCTTTTTCTAACATCGGAGAAGCGAAGCCGGAATGGCGCATGACGCTCTAGGCACCTCCCATCGTACGCCAGACTAGGCGCATCAATCTCTATCCGATCGACGGTTTCCCTCTCGTACGGGAGCCGCGGATGCCTCAGGACAACCTCCCAGTCGAAGTCGACACCAAGCAGGGCCGAATATATGGCTAGGCCAACCGCCTGCGCGACGCGGGGAACGACGGCATTGCCGATCTGCTGAGACTGCGACTCCTTGTTTCCGATGACGACGTACCCGTCAGGCAATCCCATAAGGCGTGCTTTCATCGGCATCGTGAGGCCAGGCATGAAGTCATCTCCGGCAGCGGCGGCCATCGCGTCGGTGGGAGGTGCGTCCCAAGTCCCGCCGATGATGATCTCGCGGAGACCCCACCGGCCGATTTCCTTCTCCCGCCCGCGCCGCTTCTCGCCCAGAAGAGTCGAAGCTAGGCCGCCGATCTCCTCCTTGTTGTCGCGGACGATCACCTGGGTCCGACGCCGTTCGGCCCATCGCGAAGCACCCGACCATCCGCCTGCGCCCATCATGTCTTCGAGAGCGTGGCCAACGGTTGCTCGCCATTCTTCGAAAGTCGGTGGTGGGCGGAACCTAGCCATGTTCTCCGGACTCATGCCAATGACGAAGATGCGGGGCCTCTCTTGCGCGATCCCGTAGTCCTTGGCATTCACCGATATCGTCCTGACCGCGTATCCAGCTTCGGCGAACCGGGCGAAGACCTCGGCGCGGTGATCGGCATGCTTGGCGTCGTTGAAACCGTCGACGTTTTCGAACATGAATGCTTTCGGCCGGACGGCGTTCACAATTTCCGTCGCGGCCGGGAAGAGATCGCGCTCGTCATCCTTGCCTAGCGCCTTTCCAGCCCGTGAGTACGGCTGGCAGGGCAGACCGCCGGCCAAAAGGTGAATCCGATCGCGATGGGGCGCATAGTCGACCTGCTTCATGTCCTGTTTGATCACGTTCCAGTCGCGACGGTTGGCACGCAGGCTCGCCGCGGCGTCGCTATTCAACTCGATGAGCGCGACAGGATCGAAGCCCGCTGCCTCCAGTCCAAGCGACATGCCTCCGAGGCCGGCGCAAAGCTCCAAAGAACGAAGGCGGCGCGGAGGCTACGTGAGGTCCGTTGGGCGGGGTGACTTCGGAGTGCGTAACCATAGCGAATTCCGAGGCCTGCTGGTCAAGATCAGGAGCGCCCCGATGATGTCGAGGTTTCTAGGATCAGGAATGCCTTCCTCGAAAGTCCAGCCGCCGTCGTGAGCAAAACGACCTTCCGCGAATCTTTGAAGCGCATATCGCGCTCTCGATAACTTCAGATCTTCCGCAAGGTCGTGTCTTGGCCCGAACACCTCGACGAATGTTTCGAGTAGATGTTCGCCCGCAGATCGAATCCGCTCGAAGTCGGCCATAAATTCCTCGGCCGTTTCCGGCTCCTCTTTCTTGGCATCGGCGAAGCTCTGGATGAAGTATCTGAACCGACTCTCGAAGGCCCGAACAGTATCGAGGAACGCATCGGTTTCTTGGTCCAAGGCAGTAGAAGAAGAGGCCGCGCGGCGACGCAGTTCCGCTGCGATGACCGCGGCGCGGTCCTTTTCGGCGGCCTGGGCTCTGGACATCTTGTCGGTTCGATTTCTTCGCCGGATCGCTGCAATTTCGCTCGTGTCGAGATGGGCGCCTCCAGCAATTGTGGTAAGCGCCTCCGTCCGAGTGTCGCTGTCGGCCGACGCGAGCGCTTTCATCACGGAGAACGGGATACGGCTCCTTGCTAGGACGTCTTCGGCGCCTTTGAGGGTCTTCGAAAACTTGACGTAAGTGCCGAGATCGCTTGACGATAGGCCGCAGTGAACCTTGAGAAAGCCTTTCGCTTCGCGAACAGTTGCGACCTCCAGGAGCTTTTCGACTTCCGCAGCCATCTTCAGCGCCTTGTCGGTCATCTGCTGTTGAAGTTCCGTGATCCGCTTCCGCGCCGCGGCGAGCGCCTTCGCCTTCGGGTTCAATTCCATTATGAGACTGCTCCGTTTCGAGACATCTCATAGCGGGCGGATCTTTCGGTCTCGATAAGCCTATCGGTAAAATGCTTGCGATCGCCGAATGCACCGGACCTCGCAGCCTCAAACACGCCATCCGGAGAATGCGTTTCAATCGATGACGAGGGCCGGATCCTAAGCGGCCCCGACTCTCAACTGCAGCATCGCTTCAGCGCTGCGATGTCTTTTTTGTTGGATGCCGCTTTCATTTCACAATCTTCGGGCCGAAACTACAGGCTCATGCCTCTCAGAAGGCAGAGGATCGAGGCGGCGCTCGCCTTCTGCAGAGCCTGCGGCGTCCGGCCAGTCGGCTTCGACTGCGACAATCGTGAAGCCGTGTTTCTCGATCAGCCGGCGCGTGATGGCAGCGCGCGCCCGGTAAAACTCCGAGGTTCCATGGGACGCTTCACCGAGCAACACTACACGAGCGTGGCCGAACCGGTCGAAGGCGTCGGCAAGGCCGGATCGTCCAGCGCGGGCAAACGCTCGGCGGCGGACCGTAGTACTTCCGCTATCGATGCCTGCGATACTGGCTGCGTTGCTGTGGCTGCGGATCCATGGATGGGGGCTTTCGGGGCGAGGTAGTGCTGGAACCAAGCAGTTGCCATCTCGGTCGCCGCCTCCAGCGCGCCAGGCTCCTCGAACAGATGGGTGGCGCCGGGGACCACCCTCAACAGTTTCTCGCATGTCAGGGCGGCAAGGGCTTCGCGGTTTAGAGCAAGCACCTGCTCGTCATGGCCACCGACGATGAATAGCGTTGGCGTTTCGACCTCGGTCAGCCGTCGCCCTGCCAGATCTGGACGACCGCCACGCGAAACTACCGCCGATACCCGCTCCCGAAGCTCCGCTGATGCTAGCATTGCTGCTCCTGCTCCGGTGCTTGCTCCGAATAGGCCTAACGGCAAATCAGCGATGTCCGGCTCAGCACCGATCCAGATCGCAGCCTCGAGCAAGCGCTCCGCGAGAAGCGGGATATCAAAGACGTTGCGTCGGTCTCCCGCCTCATCCGCCGTCAGCAGATCCAAGAGAAGGGTTGCGAAGCCCGCGTCATTCAAGCTGTCGGCGACAGCAATGTTCCGTGGACTGAGCCGGCTCGACCCGCTGCCATGAGCGAACAGGATAATGCCGCGCGGGTCCGGCGGAACGCTCAAATCGCCAACCAGACCGAGTGGCGGGACAGCAATCTGCCGTTTGCTGGGGCTCGGCTCGGCTTTCTCGGATTCGGTCCATCCCTGCCTCAGAAGTCCAATCGTCTCTTCATCGGTGAGCTGACGGAAATCCTCGTAAAAGGAGCCAACGCCCCAGAAATCTTTGGCGGGATGAAGGCATACGATCACGTCGGCATATTGACGCATCTCGGCGAGTGTTTCTTCCGGCGCGACTGGAATGGCGAGAACGATCTTTGCGGCACCTTGGCCTCTCATAGCAATAAGCGCCGCTTTCGCCGTCGCCCCTGTGGCAAGTCCATCATCGACAATGATTACGGTGCGACCCTTGGGGTCTACTCGCGCGCGGTTGCCGAGGTACAGCGCGCGGCGGCGCTCAAGTTCGACAAGTTCGCACTGTCGGGCGCGTTCAAGGTAGGCATCGTCAGCACCACTCGCCAGCCGCACATTCTGGTTGATGACCGTCTCGGGGCTTTCACCATCCACAACGGCGCCCAGCGCGACTTCAGGCGCGCCTGGAGCGCCAATCTTACGGACAAGGATCAAATCGAGCGGAGCATTCAAGGCGCGCACGATTTCTAGCGCCACCGGCACCCCACCGCGTGGCAAGGCATAGACAACTGGACGATCGAGCTTCAGCTTGACGAGCTTGGTTGCAAGCTGACGACCAGCATCTACTCTGTCCAGGAACTGAAAGTGTTGTTGATTCATTAAATAAATATACGTGATCGCTAATTTGCTGCATTGAGCGAAATCAAACCACTTCTAAGATCGAGGTTCGTTCGGCTTATCGGCGACGGGTTTTGGATTGAGAGACGGCCGCCGCTTGCGATGCGGTCAACCTCAACCTTCACGCCATGGCGGGTAAGGAACGTCGCCATGTCAGATCCGGGCTCTTCGCCATTTTCCCAGCTCCGTGCAACAGGATCGACCAATGTGACCTGTACAGAAGCGCAGCCCGTTAGAAACTCCATCGACTGCCGGGTGGCTAGCACAGCCTCTTCGCTAGAGTCCCAGGCGAGTAGAATCGACTTTGGACATGCCGTTACAGTCTGCATACGCGGATTGATCTACGGTTCCGAATTGTTCCCACCGTCCTGTCAACCGAGTACCGTATCTGTCAGGAGGCCGCAATCTTCCTCGCTGTATCCCGGACAAGACAGAGCCGTTTAAGCTCGAGGAGTGCATCAGGAAGGGCGCGATGAGTCGGGTTTGCAGGCTCCGACCGTGCGATGACATCGGCCACCAAAGCCGGAACGTCGACTGGAGTGCCACCCGTATTGAGGATAGCTAACGCCACCTCGGTAAAGAGATCGTCGGATTTCCGCAGTCGCAATGCGTGACGTGGCATTCCTCCGCCACGAAGTAGCGCGCTGAGCCACTTCCCGTCCCACGAAGGCGAACTCGCATAAAGCTCGTTTCCTGAGAGCTCCGCCATGAGTTCTCTGACGACGGGTTCGACGTCGCTTCCTTCCTCTTGCAGGCGATCGCGCGAGATTCCGTGAACCTTTTCCGCATCTGCAGACCAGTCGGTCCATCCGGGCTTTGGCTTGATCAGGAACGACTGCGAGCGGCCGTCCTCGAAGACCCAGGCGATTTCGATGGGGTAGCTGTGCTTGCCAAGGGAGGAGGCTTCGAAGTCGAGGAATACGATCATGGCCAGTAGGTAGGGCGGGACCGAGTTGGTCGCAACGTCCGATCGAAACCCACCGAGGGGAAGATCACGATCGGATCCCGATCTCTTTGAGCTCTCGATGGCCAGCCAAGCTCCAACGCGTCAACGTTCCGGGCCAGTGACATCGGTGGCCGACATGCACGAGACCTTCGTGCGATAATCTTGGCGATGACGTCGCCGGCTTCGAACTCACCGTCGTGGCTTTTGCTACGCTCAGCTCGCTCCCTAAGAACCATCGCTTCTTGTGTAGCTTGCGCGAGCGCGGCTTTGCCATGGCTACGACTGAAGGAGACAAGCCCGATGTGGCCGAAACGGCAATATGAGCATCGACGTCTGGCAGAGGCGCTGCTCCAGCATGCGGAAAACAAGCGCGCCTTGCCTGGGGTATACCATGGCGATCCCGACTGGCTTCCGGTCAGAGCCCGGTACTGCGCAAACTGAAGAAGAAGGCAGCGTCTGCCGCCGCCGTCGAAGCGAATTGAGCACTGTGAGGCCGCTCGGATCGAGATGTACCCGGTCGGCCGTCCGAGTCGATCATCCCCAGTTCCTCGCGGGCGCTTGGCGTTGGGCGTCGAGATTCTTATTGACGCCGCGATTTTTGTTCGTATTTTGTTCACCATTATGAACAAGCTCCTACGAATAAGCCGAATATGTTGAGTCCTTAGCGCCGTTTCGCCGCGGCAAGGATCCATTGCTATTTCGGGTATCGTCATGAGCCATCCGCATTTTGAAATGCCGCAGGCGCTCTATGCTGCGTACAAGCATGCTCTCTCCCAGAAATTCTATCCGCTAGGAACTGTGAGGTGCTCCGGCGACGTCATGTTCCGGAGCCAGTTGGCTCGTGATCTCGGCTGCCTTTTAGACGTCGACGACCACGTCGTCGCGTGGCTTTGCCTTCCGACGGAGTTTCCGACCTCGGACGGCGTTCACGTTCCGGAGTTCGTGGTCGACTATGACGACGGCAGGCGCGTCTTCCTCGACGCCTGCGGTGAAGTGGGCTCGGCTTCAGTTTCCGAAGGCGCTGCTTGCAGCCATGTCCACCACCGCTTCGTCTCCCGCGAGGAAACTGAAGTCGGATGCCGGCTCGCCAATGCAAAGGACATGTTGCGTTACACGAACTATCGGACGCCATTGAACGACAGGATGCGCCTGCTTGCCGCGTTGGAGGAGGCGGGCTCTCTAGCGATCGGGCAATGCATGCATCTATTTCGAGAGGTGCAGCCCATGACCGGCATCTCCTGGATGCTACTCAACCGTATGATCTCTGCGGATCTCGACGAGCGCATGCTTGGGCCTGAGACAATGCTTCGCCGTTTTGCGCTGGGAGGCGGCAAATGACCTACCGTAGGACAACTCGGAAGCCGCTTACAATGGAGCGTCTCGCGTATCGCTTCGCTCTCAAGAACGCCGTTCGTCTTGGCGGCGGCTTTAGGAAGCTCGGTTACCGCCAGTGTGTGATCGCGCTCCGTCTTCCAGTCGGCGCGAATTGTGCCGAATACGAGATTGCCGCGCTCGATCTCGTCCAGGAGACCCCGGAGCTGTCAAACTTCAATGCGGTTTGGCCCAAAATCGACCGTAGAGGCAAGCTCCACCTCGATGTCGTCCTCGATGCCATGAACGACGCGGGGTCATTCCTGATCGTCTGGCCGCCGGGCCAGGATTTGCCGAACGAATTCAAGCTTGCGGCCGATCGCGTCGTCGATGTCGACCCCGTCAGACCCTTTCATCTTGCAGCGGCCGCGAGATCCTTGTCAGGCCAGGTTCTCGAACTCGCCGACGCCAAGAAGCTGCTCGAGTACCCTCTTGCCTCTGTGTTTGCTGCACTCAGGCGGGGAAGGCCGGCCAAGGACGCTCTGGAGCGGTTAGCGAGCATGCAGCAGGTGTCGTTGCCGGCATCGGATGAACCAAGCTTGGAGAACCTCGTTGGATATGGGGATGCCAAGATCTGGGGGCTTTCGCTAGCCGAGGACATCCGCGAGTGGAAGCAGGGGGGGCTGTCATGGAGTGACATCGACCGCGGTCTCCTGCTGAGCGGGCCACCGGGCACTGGAAAGACCATGTTCGCCGGTGCGCTCGCCAGATCGTGCGACGTCCATCTGGTGGCGACTTCAGCAGCCCGCTGGCAATCCGCAGGATACCTAAACGACACGCTGACAGCCATGCGCAGGAGCTTCGAGGAGGCCATTTCCAACAAGCCTTCGATCTTGTTCCTTGACGAAATCGACGCGATCGGAGACCGCGCTCACCTTGGGAACAGCGAACACAAACTCTACTGGACACAGTGTATCAACCTGTTGTTGGAACTGATGGACGGTCACAGCAAGCTGGAGGGCGTGGTTGTCATCGGTGCGACCAACCACCCGGACGCGATCGATCCGGCCCTGTTGAGGCCCGGACGACTTGATCGACACCTGACGATCGCGTTGCCCGATCTCGCCGAACGAAAACATCTCGCGCACACCTATTTCGGCCATCATCTCTCGACGGAGGACGTGAACAGGATCGCAGCAGCCACCGCGGGTTTCACCGGAGCGGCATTCGAGCAGGCCGGGCGTCAAGCTAGGCGCGAGGCGCGGCGGGCCAAATCCGATGTCAGCGTCGAGATGGTTATGCGCGCCCTTCCGCCCGCAACGAAGCTGGAGGGTGCTCGACGGAGGATGGTTGGAATCCACGAGGCCGCCCATGCGGTCGTCGCTGTCCATCTTGAGCTTGGCACTCTGGAAGCTGTCGTTGTCTCGCAAGAAGCTCGGGACCCACAGCCCTTTGGCTTCGCGCGTCTGGTTGTCAAAGAAGACAATGATCCAAATCGGCAGCACCATCTTGATCGCATCGCATTCTTCCTTGCCGGGAGGGCAGCAGAGGAGGAATTGCTGGGGACTGCTTTCGCAGGTGCCGCGGGAACCGACGGATCGGACCTGCAGAGGGCGACCGACATCGCCACAGAGTTGGAGGTCTCGCTCGGTATGGGCGAGGGGCTATCGTATTTCGAGGCCAGCACCCCTGTACTCAGAGATCGGCTCCGCCGGAGCAATCCGGAGATCGCCGCTAGGGTCGAGCGGGTCCTAGTCCGTGAGATGGAGCGAAGCCGCGAGATCGTCAGGCGGCGTCGCGCGGCGATCGAGTTGCTCGCAGACACCTTAGACAAGCGAGGTCATGTCGAGGGCGCTGAAGTGGCGAAAATTCTAACTGAAACGGAGGAACTTGCAGCATGAGACCTCCGTGGAAAATGATCGTGCGAACTCTGAAGGAGAAACCGTTGGCGGAGGCGCGACCATTGGTGACGGCCGCGATCCTTGAAGCCGGAGGAATGCCGCTCAGATTGCGGGAGGCGCGGCGCCGCCTCTTCATTTTGACCAAAGCGGCTTCAGAGGGCCGGCCCGCAATCGTCGAGACCGAAGTCGGATTTGTTTGCCTGATTGCGCTCGAGGATCTCGTGGATGTCATCGTGGAACCCTTGCCGACCTTGAGAGAGGTGATGGAAGGGGCCGGGGTGACGAGACGAGCGCGGCGGAAAATCTCCTCCGAAAGCCGGATCGGTGCGCAGACGAAAGCGACCAAGTAGATGGTGTGGTGCGAGATCGTTCGCCCGCCAGAATGCTAATCGCGACATCTTCGAGGACCAATCCGGTGGTGAGTTTTCCGGGGTTAGGAAGTACTTGCCGGTTTCTTACGATGCGGTATTCGTAGCACTATTGCGCTGGCAACAGAGCCTTGGCGAACACCAGATGGCACAGCGGATTTGTGGGAATGACAGAGAGTCCATCCGAGGCGGAATTGGCCAATGCCCCGATCTTATGGTGTTGCTGTGCGACAGACGATGAACCCTTCGAACTTAGAGGGTCGTTCGGATCGTGACGCCACGTATGCTTTCGATGAGCGATACCGTCCAGTCGCCACCGTTAGGCTCGATGATCTCGTCGAGGTCGTAATGGAGCTTCACCCCAGTATACAAGAGGGCGGCGAGGGAGGAGGGTTATGGAGTGCGCCATACTCCTCGACGAGATACGAATAATCAAGTTGCGATAGGATCTTCCCGGTCGGCGACAACAATCAGCGGATCACCGGCAAGAGTAGCGCCCTCGAAAAGCTTAATGAGCTCGGAGCTGAAAAATCCACGCTCCCGCAAGAAAGATGCCATGATAAATTGAACTATGGAAATTTTGCTTCTGCATAGGTTGCGAAATCGCTTTCTTGTAGCTATCGCTAAGCCATATCAGAATCTGTCGTCGGCGCGGGGGCTATGGCGTTATTCAGGTCACTTTCCGACGGGCGCGAATCCGCGCCACTCTTTCTTCCACTAGCGGGCGTCTTCGTATTTTCTGGGGTAGTCAATCTACTCGCCCTCTCTGGCCCGTTGTTTATGCTGGAAGTGTATGACCGAGTGATTCCTAGTCGCAGCGGTCCGACATTGGTCGCATTGCTTATGCTGGCGGCTGGTCTCTACGCATTTTCCGGTCTGCTTGAGCTGGTAAGGAATCGCGTACTGAGCCGGATCGCTGGAATCTTTGACAACAGCATCTTCAGCAGGGTTGCGTCGGTAATCGCAGGAGCTTCGCTGCGGGGGCGTACGTCTGGCGATATACTCAGGCCGGCGCAGGATGTTGATTTGGTGCGATCTTTCGTTTCTGGCCCTGGCCCGGCCGCGCTATTTGATTTGCCGTGGATGCCCCTCTATCTCGTCATTTGCTTCTTTCTGCACCCATGGATCGGCCTGCTAGCGGCTGTTGCGATGACGCTTCTCATCGCGTTGACCATTGCTGCCGACGTGCTGACAAAACCGCGTGTGCGCGAGATTGGCGAAATCGTTTCGGCGCGCAACCGCTTCGGCGAGGCAATTCATAGGAATGCGGAAGCAGTTGCAGCAATGGGCTTCCTCGCGCGAGCTGAAGGGCGGCTCACCGAGACACATGAACGCAGCGCCGAATTACAACGAAACTCCGCGGCCATCGCAGGATTGTTCTCTGGGGTGTCGAAGACGGTGCGCCAGATGGTGCAATCGGGAACGCTGGCACTGGGTGCGTGGCTGGTGATCCAAGGAGATTTGACCGGCGGGTCGATCGTTGCTGCTTCCACTATTCTTGCTCGCGCCTTGCAGCCGATCGAGCAGGTCATTGCCAACTGGCGAAACATGATCGCGGCAAACCAAGCGTGGCAGCGCTTAAAGGAAACTTTCAAGCAATTCCCCGAAGAACAACCACGAACGCAACTGCCGCCACCGTCGAAGCTCCTTTCTGTGGAGAGCCTGTTCGTCGCGCCACCCGGAATGCGTGAACGCATCACCGTGAAGAATGTCACCTTCCAGGTGGAGGCGGGAACCGCCGTAGGCATCATTGGCCCGAGCGCTTCGGGCAAGTCCTCACTTGTACGAACCATAACCGGTGTTTGGCCGGAAGTGCGTGGCAAGGTATCCCTGGACGGCGCGTCCTTGGACCAGTGGCCCGCAGCGGAGCGCGGCCGGCATATCGGTTACATGCCGCAGAGCCTTGATCTATTTCCCGGAACGATCGCCGAGAATATCGCGAGGCTGGATCGTCAGGCAGACCATTCCGATACTATCGCTGCCGCAAAGGAGGCTGGCGCGCACGACATGATCGTCGGTCTAATCGATGGCTACGAAACGCAGGTCGGGGAAGCAGGTCAAAATCTGTCAGCGGGCCAGCGACAGCGGGTGGCGCTGGCCCGCGCACTGTTTGGAAATCCTTTTCTGGTTGTCCTCGACGAACCCAACTCCAACCTGGATGTGGATGGCGACAAGGCGCTGGCAGGGGCTATTACGCGCGTAAAGCGTCGTGGCGGTATCGTCATAGTCGTTTCTCACCGAAACAGCGTCCTGCTGCAGATCGATAAACTGCTCGTGATGGAGAATGGTCTCGGGAAGGCGTTTGGCCCCCGAGACGCGATCCTGAAATCGATCCAGGAGAACCAGCAACGAGCGGTGCGAAATGCCAATTCGCCCGCTTTGACTGTCGTAGAGGGAGAACGCCAGTGACGGTCGCCGGTTCGAACGTGCGCGCCAGGTTGTCTCGTTCTCTAAACAGGAACCTTCTCGTTGGGGCCGCAGCCATGCTTCTTCTGTTCGGCGGGGTTGGCGGCTGGGCTGCAACGACGGAGCTGTCAAGTGCTGTAATCGCGTCAGGCGTGCTAGTCGTAGATGGTAGCGCCAAGAGAGTTCAGCATCGGGAGGGCGGAATTGTCACAGCGATCCTCGTGCGTGAGGGCCAGGCGGTCGAGTCCGGCGAGACAATTGTCCGAATGGACCAAACTGCGTCCAGAGCAAACCTCACATCCATCGAAAAGAAAATTCAGCAGTACCGGGCACGCAAGGCAAGACTCGGGGCGGAGCGGGACAGTTCGACAAACGTGGTAATGCCGGAAGAGTTGAGGGTTGGCCTGGACGCTCATGAAGCGGAAGCGGCGATGGCGAGCGAGCGTCGCCTGTTTGCTGATCGACGTGCTTCCCGAGAAGGGCAGAAGGATCGCTTGCACGAGCAGGTACAGCAACTTCGCGAACAGATCAAAGGGTTAGACGCACAGGAGCAAGCGAAGATCAAAGAGATCGGTCTGATCGAAAAGGAGCTCGTGGGCATGCGCCGACTTTTCGATGTCGGGGGAATCACCATGAGCCAGATCAACGCGCTCGAACGGAATGCAGCACGGCTGCGGGGCGAGCGTGGGCAACTTTTCGCTTCAATGGCGTCGTCGCGAGGTCGTATTGCCGAATTGGAGTTGCAAAGCCTGCAAATTGATCAGGAACTCCGTGCAGAAGTCGCAACCGAATTGCGCGACGTCGAAAATGAGCTGGGGCAACTATCAGAAGAGCAAATCGCGGCTCAGGACACAGTCAAACATGCCGAGATCAAGGCACCCATCGGCGGCATTGTGCATCTCCTTTCTATTCATACCGTCGGTGGAGTTGTCGCCCCGGCGGAAACGCTGATGGAGATAGTGCCGAAAGGCAGTCTTTTGACAGTCGAAGCACGCATATCGCCAGCCGATATCGATCAGGTCGCAATTGGCCAGTCCACGACACTGCGTCTAACAGCCTTCAATCGAAACACGACGCCGGAGTTCACAGGCCGGGTTGTTCGGGTATCGGCGGATCTGGAGGCCGACAAGACAACCGGCGCAAGTTTCTATCGAGTCGGCATTGCGATGTCCGAGGAAGCCATGATCGAACTAACTCATCTTGGAGTTCGTTTGGTGCCGGGAATGCCCGTGGAGTCCTTCATCCGGACCGCGGATCGCAACGTTGTTTCGTACTTTACGAAGCCCATCCGTGACCACATGCAACGCGTATTTCGAGAAGAATGACATGAGTTTCGCTCTCAAATTCAGTGCGATTGCGCTCCTGGGCGTGTTCGCGGTTGCCGTTGCAGTGATTGCTGGAGGCTCGAGTTCGCAAGGTATGAACTCTGCTAGCGACGAAAAACCCCACGACGACGATCGTCCGGCGAGAATCTGCGGCGGATTCGATTTCTCCGGAACGATTGCTGAGGGCTACCTTGCCCAGCATGGAGGCACAAAGGTGAAGGTACGTATTCCGGCCGACTATCTCCTGTTCCCGGAGACCGCAGACGCCTTCTCGAAGGACGGCGACGGAGCCGCCAACTTCAACTTTCATCGGGATACGCTTGAGCCATATCCGCGTCGGGAGATGCAAGGGAAAATCGTCGCGGGAAGGGAGGAATGGGTCAGCTTCCTGGTCACCAATTTAATTGAAATAAATGACCTTGCGAGGGTGACCGCCAACATCTTGTCGGGAAGAAAGGCTGCATCTGGTGAGCCCTCTTTTGCGGAACAAGCTGTGTCGGAAGGTCTTTTTCAGGTCCAGTTGCCGGTGCGCTGGCAACCGGACTGGCAGAAGCAGACCCTGTTCTTTGGCCGCGAGGGCTCGTCCATCACGGACGTGATTTCCTGCACCGTACCACAACCTCGCCGCTATCCGCACTGCGAGCAAATCACACGCCTAGGCGGCTACGACGTGAAAATTGGCTATCCACTAGATCAGCTTAAAAATTGGAAGCTGATGAAAGGGAATATCCAAAGCCTGTTGAATTGCATGACCAATTAACTACTCAGCACATGGGATAAAGATATGGGCATTAAACTTTCGGGTGAACAACTTGCCGAGCTCGCGTTGGCCAAGAATGCGGGTGATCGCATCGCGTACTACACGCTCCTCGCTGATTTTGGCGATATCTATGGAAGCTTGCGTTGGCAGTCGTTAACAATGATCGAGGCGGTGGCGCGACTGCAAACTATTTCATTACCACCCAAGCGGACATCGAAGGAAACCCGCTAAACAGCAACGACTTAGCTGCAATCAGCCTGCAACTTATGAATGCCGACTTTGCCGCCCGCGAAAATGCCGGCGGCGCTGAACTCGGCTATGCTGAAATTCAGTCTTACCATCAGCAGGTATTTGCTTCAGCCGGTCTGAGTGCGAGTGCTTGGACGGCTAACTTCCCACTAGAATACCTGAGCACCGCCGAAGAAAAGCAGGCGCTTTGGAATACGCTCATAAGCTCCGGTTCGCCTGGTTCCGCAGCCGCGATCGCCTTCGCACTTGCCGATGGCTTGGCTACCCAAGATCCGAATGTGATCGCATATCTGGGAAAGCTTGCCGGTGCCGGAGCATTGGGATTGGCCTCTTCATCCAACGAGTTCGGTGACTACTCTGTGTCTATCAGTTCTGGCGGATTGGCGATCGGTGGCAACGAAGGCGACGACACGAAAAATGGGACGCACTACGCGGACGTCGTAATGGGCTTCGACGGCCAGGACACGCTGACGGGCGGCGGCGATGCGGATAGGCTCTACGGAGGTGCAGGCGACGACGTTCTAGTCGGCGCAACCATTAGCGAGGGGTTCGATCCTGCCACGATCACCTTCGCATCGCTCGAGACGTCGTCGCACAGTGAGTGGAATGATGGCGAGAAGGACATTCTCGTTGGAGGCGAGGGCAATGATGTCTACCTAGTGTGCTGTCTCAGAGATTATGACTCGTTGAGCACAGGTGTTGGATAAGACTTAGCCATTTTTTCGCGCGCTTGGTCGACTGAGAACATCCA
>NZ_JACIFT010000037.1:0-26881 GCF_014197575.1 Rhizobium sp. BK538
TACTTCCATCCTATCGGGGAACAACCACCTGCTCTTCAAGAGCGTGACCACTTCTGGCCATCAGGGGCGACTCGCTCCCGCGATTACCCCATGTGTGATCGCAGCCGGATCATTGGTTCGCGGCGAAGTGGCGCCGTTTACCGTTTGCGCGGGCAATCCGCTGAAGGTCGTGGGGCAGCGAAATTGAACTTTACCATTCTGGGAGGAACTGGCTTTGTCGGCAGCCACGTGGCGCGCTACCTCACAGGATTGGGGCATACTGCTCTCGTGCCCGATCGCTCCCAGTCCCTGGTGGATGCCTGCAATGGGGCGCACGTTATCTACGCCATCGGCCTAACGGCGGATTTTCGAGAGCGGCCGTTTGACACAATTGAAGCGCATGTCAGCGTCGCAGCGGACCTCCTCAGGCAGGCGGACTTCAAGTCATTCCTTTATCTTTCCTCCACGCGCGTTTACGTCCGCAGTTCGGATACATCGGAGGATAGGTCGCTTTCAGTTTTGCCCGAGGATCCATCCGACCTTTACAACATTTCGAAGCTGGCCGGTGAGGCGGTATGCTTGGCCAGCGGACGAACCAACGTTCGGATCGCACGGCTATCCAATGTGGTGGGGCCGCAAACTGCAGCGACAGAGAGCTTCGCAGGCGCTCTGTGCCGCGAAGGAGCAAGTGGCCATATCCAGCTCAAGACCGACCTCAACTCCTCCAAAGACTACATCTGGATAGACGATGTTGCGGCTCTATTGCTCCGCATCAGCCTGGCAGGGCGGCACAAGATCTACAATGTCGCAAGTGGCATGCAGATCAGTCACGCCCAATGGATCTCAGCAATCTCGACACAGACCGGTTGCTCTTTTTCGGTAGACGACAACGCTCCCATGAGCAGCTTCCCGCCAATTGCTACGAGTCGCATACGCGAGGAGTTTGACTTTCACCCACAACCCGTGTTGCAGCGGATTTCGACGATTCTGGAACATTCGTCCGCAACATTTTAGGATCCGCGCACGAACACGGCGGCAACAGAGGATTTCATATGGATCCCATCAAGCAATTCATGGACGAGCGAGCAGCAACAGCTGCCACCTACAACGCAGACGTCGACTTCCAGAAGGCATCCCGCCATTGGCGCGAACTGTCTATGGATAAGCGTTATGTCTATAACTTCGATTGGTTGGGCCGCCCGATCATCCAGTACCCGCAGGATATCCAGGCAGTGCAGGAGTTGGTCTGGCGCACGCGGCCAGACCTCATCATCGAAACCGGCATTGCGCATGGCGGCTCGCTGGTTCTGAGTGCTTCGCTCCTCGCAATGCTTGACATGTGTGACGCGATCGCCACGGGAGCTACGATCGACCCGAAGGTATCAAAGCGGAAGGTCATCGGCATCGATATCGACATCCGTGCCCATAACAGGGCGGCGATCGAAGCTCATCCGATGTCCAGCAGAATTTCGATGCTGCAGGGCTCGTCGATTGCCCGTGACGTCGTCGATCAGGTCAAGGCGATGGCACGCGGCTACGAACGCGTAATGGTCTGCCTCGATTCGATGCACACTCATGAGCATGTTCTGGCGGAACTCGAAGCCTACGCGCCGCTCGTTACCCCCGACTGCTACTGTGTCGTTTTCGATACCTTCGTCGAAGATCTGCCGCCAGGCTTTTTTGCCGATCGTCCTTGGAATGTCGGCGATAATCCGAAAACGGCTGTACACACCTATCTCAAGTCGCATTCGGAATTCGAGATCGATCGCGACTTTGAAAGCAAACTGATGGTAACTGTCGCGCCGGATGGTTTTCTTCGGCGTCGAGCCTAGGTAACACTGCTATGAAGATCGTCATTCTCGCGGGTGGATACGGTACCCGCATTTCCGAAGAGAGCCACCTGCGACCGAAGCCGATGATCGAGATCGGGGGGCGACCGATTCTTTGGCACATCATGAAGATCTACAGCCATTTCGGCTTCAACGATTTCGTGATCTGCCTTGGCTATCGCGGCTACATGATCAAGGAATACTTCGCCAACTACATCCTGCATTCGGCGGACGTGACCTTCGACATGGAGCGCGGCGAGACCACCTATCACGCCACCAAGGCCGAGCCTTGGCGCGTGACGCTTGTGGAAACAGGCGAGGGTTCGATGACCGGCGGACGCCTGAAACGTGTCGCCAACTATCTCGATGATACGTTTTGTCTGACTTATGGCGACGGCGTTGCCGATGTCGACATCAAGGCGTTGACCGAATTCCACCGAAGCCACGGACGCGAGGCAACGGTGACCAGCGTCGTGCCCCCCGGACGCTATGGCGCGCTGCTGACCGAGGGCGGGCAGGTCAAGAGCTTCACCGAGAAGCCAGCAGGCGACAACGGACGCATCAATGGCGGTTTCTTCGTGCTCAACCGCACGGTGCTGGATCGCATCGAGGGAGATCTCATTCCGTTTGAGGGTGCGCCGCTTGAAGGACTTGCCAGCGACGGCCAGTTGATGGCCTTCCCGCATGACGGCTTCTGGCGCCCAATGGATACGCTGCGGGACAAGAACCAGCTCGAGGAGCTCTGGCAGAGCGGCCATGCGCCGTGGAAAGTCTGGTCATGAGCCGGCTGCCGGATCAGCGTTTCTGGTCAGGCAAGCGCGTCTTCCTGACAGGCCATACCGGCTTCAAGGGGACGTGGGCGCGGATATGGCTTGCACGGCTTGGCGCTGAGGTAACAGGCTATGCGCTCGCGCCGGCGGCGACACCATCGCTGCATGCACTGGCAGGCCCCGCCGGACTGGCTGCCGAAACGATCGGCGATATTCGCAACGGAACGAGGCTCACGGAGGCGCTCAGCGAGTGCAATCCCGATATCATCCTGCATATGGCCGCGCAGCCGCTGGTGCGACGCAGTTATCTCGAGCCGGTTGATACGTTCGATGTCAACGTCATGGGAACGATACGCCTGCTCGAGGCAGCGCGTCCGCTAGAGGCGCTTAGGGCCATCCTCGTCGTGACGACCGACAAGGTCTACAGCAACGACGAAAGCGGACGGCATTTCGTCGAAACGGATCGACTTGGCGGGCATGACCCCTACTCCGGCTCGAAGGCCGCAGCCGAGATCGCTACCGCGACCTATCGGGATTCCTTTTTCCACCAGAAGGGAGTGCATGTCGGCACGGCACGCGGCGGAAACGTGCTCGGCGGCGGCGACTTCTCGGAGAACCGCCTGGTTCCCGACATCGTCCGCGCCGCCATTGCCGGACAGATTCTTGATATCCGCAGCCCACTTGCAACGCGCCCATGGCAGCATGTGCTCGATTGCCTAAACGGCTATTTCCTGTTCTGCGAGGCCCTGTATGCCGGCACGGCATCGGCAGACGCGCTTAATTTCGGCCCATCGCCCGGCGAAGCTCAAATCCCCGTCGGCGTTGTCGCCTCATCGGTCCAAGCAGCCATGGGGCTCGGACAGAACTGGCAGGACACCTCGGCGTCAGACAAGCCGCGAGAGATGCATGCGCTTGGTCTCGATCCTGCCGAAGCCTATCGCTGCCTGGCGTGGCGGGCAAGGCTGAGCCAAGCCGAGGCGATAGACTGGGCTGCACGCTGGTACGATCAATGGCGCCGGGGCGAAGACGTGTTCTCGCTCGTCGCGGGCCAGATTGATGCTTTCACGAAAGGCTCCTAACCACATGTCTCACCAATGCCGTTTCTGCTCAGCGCCGCTGACGACCGTTGTCGCGGATCTTGGATCGACACCGTGGTCCAACTCCTTTCTGCCGGACGCGGCAGCGATCGCCAAAGAGCGCGCGTTCCCGTTGAAGGTCATGGTCTGCTCGGAGTGCTTTCTGGTCCAGACGACCGAGAACGTGCCGGCGGACGAAATCTTCAACGCCGACTACGCTTACCTCTCTTCGTTCTCGACCAGCTGGCTCGAGCATGCCAAGCGCTATGCCGAGATGATGACGGAACGCTTCGGACTTTCGGCGGATTCGACCGTGGTCGAAGTCGCGTCGAATGACGGCTATCTCCTGCAATATTTCGCAGCCAAAGGCATCTCGGTGCTCGGCGTGGAGCCGGCCGCCAACGCTGCGAAGATCGCGGAAGCCCGCGGCGTGGCGACCAAGGTGGCCTTCTTCGGCAGGGAAACCGCTAAGGCGCTGGTCGAGGGCGGCGTACGCGCCGACGCGACGGCCGCCAATAATGTCCTCGCGCACGTGCCTGATATCGCCGATTTCGTCAGTGGTTTTGCGATCCTATTGAAGCCGGACGGCGTCTCGACATTCGAATTCCCGCATCTTCTGACGATGATCGATGGCATCCAATTCGACACGATCTATCACGAACATTACTCATACATGTCGCTGCTCGCGGTCGAGCGCATTTTCGGCGCCTGCGGGCTGAAGGTCTTCGATGTCGAGGAAATTCCGACGCATGGCGGTTCGCTGCGCATCTTCGCTCAAAAGGCGGAAGGCACCCGCGCTGTGACGGACAGGCTGCTTGCGCTCCGTGCAAAGGAAGAGGCTTTCGGCCTCAAGGAGATGGCGACCTACGAACGGTTTGGTACCCGGATCGAGGGTGTGTGCGAGGCGTTCAAAGACTTCCTTCGTCGTGCGAAGGCCGAAGGCAAAACGGTCGCCGCCTATGGCGCCGCAGCCAAGGGCAACACGTTCCTGAACGTCTGCGGCGTCAGCGCCGACGACATCGCCTTTGTCGTCGATCGCAGCGACATCAAGCAGGGCAAGTTGTTGCCGGGAAGCCATATTCCTGTCTATGCGCCGAGCCATATCGAAGTCGCAAAGCCGGACTATCTCGTTATCCTGCCCTGGAATCTTACAGAAGAGATCGTCAGATCGAACGACTACATCCGAGCATGGGACGGACGTTTCGTGGTGGCGATCCCGACGCTGCAGATTCTTTGAGATTGGCGTAGAGCGATGCTGACCAGCATCGCTCTACTTTTCCAGGCTCACACGCCCTGTCCTACAGAAGGGCTTTTTTAAACCTGCCGTCAACGACGTGGAGCTCAGGTGCGGGTATCGTTCGGACGGCGCCTGGTTCATAGACAGGCTGGGCCTTGTTCGGATCATGATTCTCTGAGTCCCTTTGGATGATTTTGGCCTGGTCTCTCATGGGACCTCCGGGGACAACGCAACATTTCAAAAATCGATGGCGACCACATGTCGCAAACAGCCGCCAAATGGACGCATTCGCCATTGATTTATCAATGCAATTCACCGCAAAGGCGTCAAAAGCTAAGCCGGCTAGAGTCAGTTTATTCAACCACCAATTGCTACTCGCGCAACACGCCCATTCGATCGAAATGCCTCGCTGCTGCGAAAAATCGCCCATTCTGGGGCCTGGTGATGGGATGGAGGCCAAAAATCACAGCCTCAGGAAGCGTCGTTCGCTCATTCATTTGGGGGCTTGCAACGCCAGACCTTTACGATAGGTTGCGCATTGACCTGAACGTAACTGGTCACGGGAACAAACGACTAATAAAAGGCGCAAAGCCTAGAAAGGTGGCCCCCAAATGAACTTCCTTACGAAAAAATTCCTGGCTTCAGCAGTGTTTGGCTCACTGCTGGCCGTGTCGGCGCATGCAGCGACGCTCAATATCCACAATGGTGGCGACCCGCAGTCGCTCGACCCCCAGAAGCTGTCGAGCGACTATGAGAACCGCATTGCAGGCGACATCTTCGAGGGCCTCGTAACGGAAGACCCGAAGGACGATCCAATCCCGGGCCAGGCCGAAAGCTGGACTGTCTCGCCGGACGGCAAGGTCTATACCTTTAAGCTGCGCGACGGTATCAAGTGGTCGGACGGCCAGCCGGTGACCGCTGGGGATTTCGTTTTCGCCTTCCAGCGCCTTCTCGATCCGAAGAATGCCGCGGAATACGCCTATCTGCAGTTCACGATCAAGAACGCGGAGAAGATCAACAAGGGCGAGATCACCGATTTCAGCCAACTCGGCGTCAAGGCGATCGACGACAAGACGCTCGAGATCACGCTCGAGAACCCGACGCCCTACTTCGTCAACTCGCTGATGCACTACACCGCCTATCCGTTGCCGAAGCACGTGGTCGAGGCGAAGGGCAATGACTGGGTCAAGATCGGCAACATCGTCACCAACGGTCCGTATAAGCCGACCGAATGGATCCCGGGCGCGTCCGTCACGACCGTCAAGAACGACCAGTACTACGGCGAGAAGGACCTGAAGATCGACGGCGTCAAGTTCTTCACCCTGGAAGACCAGGAAGCGGCTCTGAAGCGCTATCGCGCCGGCGAGTTCGACATCATGACCGACTTCCCGACCGATCAATACGAGTGGATGAAGAAGAACCTGCCGGGTCAGGCGCACGTCACGCCATTCCTCGCGAGCTACTACTACGTCCTCAATGCCACGAAGCCGCCATTCGACGACAAGCGCGTCCGTCAGGCCCTCTCGATGGCCGTCAACCGCGAAGTGATCGGCCCGAAGATTCTCGGCACCGGCGAACTGCCGGCTTACTCCTGGGTGCCGCCGGGAACGGCCAACTACGGCGATCCAGCCTATATCAGCTGGAAGGACATGCCATACAAGGAGAAGGTTGAAGAGGCGAAGAAGCTGCTTAAGGAAGCAGGTTTCGGACCTGACCACCCGCTGAAGGCACAGCTTCGCTACAACACCAACGACAACCACAAGCGCGTGGCGGTCGCCATCGCCTCGATGTGGAAGCCGCTCGGCGTTCAGATCGAGCTCTACAACACCGAAACCAAGGTGCATTACGACGAAATGCAGCATGGTCAGGTGGAGATCGGCCGCGCCGGCTGGATCGCGGACTATAACGATCCGGACAACTTCCTCGGCCTGCTCGTTTCCGGCGTCTCGATGAACTACGGCCGCTGGAGCAATCCGGAATATGACAAGCTGATCAAGGAGGCCAACGCTCAGACCGACCTGAAAACGCGCGCCGAGATCTTTAAGAAGGCTGAGCGGCTTGCGCTCGACGACACCGCCGCCATTCCGCTGTACTACTACGTCTCGAAGAATGTCGTCTCGCCGAAGGTTCAGGGCTTCGAAGACAATATTCAGGACATCCATCGCACGCGCTGGCTGTCGATCAAAGAATAAGGAACGCCGGCCCTTCCCGCCTGCTGTGGGAAGGGCCGATCCAAAACCATGATCAAATACGCACTCCGTCGTCTGCTGTCGACGATCCCCGTCATGTGGATCGCCGTTACACTCAGCTTTTTTGTCTTGCGCCTTGCTCCCGGCGGCCCATTCGATGGCGAACGGCCATTGCCGCCGGTGATCCTGAAGAACCTCGCGGCTCACTACAATCTCGACAAGCCGCTGATCGACCAATACCTGATCTACCTATTCGACGTGTTGAAGGGCGACCTTGGGCCATCGTTTGCCAACGAAGACTTTACCGTTGCCCAGCAGATCATGATCGGCCTGCCCTACACGTTCACGATTGGTGGCCTCGCCTTCATCCTTGCCATCCTCATCGGCGTGACCGTCGGCTGTCTTGGGGCGCTTTATCAGAATAAGGCGCCTGACTATCTCCTCGGCCTGGTCATTCTCGTCGGCCTGGTTCTTCCGAACTTTCTGATCGCGCCCATCCTGCAGCTGATTTTCGGCATCCGTCTCGGCTGGCTGCCTGTCGGCGGATGGGGTGACGGCTCGTTCAAGTACCTCGTCATCCCGATCGTCGTGCTGGCATTGCCGCATGCGGGTCGCATCTCGCGCATGACCCGCGGCTCGATGATCGAAGTGATGAACCAGAACTACATCCGCACCGCCAAGGCCAAGGGCATCGGTCCGCGGTTGACCGTGATGCGTCACGCGCTGAAGCCTGCCATGATGCCGGTTGTTTCCTATCTCGGTCCGGCCGCGAGTTACCTCCTCACTGGTTCACTCGTTGTCGAGAGCATCTTCGGATTGCCCGGCATCGGCCGCTATTTTGTCAACGCAGCGTTGAACCGCGACTACGGCATGGTTCTTGGCACGGTCATCTTCTACATGGTCCTGATCGTCTTTCTGAACCTTCTCGTCGACATCGCTTATGCGTGGCTCGATCCGAAAGTGAGAAATCGATGATCCTCAATCCCGCAAAGAGAGAGCTGCTCGCGGCCGAACTTCTCGAGGCCGAAGGGCTCTCCCACAAGAGCCGCTCGCTGACCGGCGATGCCTTGCGTCGTCTTTCCCGCAACAAGGCAGCCGTCGTTGCCATTATTGTTCTCGTCCTCCTGATCCTGGCCGCGTTTCTGGGCCCGTACCTCATTCCGTTCGACTATGAGGAACCGGATTGGGCGGCTTTCCGGATGCCGCCTGATATGGAGAGTGGCCACTATTTCGGAACCGATCCGAATGGCCGAGACCTACTTGCGCGCGTGCTTTACGGCACCCGTGTTTCGCTGGCGGTTGCGGCGACCGCCACCATCGTTTCGGTGGTGATCGGCGTACTGTATGGAGCAGTCTCCGGCTATATCGGCGGCAGGCTCGATGCGATCATGATGCGCTTCGTCGATATCATGTATGCGCTGCCCTACATTCTCTTCGTGATCCTGCTGATGGTGGTGTTCGGCCGCAACGTCTACCTGCTGTTTGCAGCAATCGGTGCGCTGGAATGGCTGACCATGGCGCGAATCGTGCGCGGACAAACACTCTCGATCAAGCAGCGCGAGTTCATCGAAGCCGCCCGCGCGTCCGGTCAGAAGCCGTTCAAGATCATCCTCAAACACATCATTCCGAACCTCGTCGGGCCGGTCGTGATCTTTGCCGCGCTGACTGTCCCCGAAATCATCGCGACAGAGAGCTTCCTGTCCTATCTTGGCTTCGGCGTTCAGGAACCGCTGACCTCGCTCGGCACGCTGATCGCCGAGGGCACCGACGCCATGGAAAGCATGCCGTGGCTCTTGATCTTCCCGGCCTGTTTCCTCGTCGCCCTGCTGATGAGCCTGCTTTTCATCGGCGACGGCCTGCGCGACGCGTTCGACCCGAAGGATCGATAGAATGCAACAAGAAACCAAAAACGATACGCTTCTCGAACTGAGAGACTATTCAATCACCTTTGCGACGCCGGATGGCGAGGTGAAAGCCGTGTCGAACATGAACCTTTCGATCCGGCGCGGCGAGCGCGTGGCGATCGTGGGCGAATCCGGATCGGGCAAGAGCCAGACCTTCCTCGGCGTCATGGGGCTGCTCGCCAAGAACGGCCGCACCAGCGGCAAGGCGCTGCTCGAAGGAAAGGACGTGTTGGCGCTGAAACCGCGCGAGCTCGACCATCTCCGCGGAAAAGACATGGCCATGGTGTTCCAGGACCCCATGACGGCGCTCAATCCGTCGCTGCGGATTTCCCGCCAATTGACGGAACAGCTGGAAGTCCACCGCGGCTTTACGGCGCGGGCCGCCTCTGCCGAGGCGCTGGATATGCTCAAGCGTGTCGGCATTCCCGACCCGTCGCGGCGCTTCAACCTCTACCCACATGAGCTGTCAGGTGGCATGCGCCAGCGCATCGTAATTGCCATGGCGCTGCTGACCAAACCGAAGCTGCTCATCGCCGACGAACCGACGACGGCGCTTGATGTAACGATCCAGGCGCAGATCCTCGATCTCTTTAACGATCTGACGGCGGAAATGAACACGGCTCTTGTCATGATTACCCATGATCTGGGCGTCGTTGCGGGCCTCGCGGACCGGGTGGCCGTCATGTATGCCGGGCGGATCGTCGAGGAAGCGCCGGTCGACGAGCTCTTCGAGGTACCAGCGCATCCGTATACAGCGGCGCTGCACGCCTCGATCCCCCGGCCCGACCAGGACGTCGATCAGCTCGCCGTCATCCCCGGCCGCCCACCCAATCTTCAACACCTGCCGAAGGGTTGCAGCTTCTCGCCGCGCTGTCCCCTGGTGCAGAACGATTGCATCGACACGTCGCCGAAGCTCGAGATGCTGGCGCAAGGCCATTCCGCGGCCTGCTTTCATCCCTTCCCGCGCCGTGAGGAGGTTCTGAACCATGGCTGACCGATCGCTTTTGAGAGTCGAGAACCTCACCACCCAGTTCGAGATTGCGTCAAAGAGCTTTTTCAAACCGCCGACGCTGCTGACCGCCGTGAACAACGTCAGCTTCGACCTGAGAGAGGGCCGGACGCTCGGCATCGTCGGCGAGTCCGGTTGCGGCAAGTCGACGCTCGGCCGCTCGATCCTGCGTCTCCTGAAGTCGCAGAAGGGCCGCATCCTGTGGCAGGGGCGCAACCTACTCGACCTGTCGAACGAGGAAATGCGTGCCGCTCGCCGCGACATGCAGATCATCTTTCAGGATCCGATCGCCTCCCTCGACCCGCGTATGACCGTCGGCGACATTATTGCCGAACCGCTCACCGTCTTCGAACCGAAGCTCACGAAAGCGGAGCGGCTGGCACGCGTACGGGAAATCATGAGTGCCGTCGGCCTAGTGCCGGAGATGATCAACCGCTATCCGCACGAGTTCTCGGGTGGCCAGGCACAGCGTATTGGCATCGCCCGCGCTGTCGTGACGCGACCGAAGCTCATCATCTGCGACGAGCCCGTTTCGGCGCTCGACGTGTCGATCCAGGGGCAGGTGATCACCCTCCTGCGCAAGCTCCGGAAGGAATTCGGGCTGACGCTGATCTTCATCAGCCACGATCTTTCGGTTGTCCGGCTGATCTCCGACGACGTTCTGGTGCTCTATCTCGGCAAGGTGGTCGAGGCCGGTGATTGCGCCACCGTGTTCGACCGGCCAGCGCATCCCTACACACAGGCCCTCTTCTCGGCCGCACCGGTGCCCGACCCGAAGCTCGCGCGGAACCGTCAGCGCATCCGGCTTCAGGGCGATCCTCCCTCTCCGCTCAATCCGCCCCCGGGCTGTGTGTTTTCTCCGCGCTGCTGGAAGGCGACGGATATATGCCGCAAGGAAATGCCGTCAACGGAGCAGGTTCGGCCAGGGCAGACTGCTGCCTGCTATCACATGGATCGTTGAGCAAGCGAGTTCTGGAAAGAAGGCCCGCCGTCGGGCAGGCCTCCTTTACGTTCAGCGGGCGCCCCAGGTGTCGGTGAGGCGGTAGCCCTCCGGCCAGGGGTCCGATGGGTCGAGCATGTGCTGATGCGTGCCGGTGATCCAGGCGCGGCCGGAAATTTCCGGCAGGATGGCCGGGCGGCCGCCCACTTCCGTGGTGCCGACAATGCGGCCGGAGAAGGTGGAGCCGATCAACGAGACAGCCGTCAGACGATCTTCGAGCTTCATTTGACCACGCGCGTGCAGCACGGCCATGCGCGCCGACAGCGCCGTGCCGGTCGGCGAGCGGTCGACCTTGCCGGGCTGGATCGCAACCGCTGCGCCGGCACGCAGGCCCTCGGCGGTGCACTCTACGGGACCGGCGAAAAGGCAGAAGGAAAAGTGCTTCCAATCCGGATTCTCAGGGTGATGAAATCCGAGTGCGGCATTGGCGCCATTGGTGATGCGCACACCGAGCTTGGCAATATCATGCGCCTCGTCAGGCGACAGGCTGAAGCCCATAGCGGCCGCATCAACGATGACGAAACTATCGCCGCCATAGGCCGTGTCGACGGTCAACGTGCCCAGGCCCTCGACCTCCAGCTTCGCATCCAGCCGCTCCGCGAAACTCGGTAGGTTCTGTACGAAGATCCGCTCGGCCTTGCCGTTGTGGCACTCGGCACGTACGCGAACAAGGCCACCGGGGGCCTCCAGAGTGATCTCAGTGACCGGCTCCTGCATTGGCAGGATGCCGCTGTCCAGCAACACCGTGGACACGCAGATCGAATTCGATCCGGACATCGGCGGCGTGTCTTCCGGCTCCATGATGATGAAGGCGGCATCGGCATCGGGATGCTTTGGGGGCACCAGCAGGTTGACGTGACGGAAGACGCCGCCGCGCGGTTCGTTCAGCGCAAAATTGCGCAACGTCCCGTCCCGGGCGATCCAGCGGCTCTGCTCCCAGATCGTTTCCCCCGGAGGGGGCGTGACGCCGCCGACGATGACATCGCCCACCTCGCCTTCCGCATGGGCGGAAATCACATGGATGGTCTTGGTGCTGCGCATAATACCTCCTCAGGAAAGCCACTCGGGGAGCCGGGCGGCGACGCGGCCCGTCAGGGCCGCCGTGACGCAATCGGCAAGATTGGAAAAACGAACGGCCCGCCCCGAAAGTCCGGGACCGTAATGAGCATATTTGCCCGAATTCGTGATCAGGGCACGCGTGTGCGTCGGGAATAGCGGCTCGGAAATCGAGCACCAGCAAAGATCAGGCAAAACCTGCACGCCCGCTTCCTCCAGCCTGCCGAGCAGGCCTTCGTTGCGGGCATCACTGATGACCTGACGACCGGCTGTGACGATCACCGCGACGTCGGCATGCCGGCGGCGGCCAGCCAGAACCTCCGCCAAAGCGCGGCACTCGGACAAGGAGGCATGCGGGCTGCCGATAGCGACGAGTTCCACCTCTTCAGGCCCGCCATTCAGAACCGTCCAGGCCGCAGCCATGTCGGTGCGGGAGATCGATGCACGATCGGCATCGTCCCGCGCAGCGCCAGCAGCTTCGGGCGTAACACCTTCGACATGCAGCATGGGCGCCGCAGACGTGGTGCCGAAGGCGGCGCACAGAGCCTTGAGATCGTCCTGCGTCGGCTGGGCGGGGCCAAGACCGCGCAGAAGCGGAATGCGGTCCGGCGCCCTGCGACCCGCGAGATAGCCGATCAGCGGCCAGAAGGCGTCATCGACCTGTTCAGGCAGTTCGATATCGATGATCCGCCGAGCCTTCCGGTGCTCGTCAAGATAGACGCCGGAGAGCGGTGCGCGGGCCGTCAGCGCGATGCAGAGATCGAGGAAGTCGGGGTGCTTTGCCGTCCTCGCCCCGAGGACCGTGTTGGCGAAGATCACCGCGTTGGATTCCGCCCATGCAATGGATTCGCCCGCCCTTGGCGCGCTGTCGAGCAGGTAGGGCGAGCACGTGAAAGTCGGCCGACAGCCCATCCGGACATAGGCATCGGCGAGCCGCGCAGCCGGGGCGCCGAAGGTCGACGGTACGCCTTGCGTCTGCCAATTGGCACGATCCACGGAGATGGCGTTCATGGTTGTCGGTATGCGAACCCGCGCGCCCATATCGGCCATCTTCTCGGCAAACGTCAGATTTGCCGGGCTGGCGTAGATGCAGCCGTCGATGTGGCCCTGCATAACATCCACGAGCCCGTGCGCACCTTGCTGCTCCGCCATCGCACAGATGATGCGCATGGCCTGCTGCACGGCGATTCCCTGCCGTCCTTCAAGCATGGCGCGATCGGAAGCGGTGAGGTCGAGCGCAGCGGTCGCCGGCGGAGCAATCGGAATCTCCAACCCGTCAGCGACGACGGCCGTATCGCTGAGCACAGTGGTCTTCGCGCGGGCGAGCGCGGCGAAGGCTTCCGGCCCAAGCCGCAGGACGGGCAGCGGCTTGCCGAACATTTCCGACGCGATTAGCGCGCCGAGCGTCAGCACATCTTCGGCCTCGGAGAAAACCAAAGCCGCCGGTGCACGCCCTGTCAGTACAAGATCGAGGAGAACACCGGAACCCGTACAGGACCCGCGGCTCGACGGCATCATCACGATGCCACCGGTCAGGCAGGTCCCGTGAAGCGGGTGGTGCACGTCAATCACGCTGCCGGTCGCCGGGTCGACCCCACCCCAGAAGCTCAAGGCCTCCTTGGTGGCAATGACTGGACCTTTGGCGAAGCCGCCGAGAATGCTGCGATCGAGCGCGGACTGGTTCATTTCACGCGAAGCCTTGAGCGGAGAGAGGACTGGTCACCAACGGGGGCGTTGCGAACCAACATCGCGGTTGGCGCGCTTTTGGCCTTCGTCAGAATCTTTGCGGCGAGAAGGACGCGATGTCGATGGCGGGCTTCTTGCCTGTCAGCAGATCCGCGACGATCCGCGCGGTGCCTGCCGACTGCGTCAGGCCGAGGTGGCCATGACCAAAAGCATAGATCACCCGCTGCGTGTCGCGCGCTTGGCCGATGGCGGGCAAGCTGTCGGGCAAGGACGGGCGGAACCCCATCCACTGCACGCCGCCCTGGGGCTCCAGCCCGGGCAGGAAACTGCGCGCCTTCTCCAGCATCGCCTCTGGGCGACGGAAGTTCGGCGGAAGCTTGAGCCCTCCAAGCTCGACGGCGCCACCGACGCGGATACCCGTCGATAGCCGGGTAACGACGAAGCCGTGGCCACCGAACGTGATCTGCGTTCGCAGATCGAAAGCCTCGAGAGGAAGCGTGGTGTTGTAGCCGCGCTCCGTTTCGAGCGGAATGTTTTCGCCGATCGTGCGGGTCACTTGATGGGAAAAGGCGCCTGCCGACAGGACCACCCGCGCGGCACGTCGCGAACCGCCCCCGGTGCTCACAACATCGACGCCGCCCTCGACGGGACGCAATGCCGTTACCTCCGCGCGCTCAGTCGTGCCGCCCATGGCGCGGAAGTGATCCGCCAGGGCAAGTGTATAGAGCTTGGGATCGGCGATGGAATACCACCCGGGCGTGAAGGTGCCATGCGTAAAGCGCGGGGCGAGGCCGGGTTGGATCTCCGCGATCCCGGCCGCATCCAGGTGATGGAACTCGACGCCGTGCGCTTCCCGCGCCTTCCAGCCGGCGAGCGAGGCCCTCAATTCAGCTTCGCCCTCGTAGACCTGCAGATTGCCATCCTTCCGCAGCATGGCAGCGGTGCCGGTCTGCTGCAGGAACGGCTCAAGCTCCGCCTTCGAAAGATCCATCAGCGCTGTCTGCGCCGCTGTGGAATGGGCGACGCGGCCCGGCGCACAGGCGCGCCAGAACCGGAACATCCAGGGCGCGATCTGCAAGGCATAGGCGGGCGGTACCGACAGCGGCCCGAGCGGATCGAGCAACCACTTCGGCGCCTTCTTCAGAATGCCGGGCGAGGCAAGCGGCAGGATGTCGGTGAAAGCAAAGGCGCCGGCGTTGCCTGCCGATGCTCCGGCAGCGGGCCCCTCTCGGTCGAGTACGACCACCGAAAGCCCTCTTGCCTGCGCTGCGATCGCCGCGGATAGCCCAACGACCCCCGCGCCGATCACGATGACATCAGGTTGGGTTTGATTGTTCATCATAGCCTCAATGGGTGGCAGCAAGGAAAGCTTGCAGCTCCGGATGCTTCGGCGCGCCGAACAGCTCTTCCGGCGGAGCGATCTCGGCCATCACGCCCTTGTGGAAGAAGGCAACCCGGTCTGAAACCTCACGCGCGAACTTCATTTCGTGGGTGACGCATATCATGGTCATCCCCTCGGAGGCGAGCATGCGCAACGTGTCGAGCACTTCGCCAACCAGCTGCGGGTCAAGCGCCGAGGTGACCTCGTCGAACAACATGTATTCCGGCGACATGGCGAGCGCGCGGGCAATCGCCATGCGCTGCTGCTGGCCGCCGGACATGCGGTTCGGATAGACCTTGAGCTTCTCCCCGAGGCCCACGTGGGTGAGCTGCTTTACGGCGATCGCTTCGGCTTCGGCCTTGGAAAGACCGAGTACCTTGCGTGGCGCGAGCATGACGTTTTCCAGCACCGTGAGATGCGGGAACGCATTCCACTGCTGGAAGACGATGCCGAGCTTGCGACGGAGCTTGTTGAGGTCGGTGGACTTGGCATGCACGTCGGTCCCATCGACAACGATGCGGCCGCTGTCGATGCCTTCAAGACCGTTGATGCAGGTCAGCAGCGTCGACTTCCCCGAACCGGAGCCGCCGATGATGGTCAGCACCTCGCCCTTCGGGACAGTGAGGTTGATGCCCTTCAGCACCTCCAACGGGCCGAAGGATTTGCGGACGTTTTCAATCTCAATCATTGGGGGACCACCGTTTTTCGAGATACCCGCCAATCCGGGCGATAGGGAAGCTGATGATGAAGTAGACGGCGCCGCAGATCATCAGAATGAATAGCGGCTCCTGCAGCCGGGTCACGAGAATCTGCGACGCGCGCAGCAACTCGATCAGGCCGAGCCAGAGCACCAGCGCGGAATCCTTCATGACGCCGAGCGTCAGGCCGATCCAGGACGGCAGCGAAACGCGGGTAGCAAGCGGCGCAACAATATAGCGCATATCCTGCCACCAGGTCAGGCCGAGTGAGCGAGCCGCACGACGCGTGGTTGGTGGCACCGAGGAAATGCCGCCGCGCACGATCTCCGTGCAATAGGCGGCCGTATAGAGCGACAGCACCACGCAGGAAGTGGTGAACGGAGGCCAGCCAAGCCGCATGATCGACTGCAAAGCATTGCCGAGCACAAGCTGGATCAACAGAGGCACCGAGCGGAAGACGTCGAGCGCGAAGGTCAGCGGTGCCGACCAATAGGGTCCGAGTTCGACACGCATCGTCCCGAAAAGGATTCCGAGGACCGTTCCCGCAGCGACTGAAACGGCGGTGACTGCAAGCGTCATCCCCGCGCCCTGCGCCAGGAAGGCCAGGTCACCCCAGGTGAGGGCAGTGTTAAACATCTCTCACCTCTCTCAGTAGCGGAACATACGCCAGGCAAGCGCCCGGGCAGCAAGGGTCAGAAGCTTGGCGATGACGTAGTAGATCACGGCGGCCAAGGCGAAGAATTCAAAGGTGCGGAAGGAGCGCGCATTCAGTTCCTGCGTCACGCCGGCAAGGTCGGTGTTCATGCCGACGGTCACGCCGAGCGATGTCATCAGGACGGCCCAGACCATCTGGTTGGTCGCCGGCAGAAAGGCCACCCGCAGCATCTGTGGCAAGACAATCAGGCGAAAAGCCTGCATGGACGTCATGCCAAGCGAACGTCCGGCGCGTGTCTGCGTGTCTGGGATCGCGTTCAGGGCGCCGCGGAAATTCTCGGCCAGGTAACCGGCGTTGTTGAAAGCAATGCCAACCAGGAGCGCGGTGAACGGGGTGAGGTGAATGCCGAAGTTGCCGAGACCAAAATGGGTCATATAGATCTGGAACAGCGCTGGCGTGTTGCGCGCGATCTCGACCCAGGCGGTGGCGAAGCCACCAAGGATGCGGTTGCCGGATAGCCGGAACAAAGTCAGCGCGATCGCACAAACAAGCCCGATGATCATGGACAAGAGCGCAATCTGCAGCGTGACCAGCGCGCCGTCGAGCATTTGCGGCAATGCCTTGAGCGCCTGGTTCCAGTGGAAGGTGTAGTTGAACATGCCCGTCTCACCTTTTCATAAAGCTACGGCGCGAGGGATAACCTCGCGCCGTGGGAGAAACGGTCCGGATTAGCGGTAGACGCCGTTGACCGCGAGCGACGGGACGTCGCCGCCGACCCACTTCTTGTAAAGTTCGGCGTAGCGGCCAGTACGAACCTGCTGGTTGATGAACAGATTCAGGTAGTTGATCAGGCCGTATTCCTCGCGGTTGGCGAAAAGCGAGACGTAGTCGATGTCGAACGGGGCTTTGCCGACCACTGCGATGCCGGCGAACTTGCCGGTCTTGACGTTTGCCTGCGCAACCGTCGAGGTGGAAACGGTGGCATCGATCTGGCCCTGACTCAGCGCGAGGAAGACGTCTGCCTGCGTCTGATAAGGACGGAACTCGCCGGTGCCCCAGGCCTTGACCTGTTGCTCGAGCGCGATCGCTTCATAGGTGCCCGCCGTGGCGCCGACGACCTTGCCCTTCATGTCTTCGAAGGACTTAACGCCCGATTTCTCGTTGGCTGTAACTGCCATTTCGAACGCAAAGTAGGGAACCGTCATGCCGACGGTCTTGGCACGCTCAAGCGTGTCGGACGTGGAGGCAACGCCGATATCGACGCGGCCGGACATCAGTGCCGGAATGCGCTCGGGGAACGGTGTCTCAACGACTTCGGCTGTTACACCGAGCGCCTTGGCCAGATCGTTGCAATAGTCCACGTCGAAGCCGATCGGATTGTTGTTCTCATCGCGCGAACCCATCGGCGGGAAGTCCAGCACGACGGCGCAGCGCAGCGTGCCCGAGCCGATGATGTCGTCCAGCTTGTCGGCCTTGGCCGGGCTGGTCAGAAGGGTGGCGGCCAGAAGACCGAAGGCGAGGACCGAGGATTTCATTTTTTCTCTCTCCCAGAGTTGGATTGTCCATTGACAGCGAGGCGCACTATTCCCCGTCGGCGCGCGCAAATCAATGCTAAAATACATAAAGTATTCAAAAAGTATAAGTCAAATAGCGGTCATGTCGACAAAAATGGGCGGCCAAGTCGTGGCCGCCCTTGCTTTTCTACCCTTGATGGGAATCAGCCGAGGAAATCTTCCGGCAGAAGTCCTTCGGGCATGTTCTGGTACGAGACCGGGCGCAGGAAACGCCGGATCGACATCGTGCCGACGCTGGTGGCCCCGAAGTTCGTCGAAGCCGGATAGGGTCCGCCGTGAACCATAGAATCGACCACCTCGACCCCGGTCGGGAATCCGTTGACCAGTACGCGTCCTGCTTTGCGCTCCAGCACGGGGCGCAGACGGCGTGCGTCGGGAATGTCGCCTGCATCCATATGAATCGTCGCCGTCAACTGACCTTCGAAACCGCGAGCCAGTTGCTCCATCTCATCGATCGTCTGCACACGAACCACGAGGCCAAGCGGCCCGAAGACCTCTTCGCCTAGAGCGTGATCGGCGAGGAACTGTGCGCCAGTCGTCTCAAACAGGTTGGGAGCGGCCGAGCGGCCGGAGGATTCGCTGGTGAACAGGGACTTGACCGTGTTGCGAGTTGTAAAGCGCGCCTGCCCGTCCTGATAGGCCTTCGCGATCCCATCCGTCAGCATGGTCTGCGGCGCCACCTTGCCGAGTGCTTCGACTGTCGCGGCGATAAAGCGATCGGCATCAGCGCTCTCTGTCACCACGGCAATGCCGGGGTTGGTGCAGAATTGGCCCGCACCCATGGTCAGAGACCCCGCCCAGCCCTGGCCGAGCGTTTCGGCACGTGCCTTCAACGCTTCGGGCAGCAGGAACATCGGATTGACCGAGCCGAGCTCGCCAAAGAACGGAATAGGTTCCGGCCGCGCGGCGCAGAGATTAAAGAGTGCGCGCCCGCCGGCGAGCGAGCCGGTGAAGCCGACCGCCTTGATCCGTGGGTGCTGCACCAACGCATGGCCGACGTCGCGGCTGCCGCCCTGGATCAGCGAAAATACGCCCGGGTGGACACCTGTCCTGCGGATGGCCGCCTCGATAGCCTGCGCGACGATTTCGCCGGTCCCCGGATGCGCCGAGTGACCCTTGACCACAACAGGGCAACCCGCGGCAAGTGCTGCCGCAGTATCACCGCCGGCGGTCGAGAAGGCCAGCGGGAAGTTCGAAGCGCCGAAGACGGCGATCGGGCCGACAGGGCGCTGAATGAGCCGGATCTCCGGCCGCGGTGCGGGCTGGCGGTCGGGCAGTGCTGTGTCGCGGCGGCGGTCGAGATATTCACCCTTTTCGATATGGTCGGCGAAGAGCCGTAGCTGGCCGGTCGTGCGACCGCGTTCGCCCTGCAAGCGGGCTTCAGGCAGCCCCGTTTCCTGGCTACCGATCTCTGTGATTGCCTCGGCGCGAGCCTCGATCTCGTCAGCGATGGCGCGAAGGAACGCCGCCCGCTCTGCGCGCGTGGAGTAGCCGTAACTCCAGAACGCATCTTCTGCTGCCTCGCAAGCGCGATTCACCAAGTCGACCGTACCGACGGCGAACTGATGCACTGGACCATGCGCCGGCGCGGATGCAAAAGTACCCGCTCCGTCGAGCCATTCGCCCGCGACGAGGTGTTTTCTATTGGGAGTGAAGACCATCTGCGATTCCTTTCTTGAGAGCCCGGGGTGCTTTACGCGAAAATCCATCCGCAGGCGAATTGCGCACTCCGGATCTTTGTATACTCTATGTATTTATAACATCAACACTCGATCGCCATCGGCGGCCGGGCCATCCATGAGAGACACAAGATGAGCGATAACACCACCCTGACCGTCCCGGCCCTGCAGGAAAGGGTCAATGCGATTTTCCGCAACGCCGGCTTCAACGAGACCCAAGCCGGCGCACTCGCTCGCGTGATCGTGGCCGGGGAGCGGGATGCCTGCAAATCGCACGGTATCTATCGGATCGAGGGGGCTCTGCGTACCGTCAAGGCCGGCAAGGTGAAGCCGGATGCGGTGCCGGAGCTGCTGCTGCAGGAGGGCTCGGCCATTGTTAAGGTCAATGCCAAGGGCGGCTTTGCCAATCCGGCCTTCGAACTCGGCCTACCGGCCCTCGTTGAGCGTACCCGCTCCTGCGGACTTGCCGCACTCGTCATCAACGATTGCACGCATTTCTCCGCGCTCTGGTCGGAAGCGGAAGCGCTGACCGAACAGGGGCTTGCCGGCCTGGTCATGTGCCCGAGCTATGCGACCGTTGCGCCGACCGGCGGCAACAAGCCGCTGCTCGGCACCAATCCCTTCGCCTTTGCCTGGCCGCGCGTCGGCCAGCCGCCCTATGTCTTCGATTTTGCAACGTCTGTCGCTGCGCGCGGGGAAATCGAACTGCATCGGCGGGCCGGCAAGTCGTTGCCCGAGGGATGGGCGATCGATGCCGACGGTAATCCCACGACCGATCCGGAAGCTGCGCTTGCCGGCGCCATGTTGCCGTTCGGCGGACATAAGGGGTCGGCTATCGGCACGATGATCGAGCTGCTGGCCGGCATCATGATCGGCGACCTGACAAGCCCTGAGGTCCTGGACTACCTCGGCACAACGACGCTTGCCCCCTTCCACGGTGAGTTGATCATTGCCTTCTCCCCCGAAGCCTTCGCCGCCGGCCGGCCGGGCAATCCATTTGCGCGAGCAGAGACATTGTTCGAGGCGATCGTTGGTCAGGGCGCCCGCCTGCCCTCGCAGCGCCGCTATGTGGCGCGCGCAAAATCGGAGGCCGACGGCATCACGCTGACCGACGCCGAAATCAAGCAGCTCGAACGGCTTTTCGCGCTCGGTTTGGAGGCAGTGGCCTGAGCCACCGCCGATGATTGCCGATATGCAAAAAGGCCCTCCAAACGGAGGGCCTTTCGATTTGAAAGCTTTTGAAATCAGGCCTTGTACTTCTCAACGGCACCGGGGAGCCTGCTCCATTCGGCGTACCAGGTGTTGAAGAGCTTGAGCTGAGATTCGACGTAACCGCGCTGGCTGTCCGACAAGACATCCGTTTCGTTGAAGTGGAGCGTGTATTCCTTGTCTCCCTTCAACACCATCATGTGCTTGAAGAAGAGCACGAGGTCCGGGCCCTCGTCAAAGGAGGAGAGGACGGCCAGGGCCTGCTCGAGTTCGAGAGCCCGCTGGCGGGCATCCGCATCGCCGGAAGCTGCCGCCTGCGAAAGCTTGCACAGATGCAGCACTTCCTTCGGCAGCACGTTGCCGATGCCGGTGATGGCGCCGGTCGCACCGCAGTTCACGAAGCCGTGGAAGACGGCCGTGTCGACGCCGATCATCAGCGAAACACTATCATCGCGGCTGGTGATGTTCTCTGCTGCGTAACGCATATCAGCCGCGCCGCCGAACTCCTTGAAGCCGACGAGGTTCGGATGTTCGGCACGCAGCGCGAAGAACAGATCCGCGCGGGTGGCGAAGCCATAGTAGGGGCTGTTGTAAATGACTGCCGGAAGATCGGGAGCGGCAGCGAGGATTGCCTTGAAGTGCGCCTTCTGGGCGGCAATTGCCGAACCACGCGACAGGACGCGCGGGATGACCATCAGGCCCTTTGCTCCGACCTTCTGAGCATGAGCCGCATGCGCGACGGCAGATGCGCTATTGACAGCGCCGGTGCCGACGATGACCGGGATACCGGCCTTTACTAGACGCTCGACACCTTCCATGCGCTGCGCATCGGTCAGCAGCGGCCAGTCACCCATGGAGCCGCAGTAAACGACGGCCGACATGCCCTGGGCAATCAACTCCTGTCCCTTGCGAACGAGGGCGTCGAAATCGGGGGTACGATCCTCCTTGCAGGGGGTCATCAGAGCCGGAATTACACCGGAGAAAATCTTGGCCTTCATTGGGAAACTCCTGTTGCCTGGCGGGACGGACAGGGACAGTCGAGCGTCCAATGGCGCCGTCCCCGCGTCTTCGAAGGCGGTTATACCACTTGCATATTATTTGTCGACAAAAATTATGCAGCTGATCAAAGAGCGATATCCAACTTTCCGCCGCGCGCAAAAAGCTTCTGTATTTGCTGTACGATCTGCTCAGCATGGATTGTCGCCAAGCGGTCGGCGGCCTCACTGTCGCGCGCGGCGATAACAGCGATAATGTCCTCGTGCTCTTCGACGAAACGTTGCGGCAAGCGATCCTCATAAGACTGGTAATAGAGCCGCAGAATGCGCCGTCCTTCATCGAGAAGGCGATTGAAGAGGCCCGTGAAATAGGCGTTGCGTCCAGCCTCGGCGATGGCCGAATGGAAGGCGGCATTGGTGGCAATCATTGCCAAGGCGTCCTGTGCTGCCACGGCGGCAGCAAAATCAGCCTGATGTGCGCGGATCACCTGCAGATCCTCGGCGCGGTGATACTGGGCGGCTAGACGCGTGGTCACGCGATACATCAGCACCAAGGCATCGAAGAAGGTATGCATGTTAAGGAAATCGATGTTCGAGACCATGGTCGAACGATTGGGCAACGTATCTATCAGCCCTTCGCCCGCGAGCCGCACCAGCGCCTCGCGGATCGGTGTGCGCGACATCTTGAACCGCTCGGCCAACTGTACCTCATCGATCGGGCTGCCGGGCGGTAGAACCAGATCAAGGATCTCGTCGCGCAGGAGGTCATAGACCATCTTGACGCCAGAACCGCGCTTGCGTTCGGGAGTGGAATTCGTGTCGCTGTCAGTCATCTGGAATCCTTTTGTCGACAAAAGGAATACTTTTTCTTGCGCGTCGGATCAATAGTCGGCAACCCCGGCGAGCGAAGGCCAGGGCGTCGCGTCAAATAGACAAAAGGGCGGCGGTAACCATCGACAACGTGTTAGACTGCCGGCGACGCTTTCGCTAGCGCCAGCCATGCATTTCTACTGGCTAGTCTGAATTACGTGCTCATTTATCGCTCTAGTTTAGCATTGCAGGACGCCTACGCAGGCGAACCAACGTGTCGCGGAGCACTGGACAAGATGCGGATCAGCACGATCACCAACTGGGTATATGCCGTTACGGTTGTGCTCACTGTTCTCTCGGGCGGAGCCTTCATTTTGTCCGCCCACAGTGCCGTGCGTGAACGAGCCGCAGTGGAGACGCGGCAGCGGCTCGACGAACTTGTCGATCAGCTCGCCCTAGCAGCCGAACAGACCACCGAGGATGCTCGTCTGTTCGCGATGCGCAGAGAAGAGCGCCATCTTCAGGCATTTCGCGGCGCCCAGGGAGAGGAACGCGCTCGCGAAGAGGCAATCAAGGGCTTGAAGTCGACCGACCTATCGCCACCGGAGCTCTTTGCACTGCGCCGCCTGGAAACTGATGCGGAAGCATTGGACCAGATCGAGGAAAAGCGGTTGCTGACTACGGGGACCGCGATCGCGATCGCGTCCGGCAAACCCTTTTCGGACCGGAGCACGAACGCTTGCAGACCGACCTGCTCGCAAGCGTTCAGCATTTCATCGATCTTGTCGCAACCCGCCCCGCCGACGAGTTCGCTGGCGTAAGGGGCGCGCACCGATCTCTGGGACAACATAGCCAAATCCATGCTCAGGCTGCGTATTCCGATGAAGCCGGCCACCGATTCCGATTTGAAGCCGGCCAGTCATTCCGATTTCATTCCGGCCAGCGTTCCGATTTGAAGGCGGCCATTTCTCGGAGTGATCCTGGGTCTGTTGGATGTTTGGATCGGGTTTTGCTTCAGGTCAAGCGTGCGGTGTTTCAGGCACTATGGGCGAGCGCTGTTTTCGCATGCTTTCGCCAGTGAGATCGATGCGATAGGCGTTGTGCACGAGGCGGTCCAATATGGCATCGGCGAGCGTTGGATTTGCTATGATTTCCCACCAGCGATCCAGAGGCACCTGACTGGTGACGATCGTTGATCGACGCTCGTAGCGGTCTTCGATGATCTCGAGAAGATCACGCCGCTGATCATCGTTGAGTTTTTCCGGTCCCCAATCATCGAGGATCAGCAGGTCGGTCTTGGCGAGAGATTTGAGGATCCGACCGTATCGCCCGTCGCCCCTTGCAAGGGCGAGCGTGGCAAACAGCCTGGGAACGCGATGATAGGCGACGGAGAAATCCTCGCGGCATGCCTTATGGCCCAAGGCGCAGGCAAGCCAACTCTTGCCGACGCCGGCCGGCCCGGTGACGAGGAGGCTGTGATGCTTGCGGATCCAGTCGCAGCCGGCAAGGTTCATGAACAGGTTGCGGTCGAGACCACGTGCGGCACGAAAGTCGGCATTCTCGATCTGCGCGTCATGGCGAAGTTTTGCGGCCCTGGCGCGGGCTTCGAAGCGCTTCTGTCGGCGCATGGTAGCCTCTCGTTCGAGCAGAATGGCAAGCCATTCTCCATGCTCGAGGCCGCGCGCTTCTGATTGTGCGTCGAGTTCCTGGAAGGCGATGGCCATGCCGTGAAGGCCGAGTTCGCGCAGCATATCTATGGTGGGATTAATCAGCATTGGTGGGTCTCCTCAATGAAAGTAGTCAGGGCCACGCAGATTGGCATGGTCGACAATGGCGGTGGGTTCGGTGGAATGGCGTGCGGCTTTGTGATTGGCCAGAAGCGAAGCAATGCTCTTGCAGTTCAGCCCACCGATCTCGACGGCGCGTGCTGAAACGGCTTCGGCCCGATTGCGTTCGATGTCGCGAAACAGGCGCAGCACACCCAGGCATGTTCGAAAGCCCTGTTCGGGGTGCGGACGGCTGGCAAGGATTGCGATCACCAGGCCCTCTGTCTGTGGCCCGATGGATGCGGCCCAGCGCCGGAAACGATCCGGCGTCCACTCTGCATATCGTCTATGGGAACTGGGCATATGATCGGGGTCGGTTCCATGGCGAGGACCACCATAGCGACGCTGATGCACGGCGACGCGCTTGCCGCGGTGGAAGATCTCGATGGTGCGTGCCGTCGCCCTCAGATCGACCTGCTGGCGAATGAGATTGTGCGGCACGGAATAGAAGAAGGTCTTGAACTCGACATGGTAATCCGTCGACACACGGACCAGACGCCATTCGGCGAATTCGTAGTCTTCACCCGGAAGGCTGGCGAGCGCGGCACGTTCGACACTCTCAAATACTTGCCGCCGGGTGACGCCCAGCCGGCGCATGACGTGATCATTGATGCGATCAAGTGCTTGGCGAATGGCGGCATTGGCCTCAGCCAGTGAGAAGAAAGTCTGCTTGCGCAACCGTCCCAAAATGCAGGACTGAACAAAACGGACTCCGTTCTCAACTTTCGATTTGTCCCGCGGTTTTTTTGGCCGTGCCGGAAGAACGCCGACGCCATAATGGGATGCCATCATGCCGTAACTGCGGTTGATCTCAGGATCGTAGAAGCTGGCGTGGTTGACGCCCGACTTCAGATTGTCGGGAACGATCAGCCGGGGAACGCCTTCGAAGAAACGAAACATCCGGACATGCGAACCGATCCAATCAGGCAGCGTTTGTGTCCAGGTCGCCTCGGCATAGGTGAAGCTCGATGCACCGAGCACCGCCACGAAGATCTCTGCTTCACGGATCTCACCCGTCTTGCGATCAACGATCGGGATCTTCTTGCCGGAATAGTCCACGAAGACCTTGTCGCCGGCCGCATGCTCCTGGCGCATCGTCGGCGAAAGCCGTTGCTCGAAGCCTCTAAAAAGCTCACAAAAGCGGGAATAGCCGTAACCTTCGGGATGTGACCCACGATACTCCTCCCACAGGATGAGCAGCGTGACGCCAGGCTTTTTGAGCTCGACGGCAAGATCGGCCCAGTTGGGTTCGACGCGCCTTCTCGTGCCCTGTTTGATGCCGTTGCGAGCGAAGAGCTTGCTCTCGAGCGCATCGTCAGTGAGTTCGCCCGGCAAGGGCCAGCTCAATCCAATTGCTGCTGCACGCTGCAGATTATCCTGCACCGTACTGCGCGCTATTCCCAATACGACGGCAATCTCGCGGGAGCTGGTCCCGCTTCCGGCAAGTCGCAGCATTTGTCGTAACTGTCTCATGGTCAGCCTTCTCTTTGCCGGCATCAAAATCCCCTCGCTCATCACGAGGTATCGATGCCAAAAGTTGCTGACCCAGGAGGTAATCTTCAGTGCCGAAAACTGGCCGGTCTTTGATTGGAACGGTGGCCGGCTTCAAATCGGAATGGTGGCCGGTCTTTGATCGGATTGCCGGCCGGCTTCACGTCGGAATCCGCACTCAGGCTAGCCGCCGCCGTTTTCATCGGGGTTCTGTATTTTGTCTTGAAGCGTCGGGTTGCAACACCGCTGCTCCGAATGACCGGCATCGTCAATCGACTGGCGAAGCAGGACTACGACGTCGAGGTGCTCCCCGATAGTCGTCGCGACGAAATCGGGGAGATGAACGAGGCGATCCAGATCTTCCGAGACAATGGCCTCGAACGAGAGCGCCTGGATGCCGAGCGGCGCCGTGACCAGAAGACGAAGGACCACATCCTTCAAATGATACATCGGCTTCAGGCCTGCCAGCAACACGAGGAGTTCGCCGAGGTGGTCTCTCCAAAGCGGCAATACAATGAATCCGGCACAGCCCAGTTCGGCTGCGGCAACGATTCGCTTACCGTACAACAGGGCAAGGGCAACAGGGCAACGATGCAACCTGCACAAGGAAGTACCGCCTGCCGCTGGCCGCTGGCCAATTTCGGGGGCACCTCAAAAATGGGCCAATTTTGACGGATCACGGATCCGCGGCAACCGAAGCGGAGAAACGGCAAAAGCCCCGACCGGGGCTTTTTTTTTTGGATTGGCGGGATTGGTTGCGGGGGCAGGATTTGAACCTGCGGCCTTCAGGTTATGAGCCTGACGAGCTACCGGGCTGCTCCACCCCGC
>NZ_JACIFT010000038.1:0-24002 GCF_014197575.1 Rhizobium sp. BK538
ATCGGCATTCTCCTCGTCGAGCGAGAGAATGATCCGGGTCAATTGCACAGCATCCTGGGGCAAGGGATCGGGTCGAAGCGGCATGACTGACCCTATCATATGAGCCTGAATCTTCAAGCAAAACCAATAGGATCAGCCTGCTTTTGAGGGCCTCCTCACCGCGTTTCGTTTGACGCGCGTCCAGTCAATGCCGGCCAGCAACAGCGAGAACTCCTGGCTACTCATCTGCATCGCGCCGTCGCGGATCGGCGGCCAAACGAACTTTCCGCCTCCAACCACTTCGTTGCCAGGATCATGCCTGATCCGTCCCAGTAAATGCAGCGAAGTCGATCGAGACGCTTGGCGCGGAATACAAACACGTCCCCACAATAGGGATCGGCCGCAAGCGCTGACGCCACCAAGGCCACAAGCCCATTCATCCCGCGCCGGAAGTCGACAGGTTGCGTCGCAATCATGATCTTCACGCCATTTGGCGAAACTCCGATCACCGGCGTCCTCGCATTGCCGCCACCATCGCCTGCGCCAACTCGGGCGCCACCGAGCCGATCACGGTCATGCGCGCGCCAGCAATCTCGATCTCAATCCGACCAGCGGCAACGGGCTCGACATCCGACAGCGAGTGCTGGCGTGAGGTTCGATCGCCGACCACCGTCACCGGCACGAACATCGCCTGCTGCGCGCAGGTCTTCGCGGATCGTTGAGAAGTCAGTCCGGCTTCGCGACGCCAGGCATTCAGCAAGCCGCGATTGACGCCCCAGCGCCGGGCAACAGCCGAGATGTTCACGTCGGCTTCAGCACTTTCCGCAAGGATCCGTGCCTTCTCCTCGTCAGTCCAATTCCGCCGCTGGCGCCGACCGGTGATCACCTCGATCCGACGATACTTTCCCTCATGCCTGGCTTCATGCATGCCTTCATCCATGTCTTCAAGCATGGCATCAGCGCGATCTCCAACCATTCGTTCCGCTCCTGTCGATGCAGGTGCTTATCTCGCGGTCTCTACCAACAAAGAAAAGGTGGGCTGTTCGTCGCGCTCACGATCAACCGCCCACGCGACGCGGTTCCTTGAAAAATGCCGCTAGTCCACTTGCGTGGCGATCCGACCCGAGACGTCGTTCAGATAGATGCCGTAAAAGAGGTGCGAAGAAGCGGTCGCGGGCGGCACATCGACCGGCTTCAACGATCCGACCTCCCACCAGTCGAAGTGCTTTGCGAGCAGTGACCACGCGTGGAGCCGCTCCTCGTGCCAGGCATCGGTGTCCGTGAGTTCCTGGAAACGCCCGTTCAGTACCACGCTTTTCCAGCAACCCTTGCTGGGCGATTCGTCGACCTGAAGACATACCTTCGGGTTCTGCCGCATCCATTCGATTTTTCGTCCCGGCATGGAGAAGCTGTAGGCGACCCTGGCCTGGAAGGCGAAATACAACGGCACGACATAAGGCTGCCCGTCATTGCAGCAGGCCAGGTGGCCGTAGTGACTGCCTTCCAGCATTGCGAGGCATTCCGCGTGACTCATATTCCTGAGCGCCATTGTCATGGCCTTCACTCCCGATTGTCAAAGATGGTCCCGAATAGACCGCTGCAGGTCGAAACCCCGTTGACCTACGTCACCGCTTGCGCGGTAAAGGAGCACACTGAACATAGTGGCAATCATTATCGCTATTAGGAATAGCAACAATGCGTGGTCGAGCACGAACCAGCGCAGCCATCTGTAGCAATCTTGAGCATGCATTCGTCGAACTCCCAGGATATGCTTGCAGGGCTGCAGCCGCAGTTTGCTTCCGTAGGCCGCGGAACCCGGTTAACCACCTATAGACAGGTTATTGACCACACTGACGACACCGGGAATCGACCACGCTGCTCGCTCCGCCGCGATGCGTTCGCGCCATCCGGTGACGCCGCCCTTAAGAGTCACATTGCCGCCAGCGACATCCACCTGAATATGGGCAGCCTCGACGTCGGCGTTGCGTTTCAACGCGCCTTCGATCCGGTTCTTAACATCCGGAACCGATGCTGCCGGCTTGATCGACAATACGTTGGTGACGCCCACCACGCCCCCGAGCTTCATGACTGCCTTTTCGGCCGCCACGCGCTGGAAGTGCCACGGCACCTCTCCAGACAGCGTCACCCAACCCTTCTGGACTTTGACATCGATCGCGCCATTTGGCAAAAGCGTGTCCCATTCGATGATATCGAGCGCCCGCGCGGCAATTTCATCGTCAGCGTGCTTCTTCCTCTCCGCGAAGCGGACTTCGAGGTTCTCTGCCAGCGCGCGTGCTCCCTTGACCCGCTTGACTGCGAGCTCGGCGGCAATCTTTTCAGCGTAGCTGCCGACATGGCCCGTCAAGGTGACAACGCCGTTTTCAACCGTTACGCCGATGTTGGCTGCATCCACGCTCGGTTCAAAACCGAGTTCGTCGATGATATTCTGACGTAGTGCGAGATCATTCATGACATTCCTCCACTGAACAAAGGGTTCTCGAGACCTCGTCGAGATGATCCGCCATTTTGCCGACCTGACATTGCGCTTGATCAAACCAGGCGAAAAATATCCTAACCCATCGACGCTTTGACGAATGCTCGCCAGTTTGAGCCAGATCAAAGCCTACGCGCTCATTCGCCTCTACGATCCAGCCCCGTCGAACATGGAAGGAGGCTTTCCCATGACAGACATTTCGTTGCGACAGAATGTACTGGATGAGCTGGAATTCGAACCGAGCATCGACGCCGCCCACATCGGCGTTACGGCCGAGCGTGGCGTGATCACGCTGACTGGTCACGTCGCGACCTACGCAGAGAAGGACGCGGCCGAGCGTGCTGCTCGGCGTGTCAAGGGCGTTCATGCCATCGCCCAGGAGATCGAAGTGCGCCCGCACGGCACACACGTCACCGCGGACGACGAGATCGCAACGCGCGCTCTCAGCACGCTCGCTTGGCGTACGACCGTTCCGAGGGACGCCGTGAAAGTCAAAGTGCAGAATGGCTGGGTCACGCTGGAAGGCAATGTGGAATGGCAATACCAAAAGAACGCGGCGGCTAGCGCCATCCGCGATTTGGCCGGTGTCGTCGGCATTTCCAATGTGATTGCGGTGACGCCACGGCCCACTTCCAGCGACGTCAAGCGGCGGATCGAAGACGCGTTCAAACGGGACGCCGAACTGGAGGCTCAGTCCATCCGCGTAAACGTGATGGACGGCAAGGTGACGCTCGATGGAACGGTGAAGCGGTGGTCCGAGCGACAGGCCGCAGAACATGCCGCTTGGTCGGCCGCCGGTGTGACGGCCGTCGAGGATCACCTCCGGATCGGCTGATCGAAGGCGAGCGAAGGCGTCGTGGGCGAATAACGGATTATTGCGTGATCCTGCGGCCTTCCCCCTGTCGCCGAAGGACGAGCTCTTTTGAGTTCGTCCTTTTTTGTTTCCGCTCCTGCTTGTCCATCCATCAAGAATTACTGGCCGTGCCGAACCCGAAAATGTTTTGCCGTTCTTGACGCGCATCAAAGCGGCCTCATCGAAGTTGTAGTTTGATGGCGAGGCTCAATGTTGAGAGCAAGCAACTTTGATGGGATCCGGATTTCCGGAACCTGCTCGGCAAACAGGAGATGACCATGCCTGATACAGTTCCCGTAAAGACAGAACAGAAGACGATGCCGGCCGCCGGCAGCATCTGGTCGCCGTTCGAAACCTTGCGCACCGAAATTGACCGTCTGTTCGAGGATTTCGGGCCGTCGTCGTTTCGGCCTCTCGCACGGCCGTTTTTTGCGCGTACTGCGGCATCTTCCAATGGATGGATCATGTCGCCTGCCGTCGACGTCGTTGAAAAGGACGATGCTTTCGAAGTGACGGCCGAAGTGCCCGGTTTGGACGAAAAGAACCTGGAGGTCAAACTTGCGGACGGTGTTCTGACCATCCGCGGCGAGAAGAGCGAAGAAAAGGAAGACAAGGAAAAGGCGTATCATGTTTCGGAACGTCACTACGGCTCGTTCCAGCGCTCCTTCCGGCTTCCCGACGGCGTCGAGGCTGACAAAGTCAGCGCGGCTTTCGCGAAGGGCGTTCTCAAAGTGACGCTTCCCAAGAGCCTCGCTGCGAAGCAGAACGATCGCAAGATCGAGATCAAGGCCGGCTGATCTCGCACAGGTGGGTGCGCCATCATGGGCGGCGTAGTCGTCGTCTTCGCCGCCCTACCCGCGTTTGCGGGACCTGGCACCGGGAGAGCTTAGGAGAAGGTCGATGGTCGTCCAGATGTCGCGGACTGCAGAAGCGTTGCTCTCAGGAGCGGGTGCTGCGGGACAGAGTGGACAGTAGGAGGTAGGAAAATGGGATTGAAAGTTCTCGCAAAGGCCGAATGGGCGACTTACTTCTCGCATCTCCACGAAGCCGTGCAAAGCAAGGAGATCAAAATCGAAGTCGTGGGTGCGACGGTTGGCGATCAGATCCTTGTAAAATCCGCCCCTCTGCTGGGGGCGACGTACGAACCCAAGGAGGACATGCTAGAGCTTTCGGTCAAGGGCATCACGCATGTGGTCGAAAGGCCGCAGAAAATCACGGTTCAGGATGAGGAAGGAGAGGTCGTCGCGATCGAAGTGATCGATTTCGCCGAGCGGCATCAGATCCTGACGTTCACCTAGCGCAAATGGGGCTCGGCGAGATGATGAACGTCAACGCACGCGAGCCGAGCCTTATCCGGCACGCCACTAAGGACCAGAGCGAAGCTGTCGACGATCTCGCAGAGGTTAGCCTGTGTTCGCAGAACGAAGCCTGCGAGGCGCTCGCCTCCAGCCCGTCAGGGATTGCCGCCGACGAAGCACGACTGCGGCGCGAACGGAATGGCCCCAATGTCATCAGCCGCGAGCAACGTGCCCCGCTGCTCCAAGAAATCTGGATTCGCGCCAAAAGCCCACTGAACGCCCTCCTGCTGTTACTTGCCATCATTTCGTACGCGCTCGGCGATCTGCGGGCCGCCGTCGTCATATCGACCATTGTCATCCTCTCGGTGGGGATGGCCTTCGTTCAGGAGCATCGTTCCAGCCAGGCCGCCGCCAAACTTCGCGCGATGGTAAGGACGACTGTCAGCGTCCTTCGTCCGGGCACCAGCCAGCCCGAGGTAACAGAAGAGCCCGTCGAAGAACTCGTGCCTGGGGACGTCGTGCGGTTATCTGCAGGCGATCTCATTCCCGCTGATTTGCGCCTCATCGACGCCACTGACCTTTATGTGAACCAGTCGACCCTGACTGGGGAGGCAATGCCCGTCGAGAAGGTGTCCGTTCCTGCCTCGGCTCCCGTCGACTCGGCATTCGATCGTCCAAACCTCTGCTTCATGGGATCGAACGTCGTTAGTGGGTACGGAAGCGGTCTGGTGGTCAGGACTGGTCCGCAAACCTTCTTCGGCGCGCTGGCCGAGGAGGTGGTGGCCCGGCAGGAGGAGACGGCCTTCGATCTCGGCGTCAAGCGCTTCACCTGGCTGATGATCGGTGTGACCGTTGTTCTCGGGCCCCTTGTCTTTGTCATCAACGGAATCACAAAGGGAGATTGGCTTCAGGCCTTGTTGTTTGCCGTGGCGGTAGCAGTCGGGCTGACTCCCGAAATGCTTCCGATGGCGGTAACCGTCAACCTTGCGAAGGGCGCGCTCGCAATGGTCCGGTCGAAGGTGATCGTGAAGCGCCTGAACGCGATCCAAAACCTCGGCGCGATGGACATCCTGTGTACTGACAAGACCGGCACGCTGACGCAGGACAGGATCATTCTCAAGCAGCATGTTGATATCCATGGCGGCGACTCGCCGCGAGTGCTGCACTACGCCTATCTCAACAGCTACTTCCAGTCGGGACTGAAGAACCTACTCGACGTCGCGGTCCTCCAGCACGGGGACGTCCATGAAGAACTAGGGATCGACCAGCGCTTTCGAAAGATAGGGGAAATACCCTTCGACTTTGCCCGCCGGCGTTTGTCCGTCGTCGTTTCTGACGATCAGGGCAAGCACATTCTTGTCTGCAAGGGCGCGGTCGAGGAGATATTCGCGGTATCCACCCGCTACGAGGATGGCGGGGGGTCCGGAACGTTGGATGCGAGCCATCTGGCGACGGCCAAGGAAGAGACCGTCGCACTCAACGATAGCGGCTTCCGCGTCGTCGCGGTTGCGTACAAGGAGATCGCCGAAACGAAGTCGAGCTACAGCGTGGAAGACGAAAGCGATCTCACTCTGCTCGGCTACATCTCGTTTCTGGATCCTCCCAAGGAGAGTGCCGCCAACGCCATCGCCGCGCTGGAGGCGAAAGGGGTGCGCGTGAAGATACTCACCGGAGACAACGAGGTGATCACGCGCAAGGTCTGCGGTGATGTCAGGATACCGGCTGGCGACATTCTCCTTGGGTCGCAGCTCGAGGGAATGACGGATGTCGAGCTCGCAGAAAAAGCTTTGGCTACAACCGTGCTTGCGAAACTGACGCCAATGCAAAAAGAGCGCGTCGTCCGGATCCTTCGCTCGAGCGGCCATGTGGTCGGTTTTCTCGGCGACGGAATCAACGACAGCCCGGCGCTCAAGGCCGCCGACGTCGGCGTATCAGTCGACAGCGCCGTCGATATCGCAAAGGAAAGCGCAGACATCATTCTGCTGGAAAAGAACCTCCTCGTCCTGCGCGACGGCGTCGTCGAAGGGCGTAAGGTGTTTGCGAACATCACGAAATACATAAGGATGGGCGCGAGTTCGAACTTCGGCAACATGTTCAGTGTCATCGGGGCCAGTCTGTTCCTGCCGTTCCTGCCGATGACGGCGATACAGGTTCTGACCAACAACCTGCTCTACGACGTCTCGCAGACAGCCATCCCGACCGACACTGTCGACGAGGAATTTATCGCCACGCCGCGCCGATGGGATATTGGTGGCATCTTCAGATTCATGCTGCTTTTGGGGCCGGTTAGTTCGATCTTCGACTATGCGACGTTCGCCATGATGCTATTCGTTTTCAAAGCATGGAGCGATCCGGCACTGTTTCAGACGGGATGGTTTGTGGAATCATTGCTCACTCAGACCTTGATCATCCACATCATACGCACCGCTCGAGTTCCCTTCATTGAAAGCAACGCCAGTGCGGCACTCGTCGCCACGAGCATCGTTATCGGGATCATTGGCATCCTTCTGCCCTCCACCGAACTCGGAACCGCCCTGGGATTTGTCGCCCTGCCCTGGCCATACTGGCCGCTCTTGGCGACAATCCTGTTGTCGTACGCAACCATGACGCACCTTGTGAAACGCTGGTTTGTGCGTCGATGGGGAATGTAAGAAGCGGCAGCAAAATGCTGTAAGGAAAACGTCAGGTCATCTCAACTGCATCTCAAGCATGGCCTGTGTGCAGACTTTGAGCGCAACATCGAGCCTTGCTGGCAGTTTGTCGCCCAACCGATTTTCAAGCAGCTTCAGAATCTTGACCAACACTTGCTCATCCGCAGAGACGGTCGACGGCATCAAGCCGAGCAGGCGGGTTGAAAGCGCTCCGGGCTCGAGTTGCGTTGCCATCTTCATCGGGTTCCAGCCCTCATAGTAGATCCCACGAACGATGACGGGGAGAGAGTTGCCGATCTTCGCGTTGTCGTCGACCGAGAGACTGTCGCGGACGGCATGCAACGTGGCGCGCAACACGTCGTAGGCGGCGCGCTGCTCGCAGCCAAGGAGATCTGCTAGTTCGCGCACCCAGACGCCCGCCTCCTGGGCGGCTTCCGGAAAGGTTCGAAACGGGCTGTAGGGCATGATGACCTCCTGGGTCGAGGCTCTTCCCGGATAGCGGTGGGGCCGTTGATCTGTCGAGATTTTGCGGCCGACCGAAGCCGCTGTCATTGACGCGGGTCAAATCTCTTAGCAAGCCGCTTATAATTGCGATGGGTCAATGAAACGCCCCCGCAGATCTGCTCGGATGTCCTGACCCCCTGGAGGATGTCAGGATGAGAGTCGAAAAGACACTTGAGGACGATCCTTTGATCGAAGGGCGGGAAGCCCGTCCCAGATCCCGGAAGGAAAGCGCCATGCCGCGCAAGCTAGCCGGCTTCATCCTTGCAATGGGGCGGAGCCATCAGGCTGCTTTGGTCCTGCTTTCGGTCATGCTATTCGTTGTCGGCATCGTGCCGCTGGAGATCCAGCGAAGGATCATCAACGGCGCGACACAGGGCGCGAGCTTCAACGCCATCCTCATGCTTGTTTTCGCCTACTTCGCACTCGCCCTGACCGAGGGGAGTATTAAGCTCGCCTTGAACATCTACCGCGGTTGGATCGGCGAAGTCGCTATCCGATGGCTCCGCATGGCGGTTCTTGACGCGAGGGAACGCCACCTGGAGGAACTAACGACGTTGGTCGAGGGCGTCGAAATGTCGATCGTGCTCGCCGAGGCCGAACCTGTTGGCGGCTTCGTGGGCACGAGCATTTCGGAGCCAATCCTCCAGGTAGGTGTTCTGATCGCCGTCGGCGGCTACATGATCTATCTGCAGCCGCTGCTGGCGCTGGCAGTCGCGGTGGTGTTCATACCCCAGGCCGTCCTGGTTCCCATTCTGCAGGGTCTTATCAATCAGCGCGTGAAGACCAAGATCACGGTCATGCGACACCTCAGCGAACAGATGGTCGATCGCGACGCATCGCCCAAGGCTTCGCAACATCAGGCAGCCCGTGTCCAGAGGCTGTTTGCGACGAACGTCAGCATCTACAGGCTGAAGTACGCGCTGAACTTCCTGATGAATGTTATGATTCAGCTTGGCTATGTGGGGATATTCGCACTTGGCGGCTACTACGTGGTGACGGGCAAGACGGAGATCGGAACCGTCGTGGCGTTCGTTGCAGGCCTCAACAAGGTCTCCGATCCGTGGGGTGCATTGGTGGACTGGTATCGCGACCTCAAGGTTACCCAGGTCAAGTACGAACTCATCCGCGACGCCAGCACGATCCCCCCCTCCGAACTACAAGATCTCGGCAGAAGAGGCGAAGCGCCAATGACAATATGAGGTGGCCGCGTGCGATAGACGGACCACCTCATGCGCGCGGATTATTCGGTAACGGTCAGTCTTGCCTCCATTCCTGCCTCGAAGTGCCCCTTGATGTTGCAAAGGAGGGGATAGGAGCCAGGTGCTAGCTTTGCTTTCAACTCGCCGTCCGCGCCCGGTTTCAGATCGGATACCTCGCCGACGCTCTTCAACTGCTTTTCATCGACACGATGCTTGGACTTTATCAAGGGGATCTTCTGATCGTCGTTTCCGATGGCAGGCTTGTAGGCATCATTTCGCGATCAGATCTCCTGCGCGCTGTCTCACAGCTACAGCAGCCACTGCCTCATCTGTCGAGGATGCCGCGATTCAGGCAGCGATCGAGGCCGAGTTGAGAAAGCAGGATTGGAGCCGCAACGGGTTCATCCGCTGACACGTCGCAAACGACGTCGCCGAATTGGATGGTACAATCTTTGACGAGCAGGAGCGCCTCGCCGCGAGGGCGGCTGACGAGAATGTTCCGGGCGTGAGATCAATAACGGATCACCTCACATGGATCGACCCTTACTACGGTGTCGCGCTCCCAATACCGATTCCCGAAGGCAACCGCGCCTGAGAAGGCTTCCGCTCAACCGTCCATTGTTGGAGTAGCCCATGCGGCGATTCCTTCCAAGCTAGAGGATGATTGCCGGCGCATTGCGCGTCGGTCGGTGACATTGAGGACAAAGCTGCCGTGCGTGAGCTGTCGCTATCGGAATTTGCCAGTCGAGAGGAAAGAACGGCATTATAGAGCTGAAGGCTAGCGATAGACGAGAACCGGGATCCGCGAATGACTCAGCACCTTGGCCGTGACGCTGCCTATCAGAACGCTGGCGACGCTCCCGCGACCATGCGATCCCATTGCAATCAGGTCGCATCCATTCTCGATAGCAGTGGCGACTATCGCGGTGTGTACCTGATCGCTCTGAACTTTCACGGTGTGGCTGACGACACCCTGAAGACGCGCCCGCGCTTCAACGGCACTCAGGAATTTTACGGCCTGTACGTCTGCGAACCGATCGTAATCATCCTTGGCAATCGCAAGCTTCTCACTATCAGTCGTAAAAATGTGAAACGGCTCGATTACGCTGACGAGCACGACCGACGCCTTGGCGTCTCGAGCAAAGGCGATAGCGTTCTCGGCGGCGGCCTCGGCAAGCTTCGACCCATCTGTTGGAATGAGAATGTTTGTAAACATTGGAAACCTCCCCAGATCGGTGACTAGCTTACAAAATCCCCGAGCAGCGGTCTTTGATTCTCATCAATCTTTGTCGGAACATTCGGTTGCGGTGAAATGCAAAGGTCGAACTGCGCCTCTCCGTGGCGGCACATGATAGAAGCCGGATCGACTGGCTAGCCGTCCCCATTGCCTGGCGGCGCAACATCCTTGTTGATCTCCAGCACATTGAGAAGCTGATCCACAAGTCTGTCGGTGGATAGTGCCGCATCGAGCTTCAGCCATCCGGTCTCAGCCGTTTCTCTCGCCAGTTGATCGGCGAGAACGTCGAGCGTGGCGTCGGAGGGACCACCGCTGCGCGTTGCCACACGCTGCCAAAGCACAACCGGCTCTGCCTGCAGCCAAAATCCTGAAAATTGGTGCCCGCCCTCTCGGCCCGCAGCTTCCATCATCCGGCGGTTGGCGGCATTGTCGAGACAGCATCGGTCACCGCCGTTCCCCCCTCGCCGAGAATGATGCGGGCCCGGAATGTCATTTCGCGATAAACCTTGGCCGAAATGTCCTCCTTATATGCTGCTGGAGGAAGCCGCGTCTCGGCCGGCACCCCAAACAATGCCTTGCGTATTCGATCGCTTTCGATGATGCGTGCTCCCGGCGGGGCGCCCAAATGAGGTGCCAAAGCCTCCGCGAGTGTGGTCTTGCCCGATCCGCTGAGCCCGCCAATGGCGACAAGTTCGGCTGGAGGTTGCTTCAGAAGCGAGCATGCCAGGTTGAAATAGGATCTCGCTTCATTGGCCAAAGCGAAAGTACCGCTTTCGGCACCATCCGCCTGTAGGGCGACGACGTGAGCTCGCACGGCAGCCCGCACTGCGAGAAAAAATGGAAGAACACCAAAGCCGTCGTCTTCGTCGGTATCGTCGAGATAGCGGTTCACAATCAAATTGGCGAATTGAAAGTAACCTCGGTGCCAAAGGTCCATTAGCAAGAACGCCAGATCATAAAGGACATCGCTCGTCGCGATACTTTCATTGAATTCGATGCAGTCGAATATGCAGGGCAGGCCCGCATTGAGAAAAAAATTTCGAAGATGAAGGTCTCCATGGCATCTGCGGACCTTCCCCGCCTCCTGGCGCTTGTCGAGCACGCCCGAAAGCGCTGAGAGTCGGGACTCAAAGCCTTGCACCAGTTTGGCGACGTCGTGCCTTGAGAACACACTGCTCATAGCAAACCCGGCCTGGTTGATCCGCAGAACCGCTTCCACGTTCCAAGTGCCGCTTTTGTCGCGGACGATTGGCGCGGAACGATGAAATCGAGCGATTTCTCGGGCAAGCGCCGTCATCATCGGAGCGGTTAGTCGCTGTTCCGTGGCCAGTCGATCGAGCAGCGACGCCTGATCAAAGCGACGCATTTCGACAAGCGCGTCAACGAGTTCCCCCTGCCCGTCGAGGGTTAGCTGACTATCGGCTTGCCGGTTTATGGTCCGCACGCCCAGACACAGATCTGGAGCCGTCGCTCTGTTCAATTCGACCTCCTTGCGGCACACTGCGAGCCGCACAGCAGGGGTCGAGAAATTCGCATAGGGTACGACCGCCCTTTTCATCTTGTAAGCGCGATCACCGGTGAGAAAGATGCGCGATATGTGGGTTTCCAGTCCCCGACGACAGGGCTTTCATAAGAAAGGAAACGGTGGAGGACTGGTCCTCAGTGATCATCAGTTGATCCTCCCGCAAATGAATGCCAGACGATCATTTTTAGTGCCGCACTGCATTGACACGGATCAATGTCGGTGAAGGGCGGCAAAGCCTGATGAGACGTTTTAGATTGGAGTTGGCGGATAATCTGTTGTGGCAGAAAAATCGCTTCAAGAGATTGATCCAATGCATCTTCAGGCGCGGCAGTCGATCCGGCTCCAGCAGCGGCTCCCCCGTGCCTCAAACGAGAGATCTTCGCAGAGGCCGGTCGATCGCCCGACTACGTTCGACCCGAGTCCAATTCTTCCGCGGCCTCGAACATCATCTCGTGCATCGTTCTGGCGAGATCATCCTTTGATATCTTGATTCCGGCTAGTTCGAAGTCACGAAGTAGCTTTGCGACAAGGTCGTCGTCGGTTGGCGTGCCTATCGCGGTATCGTTTAATTCCTGAAGATTATGCCCGGAAGTCGTTTCGTCGTAGCAGGTTGGTCGCCCAACCCGCGAGGAGACAATCTCGCCGCGCCCTAGTCGCCAAGAGTCGTGCGAAATCCAGAATGTATTTCGATTCGAGCTCAAGCTTTCTTTCCTCAGTGAAGGCCATTTTGCGCCTGTCTGCAAATCCGTCGTGACCTGACACTACCATCGCCGTAACTGCGTCTGTTTGATCACGATCAAACTCCGCACATGTGGCGGAAGGCGTCTCACCCGCATTGGGCCCCGCAATCCAGATCGGATGAAACCGCCGAAATACCGACGAAGGGCTGTAGTGGGGACTGGCAAAGGAGCACTCCGAAACAGGGAGATTGATGCAGATCAAGGCGGACCTCGGCTTTTCGGATTCAAGTTGAATGAACCCCGATGGAGGTATTGCAATGCTTGCGAAAGACATCATGGCCAGTCCTGTCACCACGATCGGAGAAGATCAAAACGTTCGGCGCGCAGTAGAGATCATCAACGCGACCAAATTCGGCGCGGTTCCGGTCGTTGATGCAGAAGCCGTGCTGACAGGCATCGTTACCGAGGGTGACTTGCTCCGGCGCATCTCCTCTTCAAACGGCAGACGTCCAGTGCCCCACACCCGCGACCGGAAGGAGGCACTAGCGGATTACATCAAGGCTCGAAGCTGGCGGATCAAGGACGTTATGACCACTCCCGTAATCAGCGCCGTTCCGACCGCGACTATTACTCAGCTCGCCGACCTTCTTCTTGCACACCCGATAAAGCATATTCCCGTTGTCGCCGAAGGACGATTGGTGGGCATGGTAAGCCGACGCGACCTCATGCGAGCGATAATCGACACCCCATCGGAGTCCACGGCGTCTGGCGACCAGGCCCTGCAGACAGCGGTGCGCAGCCGGTTGGAGTCGGAGCTCGGAATCCCTCCCAAGGATGTTGAAACCTCTGTCAGCAACGGCCTCGTCATTCTCCGTGGGGAGGTTGAGAGTTCGATTGAGCGAGAGGCTGCCCGCGTGGCTGCCGAAAGCGTTCCCGGCGTTCAGGGCGTGTCCAACAATATCCAGGTCGCTTACCGGATGCTCAGCCGGCTGAAGCCACCGGCCGAATAACCTGCGATGTCCGGACGATATTTTATCGGCGCTCGACTGGAGGTCGTAGGTCAAGAGGCGCGATATCATTGCCATCGGAGCCTCCGCGGGGGTGCAGGCATCAGACGCCACGTTGGTAAGATCGACCTGTTGGGTCAATCGACGCGCTCGCGGACTTCATCTGCCATCAAATGGGATATCTGCGCGCAGCCACAGGGAAATTTCGGTTTCCCTTTCGACGATAGAGCATCCTCACTTTGATCTTGGTCAAGGACGCCGGCCTCCAAACCCTTAGGCTCTGTCAAAAGCTGACAGGTGGAACATGGCAGACCTCAAAATATCCTTTCATGGTGCTGCGGGTTCGGTCACCGGCTCCTGTTTTCTGCTGGAGACCGGGTCCTCGCGGATATTGATCGACTGCGGCATGTTCCAGGGTTCGAAAACCGAGAAGGAGCTCAACTACCGGCCATTTCCGTTCGACCCTACGCAGATCGACGCTGTCCTTCTCACCCACGCCCACATCGATCACTCCGGCCTTCTGCCCAAACTTGCGAAGGCGGGTTACAGCGGTCCCATCTACGCGACCACTCCGACGATGGAACTCTGCGGCATCATGCTTCAGGACTCCGGCCACATTCAGGAATCCGAGGTCAAGCAGTTCAACCGTCGCGGTCGAAGACGGGCACGTGAGCCTGTCGAGCCCATCTACACCGCCGAGGACGCGCGTAGCGTAATGCCACAGTTCGTCTGCCTGCCGTATAAGCAGTGGCAGGAGACCGTGGGCGGTATCCGGTTCCGGTTCTGGGATGCGGGACATCTCCTCGGATCGGCCTCGATCGAAGTCGAAGCAGCGCTTGCCGGCGATCCGCAGCGCCTTCTTTTTTCGGGTGACGTCGGGTCTCGATACAAGCTGCTGGAAGGTGATCCGCAGGGCCCGACTGGCGTGGACTACCTGATCTGCGAAAGCACCTATGGCGACCGGGAGCGCGAAGACTACACGCAGGAAGCTCGGCGTGGTCGTCTGCAGCGGGTCGTTGCCAAGGCCAACAATGGCAACGGCGTTCTCCTGATCCCCTCTTTCGCGGTGGAGCGCACGCAGGAGGTTCTGACAGATCTGATCGCACTGATGGATGCCGGAAGTCTTCCCCGAACGCCCATCATGATCGATTCGCCTCTCGCGTCTCGAGCGACAGAGGTGTTCAAAGCGCAGTCTCGCGAACTCGAAAACAGAAGTGCCTTCCTCCGAGCGTTGAACGCCCCGAACGTGAGGTTCACGGAAACTGCGGAGCAATCCAAGGCGCTCGATCTCGTGCGCGGATTTCATATCATTATCGCGGCAAGCGGAATGTGCGAGGCCGGTCGAATTCGACACCGTTTACGCAATTGGCTTTGGCGCTCCGAGTGCACCGTGCTGTTCGTCGGGTTCCAGGCGACCGGAACGTTGGGACGAATTCTCGAGGATGGCGCGCGTGTCGTGCGAATCCAAGGCGACGAGATCGAGGTCCGCGCCAACATTGCGACGCTCGACGCCTATAGCGGTCATGCGGATGCCAGCGAACTGGAGGAATGGGTCACCGCACGCACCCCAATCCGAAAAGGACTGTTTCTTGTGCACGGCGAGACTACCGCGCGAAGCGTGTTGTCAGACCGCCTCTCCAAGACTGTGAGCGCACCGATCCTGTTGCCAAGCCTCGACGAAAGTTACCTCCTGAGCAAGGACGGCGCGCATCTGGCAACACCTTCAAAGCCCCGCCGGCTGGAACCCGAACAACTCGGTCATGCTGACTGGCATAACGACTATCAAAGCTTCGTCCTCGACCTATCTGATCGGTTGGACAAGGCGGCGGATCGCAAAGGCCGTGCCGTCATTCTTCGCAGGCTGAGGCGTGCGCTCGATCCGGACGATGTCATCGCAAAGAAGAAGGAGAATGAAAATGCTCTCGACTGACCGGGACTGCAAACGCGGTGGTGAACACTTAGCAATCCCTACCCAAGGCGAAATCGAAGGCAAGCTGCTCGTATTTGAAGTCGTCGCAGTCGCTTGCCTGCAGGAACTCCTGAAGCACGAGCACGCGCCCGTCATTTTGAAGGTCCGACAAAATATCCTGCACACTCTCAAAGAAAGATGCAGCTCGCTGAAGCTGTGTTCGGACGACGAGACGGCGACTGCAGACTACGCATTGGGCGTGCTGGATGCTGCTGTCGCACAGGTGAGATCGAAGTAGGCAATGCTGCCCAGACGCAAGCGAGGCCAAGATGATCGGTAGAGTTGGAATCACTTTCAATGCTGGTTCTTCGACGCTCAAGGTCGGCGTTTTCGGCATCGGCGCGGGGTATGCCAAACCAATCGGCCGAGGCACCGTGGTGTCAGGCGAAGAGCCGCGATTGAAGTACCTTGCCGGAGACGAATTGCTTCAGGCCGATCTGCCCGTCGGCCGTATCGATGAAGGATTGATTTCGTCCGTTCTCGATCACCTCCTCCCAACCGGTTGTGACGTCGGCTTTGTGGGCCATCGCGTCCTCCATGGTGGATCGATGTTCGACGGACCTGCTCTCTTGGGTGACGCCGTTCTCGCGCAGATCGAAAGCCTGGTACCGATCGCCCCTCTCCACCAACCTCAGGCGCTCGAGGTCATTCACGCTGTGCGGGCCCTGTATCCCTGTGTCGTGCAGACGGCTTCCTTCGACACAGCGTTTCATTCTTCGCATTGCAGCCTGACTACGAGGTTTGCGATCCCGCGCGCCATGCACGACGCCGGGATTCGGCGCTATGGATTCCACGGACTTTCCTATCAGCACGTCGCCGCCCAACTCAGGAAGCTTGCCCCCGACACGGGTGGCGGTAGGGTGATCTGCGCGCATCTTGGAAGCGGCGCGAGTCTCTGCGGCATGGTCGACGGCGTCAGCATCGACACCAGCATGGGCTTTTCCGCTCTCGACGGGATTCCCATGGCGACGCGGCCGGGAGCGATCGACCCTGGCGTGCTTGTCCATTTGCTTAGGTCCGAGCTCCACGACACCGACCAGTTGGAGAACTTCCTTTATCACCGATGCGGCCTTCTCGGCGTCTCGGGAATTAGCGGTGACACCGAGCTGCTTCTCAAGGACTTCAGCCCTGCTGCCAAGGAAGCGCTTGATCTGTTCTGCTTCAGAATTGCAGGTGAGATCGGCCGTCTAGCGGTGTCGATAGGCGGCGTTGACGCGATCGTCTTCACCGCCGGCATTGGAGAACATCAGCCGGAAATCCGGAAAGGCATCGAACGTCACCTGGGCTGGATGGGAGTCTCGCTGAGCGAACCCGCTAACAAAGCGAATGCAACCGTCATCAGCGCGCGTGGCAGCAATATATCGGTCTTCGTCATTCCCACGGACGAAGAGCAGGTGATCGCCGACGAGGCGCTCGCCGTCATCAGCCAACACAGAATGTGAGGAGTCCCCACCATGGCTGCCAATGGCACGACGCTTGCCGCGTCAGAACTCCGTCTTATCGACCGCTACTGGCGGGCGGCCAACTACCTCTCTGTCGGGCAGATCTACCTGATGGATAATCCGCTATTGCGGGAGCCACTCAAGCCGGAGCACATCAAACCGCGGCTTCTCGGTCACTGGGGAACGACGCCCGGACTGAACTTTATTTACGCCCACCTCAACCGCATCATCAAGGCGCGTGACATCGACGTGCTCTATGTCTGCGGGCCCGGCCATGGCGGCCCTGGCATGGTGGCCAACACGTATCTGGAGGGCACGTACAGCGAAGTCTACCCTGAGGTCACGCAAAGTGCCTCGGGTATGCGCAAGCTGTTCAAGCAATTCTCGTTCCCAGGCGGCATACCAAGCCATGCCGCACCTGAGACGCCGGGATCGATTCATGAAGGAGGTGAACTCGGCTACGCACTCATCCACGCTTTCCTGCGTGATCGGCGACGGGGAAGCAGAAACCGGACCCCTAGCCGCAGCGTGGCACTCCACCAAGTTCCTCAATCCGGCCCGCGACGGCGCAGTCCTGCCCATTCTTCACCTCAACGGCTACAAGATCGCTAATCCGACAATACTTGCGCGAACGAGCGACGGCGATCTGGAAAGCCTCTTTTGGGGATTGGGCTACCAGCCGATTTTCGTGGAAGGACATGAGCCAGTCGAAATGCATCAGAAAATGGCGCTGGCTTTCGACGAGGCTTTTGAACTCATTACTGGTTTGCAGACAATGGCGCGCGAAGGCGTTGAATTTTCCGGAGTTCCACGCTGGCCATTGATCGTACTGCGGAGCCCGAAAGGATGGACGGGCCCGAAGGAGGTGGACGGCAAGAAGGTTGAAGGGTTCTGGCGAGCCCATCAGGTGCCGGTTGCAAACTGCCGAGGCGACGACGGCCATCGAAAGATACTGGAAGACTGGATGCGCAGCTATCATCCCGAAGATCTCTTCGATGCCGAAGGTCGCCTGAGGCCGGAACTACAAGCGCTCGCGCCGACGGGCGACAAGAGAATGGGTGCTACGCCCTTTGGGAACGGCGGCCGCCTCCTCCAGAAAATGGTCGTTCCAAAAATCGAAGATTACGCCATCGACATCGAGGAGCGCGGCTCCAAGCAAGTCCAGTCGACAGAGATCTTTGGGATGTATCTGCGCGACGTCCTGAAGCTGAACGCGGGTGCGAGGAACTTCCGGATTTTCGGTCCGGACGAAACGGAGTCCAATCGGCTGGGAAGCGTCTTCGAAGAAACCAACAGGGTGTGGATGCAAAGGATCGAGGACTACGACGTCCATCTTGCTCAAGACGGTCGTGTCATGGAGATCCTCAGCGAGCACCTGTGCCAGGGATGGCTTGAAGGCTATCTCCTGACAGGACGCCATGGGCTCTTTTCCTGCTACGAGGCCTTCATCCACATCGTCGACTCGATGTTCAACCAGCACGCCAAGTGGTTGAAGGTCTCACGAGAACTAGCCTGGCGGAAGCCGATCTCGTCGCTAAACTACCTTCTGACCTCCCATGTCTGGCGACAGGATCATAACGGCTTCTCACATCAGGACCCCGGCTTCGTCGATCTGGTCGCCAATAAGAAGGCCGACATCGTCCGCATCTACCTACCACCGGATGCCAACACCTTGCTATGGGTCGGCGACCACTGCCTGAAGACTTACAATCGTATCAACGTAATCGTGGCGGGCAAGCAGCCGGAGTCTCAATATCTGACGATCGACGAGGCCATGAAGCATTGCGAGGCCGGCCTCGGCGGGTGGGATTGGGCGAGCTACGAAGACAATACGATCGCGCCAGACGTAGTGATGGCGTGCGCAGGCGATGTCCCCACAATGGAGACGCTCGCCGCGGTTATGCTTTTGCATGAAGCGATCCCGGAACTCAAGATCAGGACAGTCAATGTCGTTGACCTGCTGGCATTGCAAGATCCTGACCAGCATCCGCACGGAGTGGATCATCAGAGGTTTGACGAAATCTTCACGAGGGATAAGCCTGTCATCTTTGCCTATCATGGCTATCCCTACCTGATCCACCGTCTGACCTACCGGCGGACCAATCATAGCAACATCCATGTAAGAGGGTTCATGGAGGAAGGAACGACGACAACGCCGTTCGACATGACGGTCATGAATCAACTTGACCGATATCACCTTGCCCTGGAGGCGATCGCGCGGGTTCCCGGTCTGGCTGCGAAGGTGCCGGACGTGACTGAGAAGCTGAAGGCCAAGCTCGCCGAGCACGCCGCATTCATCAGGGAAAGCGGAGAGGACATGCCCGAAATCACTGGCTGGCGGTGGCGACGGGCGTGAGGAACGATGGTCTCGGACCCCCGTGGCGAGTCAGAGAGACTAACGCCTAGAGCCGCGCTCCTTCGTACTTTCCGGAGGGGGCAGCGATCTCAGTCAGTGTCGCGTCGGGTGCAGGCGTGGCAAAGCCCTTACGAATCGCCTGCGATGCAGTGCGGCCCATCCACTTGGGACTAACGCCGCGTCAGGAGCATTCAGCGTGAAGCCAATTGCACCGTTCGCGGGCTCCGATCCGACTTCATCGATCTGGCTCTGCTTGTGGCGTTGACGATGGCGGTGAGCGTGGCGGTCAAGGGCGTAATCGCGCAAGAATTCCAAGATCACTTCTTTGTCTTGAGCGTTGGCCGAAATCGCTTGCCGTAAGGCTTTTTTTATGGCTCAAACCGAGCCGGTGCAACATGCGTCCAACGCTCGAGCGGTGCACGATGACGCCGCGCTCTGCAAGTTCGAGGCACAATTCATCAAGCGTCAAATCACCCCTCTCAGCCATACGCTGTCGGAACCATGCTCCATGGTCGCTCAACTTGCCGCCGCCGACATGGCCCTGTCGTCTTGGCGACAGAGAGCCCGTCTCACGCTTCAGGATAAAGGTTATTTACAAACCGAGGCGAGACACGGAAATGCCGAGACGCCTCGCGATGGGTGTTACCTTCTTCAACGAACGCGACAACTCGGGAACGCAACTCGATCGGATGTGATTTGCCCATGACCGGTCTCCTTCCAAGTGAGACGGAATCACAAATCGGCCGATTCGAGAACCTGAATCAAAAAACGGGCGACACGCTTTAGCGCCACATTTCATTCTTCCGGCATACCGGCGAGCGGCAATCCGTCGAGGATGGGTTCCATGCGTTCCGGAATCTTGGCGGGTTGGCCGGCGCGGAGGCGAGCGACGGTGACGCCAGGCGAAAAGGCAAGCAGGCCTGCAAGATGCTGTCGGGCTTCCTCCATGCGTCCGAGCTTTGCGTTGGCCGCAATCATCATCCAGAAGCATGGACCCTAATAGGCATTCGCTGCCATGGATTTGCGCGCCCAGGCCAGAGCCTCTTCATAATTGCCGCGGACCATTTCGACATGAGCCAGCCCGGTAAGGTTCCAGTGAGCACCAAGACTGTTCGGACTCAGTCGTTCGGCGCGCAGGAAATATGTGACCGCTTCATCGAGACTGCCGCAATGGAGGTTCGCGACGCCCGCAAAATTGACGACATCGAGGTTGTTGGGGTTGAAGGCGACTGCCTGGCGTACCAGCTCGAAGCCTCGATCATATTCTTTCAGGTACTGGATCAAGGTGTTGCCGCACGACAAGCGCGTCGAAGCTGCTGTCGAAACGGCCGAGTCTGACCAGGCCGTCCCATCGATAGTCCGCGTATAAAAGGGCGAGGTTGCCCCATGGCTTGAAATAGCAGAGATCGCCCGGCCGCTCGTTTCCAAAGGGTCCGCTGCCGTCTTCGGTCAGCTTGCGCGGCAGATGGACGATCTTCTCGTTCCTGGCCGAAGTCTTCAATCGTTAGGTCCAGAGGGAGCATCGGAAAACAGATCGCGTGCCGACGGATTGTCGTAAAGCGTGGCCGTCATCGAAAGGTCGTTGAACGTGATCCTGACTTCGGTCGGCTCCTGGCTGGCATCGCGGCCCTGCTGTCCGCGCGCCGCGACGGGGAGCGCCGAGGCCGCCAAAGCTCCGCCGATGATCCTCCGCCGGGTCATTGGTATCGTCATGGTATCAACCCTTGTCACACTGATTGAGCCGTCGGCCGGAAGAGTATTTCGTTGATGTCGACGTTGTCCGGTTCGTTCACCGCGAATGCGACCGTCCGGGCAAATGTGTCGGCACCGACGGCGATCTTGCTGACGAACTCCTTCGTGCCGGCCTGGATGTCCTTCTCGCTGATGTGCTCGAGGAGTTCGGTGCTGACCGCGCCGGGCGAGATGATGGTCGTCCGGATGTTGTAGGGTTTGACTTCCTTGCGAAGACCTTCGGACAACGCCCGAACCGCGAACTTCGTGGCGCAATAGACCGTGGCTCCGGGATCGACGACATGCCCGTAGACCGAGGAGACATTGATGACGTGGCCCGACTTCCGTTCCTTCATATGCGGCAGTGCGGCGGCGATGCCGTAGAGCACACCTTTGATGTTGACGTCGATCATTCGATCCCATTCGTCGACCTTGAGACGTTCCAAGGGGGCAAGCGGCATCAAGCCGGCATTGTTCAGCATGACATCGACGTGACCGAACTGCCGAACCGCTGTGTCGACCAGGTTCTGGACCTGCTCCCTGTCCGTGACGTCGGTCTCGACAGCGACCGCCCGGCAGCCTTTGGAAATGAGCTCAGCGGCAACCGCGTCGATGCGCTCGCGCCTTCGGGCACCCAGCACGACGATAGCACCTCGTTCTGCGAGATGACGTGCCGTCGCTTCCCCAAGACCGCTACTCGCCCCCGTTATTACAACGACTTTGTTCTCTATTCCCTGAGACATGATGTTCTCCATGGTTTGCAGCGACGATCAGATTCGACGGCTGGCGACCGCGCCCAACGCGGCGGAGCTGAAAAGAAGGACGGCGGCCAGAAGGAAGGCGCTCCACCATCCCGCCGTGTCGAAGAGAATGCCGCCGACGAAAGCTCCGCCCGCGATGCTCAACTGGATCAAGGCCACCTGGAGACCGCCCGCCGCTTCGAGTTCACCGGGCACCAGCCTGGCCATCCAGGTGTTCCATGCGACGGGTACGGGAGTCGAAAAGAAGCCCCACAGAACGAGAAGGACCGCCGTTGCCCAAGGCGAGGCTCCGAGGCCAATGAGAAGGATTGCGATCAGGGCGACCACGCCAGGCATCCCGACAAGCGCCATGGCGAGGTGCCTGCGCAGGACGAAGCCGACCAGCGACGTTCCGAGAAGTCCGCCCAAGCCGACACCAAGAAGCATCAGTGACAGCGCGTTCAGACTGACCTCGGTTACCCCTTCGAGAAACGGACGCAGATAGATCGAGAGCGCGTTCATCCCCATGAACACCAGGCAGGTCGCGGCCATTCCGACGAGGAAGGACCGGTTGCGAAGGAGTCCGAACATCTTGCCCGTTGACACGGTCTCGGTGGCGGGCAACCGTGGAAGAACGAGCATCTGCCAAACCAGCGCGGCTAGACCGATCGGAACCGTGACGAGGAAGGTGCCGCGCCATCCGATCATCCCACCGAGAAAGCTCCCGATCGATGGCGCGATGACAATCGCGAACGCCGTGCCGCCCTGGAGAAGAGCGATCGCCTTCGGCAGTTCCGAGGAAGACACCAGGCGCGCGAGGATGGCAGTCGAAAGCGACCAGAAGCCTCCTATGGCGAGGCCGACCAGCGCGCGGCCAATCAGGAAGGTGGCAAAGTTGGGAGCGACAGCGACGATCAGGCTGGAGACAGTCAATATCGCGGTATAGATGAGGACGACCGACTTTCGGTCGATCCTCGCGAGCAACCCGTTGCCGAACAAGCTGGTCACGACAGCGAAAAAGCCCGACACCGTGATCGCCAAACCAGCCTGACCCTCCGTGATCTGCAGGTCCTGTGCGATCGGCGTCAGGAGACTCACGGGAAGAAACTCCAGCCCGACCAACAGGAACGTGAGCAGGGAGAGGCAAACCACCTGTGCCCAAGGCGTGGTGGTGTCTTCACCGGGGACTTCCCTCAAGGCATCAACGCTCATTTTCGTTTCTCCTGTCTGTTGACCACCAAATAGTCGCTTTGGTTTCGGCAGACTAGGAGTTACAATCCGCATGTAGATGTGAGAGAGATTCAACAATGAAACGTGACGAGTTCACCGAGATGAGGGCGTTTCTCGAAGTCGCACGCGAGCGCAGCTTCACCCGAGCTGCGGCGAAGCTTGGCGTCACGCGATCGGCGCTGAGCCATACGGTCAGCGCACTGGAGGCACGAATAGGGATACGACTGCTTGCCCGCACGACCAGAGACGTCGCGCCGACCGTCGCCGGGGAACGTCTCATGGAAAGCATCCAGCCGCACTTCGAGAGCATTGCCGCGGGGATCAGCGCGATCAGCGCGTTGCGCGACAAGCCTTCCGGTCACGTCCGTGTCGTCTGCCCCGACGACGCCGTGGACCTGGTGTTCCGCCGCAGGCTCCCGACCTTCCTGAAGGATTTTCCGGAAATCGGGGTGGAGATCATCGTCGACAACGGGTTCACCAATATCGTCGAAAGGCAGTTCGACGCGGGCGTGCGACTTGGCGAGGCAGTCGCGCGCGACATGGTGGCAGTCCGGGTTGGGCCTGACGTATCGTATTCTGTCGTCGCCTCCCCCGAATATCTGGAGCGCCGATCGCCGCCGTCGATCCCGCAAGAGCTGCCAGACCATAATTGCATCAACCTTCGGCTTCCAACCTCTGGTGGTCTCTACGCCTGGGAATTCGAACGCGACGACCGCGAGTTCAGCGTTCGTGTGGACGGCCAACTGACCCTGAGCAACATAGCCTCAGCGGTTGATGCCGCGCTGGACGGGATCGGTCTCGCTTACGTGCCGACGGACCTCGTCCTGCAACATGTCGAACAAGGAAAGCTAAAGCGCGTACTCCTGGACTGGTGTCCGACGTTTCAAGGCTATCACCTCTATTACCCTAGCCGCCGAAATCCGTCGTCAGCCTTCTCGGCCTTCGTGGACGCTTTCCGGTACAGACCGCGAGAATAGTGTGAGTGCTGACACCGCAATGTCTCCTATTGGCGGAGGCTGTCGTCTAATCGCGCGGTAAAATGCAAGCCCTTTTTTGAACATCGAAGCTGTCGTTTGCCGGGAGCAGTGTCGTCTTCGCGGTCGATAT
>NZ_JACIFT010000039.1:0-23726 GCF_014197575.1 Rhizobium sp. BK538
CTCCCACGTCATCAAACGCGGGGAGAGTGACATTCCAACTTTGCAGAAACAGGACACTTTAACTTTGCGGCTACACCATGAAGTCGGATAAGATAACTTATGGAACTTTTCCACGATTGGCCGCGAAACGTAGCCTCATTATTGCGCAACAAGCTATTCATCACGATGGCGCCTAGACACTTAGTGCGTCCAGCCCAGCAAAGAGCTCCAGCGCCTCCGGATTGGTCAGCGCTTCCTTATTCTTCACCGGTCGGCCGTGGACGACCTCGCGGACGGCGAGTTCGACGATCTTTCCCGACTTGGTGCGCGGAATGTCGGCGACCTGAATGATTTTGGCCGGCACGTGACGCGGCGACGCACCCACACGGATTTTGGTGGTGAGCTTCTTGTCGAGTTCCGCGTCCAGGAACACGCCAGGCGCGAGGCGGACGAAGAGGATGACTCGCACGTCGTCATCCCAATCTTGGCCGATGCAGATCGCCTCGGCCACTTCCTCGAGCTGTTCGACCTGGTTGTAGATCTCGGCCGTACCGATCCGCACGCCGCCGGGATTGAGCGTCGCATCCGAGCGGCCATGGATGATGAGGCCGCCATGTTCTGTCCATTCGGCGAAATCGCCGTGGCACCAGACATTGTCGAAGCGCTCGAAATAGGCTGCGCGATATTTCGCGCCGTTCTCGTCGTTCCAGAAGCCCACCGGCATGGAGGGGAAGCCTTGGTGCAGACCAGTTCGCCCTTTTCGCCGCGAACCGGCTTGCCCTCGTCGTCCCAGACATCGACAGCAAGGCCGAGGCCGGGGCCTTGGATCTCGCCGCGCCAGACCGGCTTCACTGGGTTGCCGAGCACGAAGCAGGAGACGATGTCGGTGCCACCGGAGATCGAGGCGAGCTGCACGTCCGGCTTGATGCCCTCATAGACAAAGGAAAAGCCTTCCGGCGACAGCGGCGAACCGGTGGAGGTGATGAGGCGGAGTTCTGAGAGATCATGCGTCTTGAGTGGCTCGATGCCACCCTTGCGCACGGCATCGATATATTTGGCCGAGGTGCCGAAGATCGCAAAGCGTTGCTGCGCAGCATAGTCCCACAACACATTGCCGGAGGGCGCGAAGGGCGAACCGTCGAACAGGCAGAGCGTCGCGCCGCTCGCGAGCCCGGAGGCCAACCAGTTCCACATCATCCAGCCGCAGGTGGTGAAGTAAAAAAGCTTGTCGCCCTCCCCTACCCCGGAATGGAAACGGTGTTCCTTGAGGTGCTGAAGCAGGGTACCGCCTGCGGAATGGACAATGCATTTCGGCACCCCGGTCGTGCCTGACGAGAAGAGGATATAGAGCGGATGCGAAAATGGCAGCGGCTCGTATTCCACCGGCCTAGCGGTGAAAGGGATGGTCACCGCGTCGAACGTCTGCGCGTTGGGCAGCGAGGCGGCGAGCGCTTCGGTGTGACCCGCATATTTGACGACCACGACCGGGCAGCCGAGCTTCGGCGCCACGGCGCGGACCTTGTCACCGACATCCTGGAGCTTGCCATTGTACCAATAGGCATCGCAGGTGATGAACAACTTTGGCTCGATCTGGCCGAAGCGGTCGAGCACGCCCTGCTCGCCGAAATCGGGCGAACAGGACGACCAGATGGCACCGATCGAGGCGGAGGCCAGCATGCAGGCGATGGTCTCCGGCATGTTCGGCATCATCGCCGAGACGCGGTGACCCTTGCCGATGCCCATAGCGCGGAAGGCCTGCTGCAGCTTGGAGACAGTGGAATGGAGCTTGTCCCAGCTCCAGCGATAATTGACCTTGTCCTCGCCGCGGAAAAGCAGGGCGTCCGCGGCGCCCTGCTTGACCAGCAGGTTCTCGGCGTAGTTCAGCTGCGCATCGGGGAAGAAGCGGGCGAGTGTCCTAAGAATGGGGCCAGCCCTCGGAAGAGCGTCGGATCCAGAACGAGCATTGTCACAAGAAGATCTGCGAACCGCGCGTCTCAGTAGGTTCGTTTGAGACATTGAGCGCCTTGATGGGAATCGAACCACCGCTGCGCCGTGGCTACCATTAGTCAGCAGCAAATCTACTGAAAATTCCTGCCCTTGATCTTCAGGGTATCGATATCAAAGGTCCGGCACAAACATATCTCTCAGCCGAAGCCCCGGCGCCAGCCGTTCGCGAGAATCCGGGCTGCATGAAGAGCCGTGCGCGAACACGTCGCCGCCGCGTCCGGTCGGCGGCCAGAATTCACTGTCGCGCCCGGCAGGACGACAGATCGGCCGAGAGATCGAAGATCTACTGAGCGACGAGGTGTTCCACGTCGGCCTCCTGCTGAATCCTGCCATTGATCACGATGGCGCCGAGCACCACCTTGCGCGAGCGAGCCGATGTTCCAACCGGCCTTACGCGACGCTTCAGTGCCGGCGGGCCAGCCAAGGAACGGCGATGCAAACTGCTCTATCCATCTAAGGTTCGCGCCAATAAAGTGGCGGTTGACGGTTGAGCAGCATGGAATCGCCGAATTCATGCGCACGGTAACCGCATGCAGTTAGAGCGGTGGAGGCACTGGCGAGGAGGCCGTCGTCGGCGAAGGCGCGCAACAGCTCGAAATGGCTTTCGCCCGGCTGGTGGACGCCAGTGAGAACCGCATCGACGACGCCGAGCGGAGTGCCACATGCGATGCGCCCTGTCGCAATACCATCTCCGGCACGCACGCTGCCATCGGGATTGGCGGCTGCTTCAAGTGCGCGCACGACGCTCGTGCCGATCGCGATGATGCGGCTGCCCCTGAGCTGCGCCCGCGCTACCTGCGCCACGGTACATTCAGGGATGTGGTACGGCTCGTCGAAGGGAAGGCGCGAGTCGAGCGCGGGATCGCCGGTGGAAGAAATCCCCGCGGCATGCGTGAGTGTTGCAAAACCGATTTCGCGCCGACGCCAAACTTGCAGTGTGCGCCAGTCGAGCGCGAAGGAAGCCGATGGCGCCTCGAACGCGACCGGCCGGGCGGCAATTCTCGTCCAAACATCCCACAGTGCCAGCGGCTCGCGAACATGCGCGTATTGAATCGGCCTGCCATGCTGCGCCAGTCCTGTAAACATGGCTGCTCGGGTGCCTTGGAAGCTAAGCTCGAGAAGGCGAGGATGGTCGAGAACGCGCTTGACGACGGCTTGAAGTGGGCCGAGCTGGAGGCGATCGCCTGATGACAGCGCAGGCGGCGGTAGCCGATCTTCCGTGCGGGTGCGGTGATCGCCCGAGCCGAAGACGATCGCAAGGAAGCGGACTGGAGCGGAAGGTGACAGCCAGCCGGCTAAGCGGATCTCGATTGTCTTTCCACATTGGAGATGCGTGCCGTGCAGGCTGGCAGGCAAGGTCGCAGCGTCGTTGGCGACAACCAGATCTCCAGGATCGAATAACGTCCCGAGGTTAGCCCGCGGCAGGTCGCGCATCGTGCCGTCCGGCTCCACGACGAGCAGCCTGGCCGATTGCCGATCGAGCCGATCAGCGGCGATCACGCGTGGGCTCCGGCGGTAAGCGCATCGTGACTCGGCAACGCGTCGAGCATCTTTTCGATGATCTCGGCAGCGGCCAGCTCCGGATCTTTCAAGGTCGACCGATCGGCGTCTGGTAGCGCCAGCGCGTGCAGCGGGGTGTCCATATCGCCCGGGTCGAGGGCAAGAAACCTTATTCCATCTGGGTTCGACTCCGAGTCCCAGATTGCCGTCAGATGGGCAAGCGCTGCCTTGCTCGCGCCATATGCGCCCCAACCGGGATAGGCGTTGACCGCCGCGTCGCTGGAGATGTTGATCACCAGCCCGCCGCGGCCCTCGCGCGCGGACGTGGCAAGCGCACCGAACAGGGCTTTCGTCAGCCGGAAGACGCCGAGAAGGTTGACTACGAGCGCCGCTTCCAGCTCCTCGCACTCCGTATCGGCAAGAAGCGCCAGAGGCACAGGACCGAGGCTCGATGCATTGTTGATCAGGACGTCGACACCGCCAAGATTGGCAGTGATTTGCATCGCGATCGGGTAGATGTCTTCCTTCTTGCCGATGTCGGCGACAATGCCGTGCGCGCCCGTCTCGGCTGCGACGCGTCCGACATTCGCGGCGGTGCGGGCGACGAAGGCAACGCTCGCACCCTTCTCGGCAAGCTGCCGCACAAGCGCCAGTCCGAGGCCGGAAGTGCCGCCGGTGATCCCTACGCGAAGTCCTTGAAGATCGATATTCGCCTGCATTGCGGTGCTCCTTCAATGGGTACCCCTAACTGCTACAAGTTCAAGTTAACTTGAAGTCAAGAGAGCTTCGTGCTTTTATTTATGCATGGATCCGATGCTGACCATCACCGACGTGTCGCGGCGCAGCGGCGTTGCCTCATCAGCTCTGCGCTTCTATGAGGAGCGTGGGTTGATCGCATCCGAGCGCGCCGGCTCGGGACATCGACGCTACCACCGGTCTGCATTGCGGCGGATCGCTTTCATCGTCTTTGCACAGCGGATCGGGTTGACGCTTGAGGAGATCGGCGCCGAGCTCGCCAAGCTGCCGGCCGATCGCGTACCGTCACGTCGGGATTGGTCGCGGTTGTCGAGCGTGTGGGCAAAACGTATCGACCAACGCATAGCCGAGTTACAGCGCCTGCGGTCTGGTCTTGGCGAATGCATCGGTTGCGGCTGCCTGTCGATCGACCGATGCCGCTTGGCGAACCCTGCCGACGTGGCAGGGCGCAAAGGCCCGGGGGCGAGGTATTGGCTGGGGTGAATGAGCCTCCAACGTTACGCCGAACGATTTTCCCGATTATTCAATGTCGCCCAAATCCATATTGGCCGATAGGCTTTGTAACGACGGGCAACGTCCGACTACCTTATTCGAGTCTTGAATGGATTCGCTCGCGGGCCGCTAGTGCGAATTTCCTGTGTGCTCTGCAAGCAGCACTTTTTCTATTCGCCTCAAGGCCGGTTCCCTTAGATCCATTATGCGATCCTTCTGGCCTAAAACGTGAACTCTATGGCAACAAGCCGGTCGCTGGCCTCGAAAGCTCTCGCCGTGCCAGCAACGTCCTCGAAGCGGATGTCGAACGACCGCTACAACTACGCCGAGGTGCGAAGTGTCAGCGCAACGCTCGACGCCCTGCTTTGGCAGCGGGCGCCTTCCTCGATTTTCCCAGCAAGAATACGAACGCGGCGAAAAATACCAGTATGACACGCGTCGTCTTCCCCTCTCATTGCAAATTGTCAGAAATTTGCATATATTTCTGACAGGAGACATGCCATGCAAAAGCTGAAATCGCAAATCATGGGGCATGCTGAACGACTGCCGGAAGGATCCGCGCTTTCGGCAAAGAGCTTTCTGCATCTCGCAAATCGTGCCGCACTGGACCAGGCCCTGTCGCGACTGGCCGAGCGCGGCGAGCTCGTTCGGGCGGGTCGTGGTATCTATATGCGGCCCGTCAAAAGTCGCTTTGGCAGTCGGCCGCCAACGGTCGAACAGGCCGTAGAGGCGGTGGCGCGGCAGCGCGGTGAGGTCATCGTCTCGAACGGCGCCGCCGCGGCGAATGCCCTGGGCCTGACCACTCAAGTCCCAGTCCGGTCAGTCTACCTGACATCCGGCCGCAGCCGTACGATGAATCTTGGAAAGCAGATGGTCGAGCTCAAGCACGTGCCGCGCTGGCAATTGGCCTTGGCCGATCGACCGGCCGGGGTGGCGGTCCGCGCACTTGCATGGCTTGGGCCAGAGAAGGCCGACGAAGCACTGTCGCGGATCAAGCGGAAGCTGCCGCCGGACGAATTCGGGGAGCTGGTGGCGGCGGCTCCGCAGTTTCCAACCTGGCTTGCAAGAAGCGTAGGAAGGGCTGCGCATGGCTGATCTATTCCTGAGCTTGTCAAAGGATGACCGGCGCGAAGCCTTGGCTGTGGCAGCCGACCGCAGCGGACGGCCCATTCATCTGCTCGAAAAGGATGTCTGGGTCGTCTGGACGCTGCAGACCCTCTTTTCGTCCAAGCTGGGCGAGCACCTCGTGTTCAAGGGCGGTACTTCGCTTTCGAAAGCCTACGGGGTCATCAAAAGGTTCTCGGAGGACGTCGACCTGACCTATGATATCCGCGCATTGGCGCCGGACTTGGTCGGCGACAACGATGAGGCGCTGCCGAAAACCCGCAGTGAGGAGAAACGCTGGACCAGCGAAGTGCGAAAGCGCCTTCCCGCCTGGGTGTCGGAGTCGGTGAAGCCGGTTATCGCCGGCGCGCTGCGCGATCAATCTCTTCTGGCGACAATTCGCATCGAGGACGATACGCTCTATCTGGACTATGACGCGGTGAGCAGCGGATCCGGCTATGTCGCCCCGAGCGTCATGCTCGAATTCGGAGCCCGATCCACCGGTGAGCCAGCCAGTATTCGCGATGTGACCTGCGACGCCTCGGGTCAGGTCAATGGTGTCGAATTTCCGAAAACGAGCCCTCGCGTCATGCACGCGGAGCGGACGTTCTGGGAGAAAGCGACCGCAATCCATGTCTTCTGCCTGCAGGAACGCCTCCGCGGCGAAAGCCCGTCGATAAACGCCCCGCAGCCCTCCCGCGCCTCGGAACGGCGGAACACCACGCCAAGACGCGCCTTCAGCGCCGACAGTTCCCCTTCCCAGGAAATCCCCGAACCCGACCATTCCGAAACAGACATGCCGCATCCCCTTCAAGAAACTCCTTGAAGAGAATCATGATTTGCCTTCATTTACAACTGTAGTACTAGGCTAATGCGGTCGGCTCCGGCGGGACGTAAGCGACTATCATCTCTTTGCATCGTGGCTTGGGCGCGGCGCGAATTCAGGATGTCGGTACTGCCTTGGAAAACCAGCGGCGTTCCAGCGTTTCCGCCTCTAGTACGAACCCCGCTCGCTTGTAGAATCGGTCCGCAGGATTTGTGGTCAGGACACTAAGCCTTGTGGGACGTCCCTGTTGTGCTGCCTGGGAAGACTTCGTGTTCAAAACATAGGTCCCTATTCCCCTGCTTTGAAAGGCGGGGGCAATATAAAGTTTTTCTATGAAAATATGATCTTCGTGCCAGATCGCGGCAATACAGCCGACGGCCTTGCCGTTCAGTTCAATCACCTCATGACCCGCAACATCTAGGCTCTCCACCGTGTCAGACTGTTTCCAGTCGCCCCACAACGCGTCCGCGTAACCGCGCATGCATGCCTCCTCTAGGTTAAGCAGGTAAGCTGCATCCGATTTTGTCGCGGGACGTAGGATTATTGACATTGCCTGCGCCACTTGGGCCCCATAGCCTAGCCATTCGCCGCATCTGGTACGCGACGTCGCACCAGTGATTGCTCTAGTTCGTCCCCAATCCATCGATCAGGATAGGGCGCTTCCAAAATAGCTCGCCGCAATTCTTGGACTGTGAGGCTGCTATAGCCTAGCTCTTCAAGGCGTAACATAAGCAAGCAAGCGTCGATTTGAACCATGAAGCGGGCGGAGCCACTGACCTGCAGCAGCACACCCCGCATTGCTGCATACGTTCTGAAACCGAACGAGGCCGCAATAGCTTCATCGGCATGCGATGAGCCCATAGCTGGATACCGCTTGCGCAGCGCCTTTTTGAGAGCTGCTATGTTGTGCGGCGAAAACCTTATTGTCTCATAGAACATCGGCAATCCCTTAATCCTCGTCGAAGTCTGCCGATTACACTTCGACCTCCGGACAGGGACGTCATCAATATCAATACCCTTCAACCCGGCAGCAGGTTTGGTAAGGCTCCCATTGGAAAGCTAACATCTGCTACTCAGACCATCAATAAGGCACCTGCTGGCCGACAATCGAGCGGACAGTGACGCTGTACCGTGTGTGGAAATCGACAAAGGTCACTCGTCATATCGCTCAGCGACCACTTCGCCTTCCTTATTCCCCATGAGCCAGACGTGTCCGTCGGCTGCCTCAAGGTCGTAAAAGGCACGCTTCCCCAAGACGTTCTTATCCGTAAATTGCCAACCAGACAGCACCTTGTCGAAATCCCGTGGGTCAATCTCGAACGAGCACGTAACAATCACGTCCGTGGTGGCGCTGGCGTTACAGTTAAGGTTGCGGACCGACGATGGTATCTGGGAGATGTTTAGAACGAAGGCCAAGCGGTCGGGGTCCTTAGTGCGGTCCCAGTAGTTCAAGACAAGCATGCCGCACCAACTAAACGCGGCAGCACCAGCCAGAAAAATCAGACCGTACATGAACTTCAACTCTTCACCGTTCGTCGTTCCCCCTAAGAATCCTATCAGTCCATCATCGGCATTATTCCTAGTTGCTTTTTGACGTCGCTGCAATCGGGGTCCTACTTCAGGATGACCCGACCAATACCTCCATTTGCGAGGGCTCCAAAAAGCAACATCGCGCTCGTTCAATTCCGCAACACCAGAGGCGTCTGTTGCAGTCCGCCGTACAAAGAAAAGCAACAACTTGATCACCTTCACAATCCAATGCGTACCTACGGGCACCGTTCCCGAGTTCTTGACGATCCAAACGTTCTCGGAATACCTCTCGGCGGTGAAGTCTCTGACCGATGGCGCTGACTACGGCCGACCCGTCATTGAAGTCAAAGCTGACGCCAGGCGGTGCCATTTGGATATGCTTTCTCAACCGGGGATCCATGGAATGAGCGTGAGTGAAACGAGCGGAGCGGGGCAGGCCACGTGATTTGTGCCTTTTGGAGGGAAGCCGAACGCGGACATGGGAAGGCGCCGAGCGTTTATAATGATGCAAACCCCTACCCCCTCCTCCGCTCCCTGCCCCATGGCTTCCGCGCGGTCGTGATTGGCGCCAGCGGCGGCATGGGCGCGCGCTATGTGATCACTTGAAACAAAGTCAGGATCTTACTGAAGGTGCTGAGCTTTCTCGGCGTCAACTGGCCTCGACTTTGTCGAACGCTAAGCGCCTGTCCGGCAGTCCCGTACATCTGCTCACCTGCGGCACCGGCATACCCACGACGGACGGGTGTCCGCCAGAGAGATCCCTTCGCTAATCGCTCCCAGCCAGGTGCGAACCAGCGGGATGACCTTTGATCCGTAGAGCTCGATGCTCTGCATGAGTTTGGCATGCTCCATCGGGCCTTCCGGTGTTGCCAAGGACGGTGGCGATCCACAGAACCGCGAAGACTGGCTGTGTGAGGGGCGCGAAGGTTCCGCCGGATGATTTTGCAGCACTCATTTGCCTGCTCCCTTGGTGAGGTCAAACGCTGCAACGAAGACGAAGGCGCCGGCGAGGCCGAGATGTTCAAAGAAAGCGTTGGTCGCCATCATGCGATCCATGCCAGGAGCCATCTCCCAGAAGCGTAGGGCGATGAACGTTGCCATGAGCGTGAAGCCCGCGAGGGCCAATGCTCCAGCCCAACGGAAGAGGCCCGATACCACCATGGCAGAAGCCGTCAGCTCGAACACGATGACGGCGACCGCGAAGAACGCGGCAGGATGAAGACCGAAATGATCCATCTCAGCCAGTGCGCCATTGAAGTCGAAGATCTTGGTAAGCGGACCCTGTATGTAGGCAGCGCAGAGTGCGAGCAGCGAAACGGTTCGCGTGATCGGAGAGGCCATGATGCGCGTCAGGCGGCTTAGGATCGGGTTCGACGTGGGGGATAGGTGGGTCATAATCTGCTCCTGCATGTTCGCCGCGAGCGGCTGCTTTTGATGGAGCGATATTGACTGGTTGTAGCGGCGCCAACAATTGCAGCAATAGTTTCGATTTAATTGCAAAAGCAGCAATTATGAAGTGATGCTCGGGTGACTGGATGCCACCCGAGCTAAGGCTCGTCAGACGGCCCAGCAGGAGCAACCGAGTGCGCCAAAGAACCCCTTGAGGTCGGTGATCGGAAGCTTGGATGTCCAAGCTCCGGCATGGTCGTGGCCGTGCACGCCGCAATCGCTGGCGCATCCGCATGTGGAGATAGCGGTGCGGCGCAAGGATCGAGCGCCCGCGCCCTCCGGTTCGCCCCAGGCCGCGTAGCCGCCGAACTTGCGTACGGGAGACCAGTCGGGCATCGCGGGCGGGATGTCGTTCTTGTCGAGCGTCTTGAAGTCGCCTGCACCATAGACGATCTTGCCGCCGACGATGGTCAGTTCCGAGGTGAGGAACGAAATCTCGTCCTCGGCGCAGGAGAAGAAGTCCTTGTCCGGCACCACCAGATCGGCGAACTGACCCTTCTCGATGCGGCCCTTCTTGCCCTCTTCATTGGAGAACCACGTGACCTTCTCAGTCCACATGCGCAGCGCGGTCTCCCGGTCGAGGCAGTTGGCTCGCGGATAGAGTTGCATTCCGCCGACAGTCTTGCCGGTGACCATCCACGACAGCGAAACCCACGGATTGTAGGAAGCAACGCGCGTCGCATCGGTGCCTGCGGAGACATTCACACCCTTGTCGAGCATGCGGCGGATCGGCGGCGTAGCCTCGGCCACGCCGTGACCGTATCGCTCGACGAAGTATTCGCCTTGGTAAGCCATGCGATGCTGAGTGGCGATGCCACCGCCGAGTGCGGCGATGCGGTCGATCGAGCGATCCGAGATGGTTTCGGCATGGTCGAAGAACCAGTTCAGTCCTTCGAGCGGAATGTCCCTGTCGACCTTCTCGAACACATCGAGGGCGCGGGAGATGGTCTCGTCATAGGTGGCGTGGAGACGCCAGGGCCAGCGGTTTTCTGCCAGTACGCGGACGACCTCTTCCAGCTCGCCTTCCATTTCAGGAGCCATTTCCGGACGGGGCTGGCGGAAATCCTCGAAGTCGGCAGCCGAGAAGACGAGCATCTCACCGGCACCGTTGTGGCGGAAGTAGTCGTTGCCCTGCTTGTATTTGACCGACTGCGTCCAGTTCAGGAAGTCCTGCTTTTCTTGCTTGGGCTTCTGGGTGAAGAGGTTGTAGGCCAGACGCACCGTCATCTGTTTCTCATCGGAGAGCTTCTGGATGACCTCGTAGTCGTCCGGATAGTTCTGGAAGCCCCCGCCCGCATCGATCACGCCTGTCACGCCGAGGCGGTTCAGTTCGCGCATGAAGTGACGGGTCGAGTTGACCTGGTAGTCCAGAGGAAGCTTTGGCCCCTTGGCGAGCGTCGAGTACAGAATGCCCGCATTCGGCTTCGCGAGCAGCATGCCAGTCGGGTTGCCGTTGACATCGCGCGTGATTTCGCCGCCGGGCGGGTTCGGCGTGTCCCGGGTGTAGCCGACTGCACGGAGGGCAGCCCCGTTGAGCAGCGCCCGATCATAGAGATGCAGAAGGAAGACGGGTGTGTCGGGCGCGACAGCATTGATCTCCTCGATGGTCGGGAGGCGCTTTTCCGCGAACTGGTGTTCGGTGAAGCCGCCGACGACGCGAACCCATTGCGGCGCGGGCGTGATCGCCACCTGGCGCTTCAGCATGTCCATCGCATCGGCGAGCGACCGAACGCCGTCCCAGCGCAGCTCCATGTTGTAGTTCAGGCCACCACGAACGACGTGGGTGTGGTTGTCGATCAGACCCGGCAGGACGCGCTTGCCCCTGAGGTCGACGATCTTCGTGTTGGCACCAGCCAGCGCCATAATCTCGCTGTCGGATCCGACTTCGAGAAACAGGCCATCCTTGATGGCGATCGCCGTGGCGTTCGGATTGGTCCGGTCAAGGGTCGTCACCTGGCCGTTGTGGAGGATCAGGTCGGGATGCATGGTGTCTACTCCGGTCTGGTTGGGATCGGCGGCCTTCGCCGGGGAGAAGAGGTTCGAGAACGCCAGGCTCGACGCGCCGCCAAGAAAGGATCGACGAGTCGTCATCAGCTCCGCTCCTCCGCTTTCGCCGCTGCCTGATGGGCGAGGTCGATCCGATCGCTGCCCTTCGGTAGGTGGCCGAACATGTGCGGCTTGATCTGATGAAGCCATGAAACGGCCGCTGGCTCCCTGCTCCACAAGGTCTTTGCGAAAGGGATGATCTGTTCACCGACGAGAATGCCGAGAAGGCCGACCAAGGCGATGACAGGCGGAGCCGGCGAGCGGACGTTCAGGAGGCTGTAGACGATGCCGACCAGCAGGCCTGCGCCGAGAGACAGGAGATAGATTTTCACGGGATGTCCTCCACGGTTAGAGAAAGGCCGCTGCGACGGGGTTATCGGAGCGGCCTGATCAGGCCGTTACTTGGCTGGGTTCGGTCCGATGCGCTTGCCGTGCTTGACGCGTTCCTCTGCGCCGTGAACCATCGTGTAGGCGTAGTCGATGCCCATGCCGTATGCGCCGGAATGCTCCTTCACGAGGGTGGTGACAGCATCGTAGGTTTCCCTGCGGGCCCAGTCGCGCTGCCACTCGAGCAGGACCTGCTGCCAGGTGACAGGGATCACGCCTGCCTGAACCATCCGGTCCATCGCGTATTTGTGCGCGTCTGAGGACGTGCCGCCGGAAGCATCCGCGACCATGTAGATCTCATAATCCGGAACATCATGCACAGCCGAGAGTGCGAAGGTTGTGTTGCAGACCTCGGTCCAGAGACCGGAGACGACGATCTTCTTGCGGCCCTCGGCGGCATTCTTCGCCAGCGCGTCACGGACGTTCTGATCGTCCCAGGAGTTCATGGAGGTGCGTTCGAGGAGGTCGTTCTCCGGAAAGACGGCAAGCAATTCCGGAAACGTGTTGCCCGAGAAGGATTGCGTCTCGACCGTGGTGATCGTGGTCGGGACGTTGAAGATCCTGGCGGCCTTGGCGAGGCCGACGACATTGTTCTTCAGTACCTGGCGGTCGATCGACTGAACGCCAAAAGCCATCTGAGGTTGCTGGTCGATAAAAATCAACTGGCTGTTGGCGGGAGTGAGAACTTCGAGCTTGGACATGATATTTTCCTCTTCGGTTGTTTGGACCGCGAACGCGGCGGGTTATAAACTGGGCAGGGCCTGTCGGACGGACACCATGTCCTCGAACACGGCTCATAAGGCCCTGAGTAGGTCGAAACCGATGCTTTCATTCACTCGTTGCCTCGGCTGCTGAAAGGAAACGTAGTGTGATTTGCGCTTGTGAAAAATTGCAATATTAATTGCGAATGAGTTGCCTTTGCCGCAATAATTACTTGGAAGTTCGGTTGACCTGCGGACGTCGCACGAGGCTGCTTTACGCGACCATTCGGTCCAAAATTTACTCAAGAAAATTTCGTTCGGACTGGCGGCCCTGAGGTAGTTTTCAGTGTCGCTGTTCACGCTATTCGGCGTGGAGCGATTTGGCTGAATTCGCTTGGGGCGAGACAGCCCGTGGACAACAGGAGAGCGGCGTGTGAGCCGCGAAATGCTTGGCAGTTGGCCATTTAGCGTTGACGCGACTAGATGGTGAGTACGCTGTACGCGCAGGGGTTCCATATCGCGATTCCTTTGTCTTCTGCTTACTCTCAACAGGCGTTGCTCCAAATTCAGAGATCGATTTATGCCGAACCAGGAGACGAGTGCCATGTCACGGCACCTCCCATACAGGATAGGGCCATCACCCACTCCGCGCTGTCCAACGATGGATCAGCCGTGGGAAATATCTTCAAAGGAGAGATGGGAGAAGCCCGTCATTGTGGAGTAACTATCCATGGATATGGACAAAGCCACTAAGGTGTGCCGGTATCATCGTCATAGGCAGAAAACACGCCCGCAACCCAGTCTGCAAAGACCTGATACTTAAGGCTCGGAAACCGGCCCGCTGGCCTTACTATGTGAACAGGATAACGTGGTGGCGCCCAATCGTTCATGATTGGGACCAGGGCGCCACGAGCGATATGGGGCCGTGCCAAGAATTCGAATGTCTGCCCGATACCCAGTCCTGCTAATATTCCATGCAAATGCGCCGTCGCATCGCTGGTGGAGAGCTTGATGGGGCCGTAGATCTCTATTTTCTCATCGCCTTTAATCAGTCGAACGGGTGCAGCTTTCAGACTACGTGCAAAAAAGTACTGCACGAAAATATGATCACGCTGCAGATCCGATGGCAAAGCTGGCACCCCGTGTTTTTCGAGGTACCGCGGGGTTGCGCAGGTGACTATCTCAACGCTGCATAACTTCCTCGCAACAAGAGATGCGCTGGGCAGATCGCCGGCACGAATGACGCAGTCTATGCCCTCTTCGACGATGTCGGCCTGACGTTCTGTTACACCAAGATGCAACTCGATCTCTGGATAGAGCGCGTAAAACTCTGGCAACCGAGGGATCAGAATTGCATTCGCGAAGGTCCCTCCTACGTCAACCCGAAGTTTTCCCCTGGTGGCTAGGCGCCCACGGCTCGCCTCATTGTTCATTTCGTCGAAATCGGCGATCAGGCGAATGGCGCGCTCGTAGTAAGCAACTCCCTCAGGTGTCACTATGACTGAACGTGTCGTGCGTTCGAGCAGTTTGAGGCTCAAGCTTGCCTCTAGATCCTGAACAAGCTTACTCACGGTCGACCGTGGCGCACCCATCGTGTCTGCAGCCTTTGCAAAGGATCCGGCCTCGACGACGCGAACAAAGGCTCTGATCGCTCCCAATTGATCCATTGTCATCTCTCCATCGAAATTTATGGGTGCGGCGTCCAATATTCGAAATGCCACCAGTTTTGAGTGGTATTGTCAGGCAGCCAATGGCTCGAGATTTGCCTGGATCTGATCGCGGAAGGCTTCATATCGGCCCGGTAGCTTGAGCGCTTCCCCAAGCTGAGCCGTGTCTTCGTCGCGATTGAAGCCCGGCTCGTTCGTGGCAACCTCGAACAGAACGCCACCCGGCGTGCGGAAGTAGATCGCCCAGAAATAGTCGCGGTCGATGACGGGCGTGACCTGATACCCCGTGTCCATTAAGGCCTTGCGCACCTCGAGCTGCTTCTCGCGGTTGTCGACGGCAAACGCGATGTGGTGAACCGATCCCGCCCCCTGACGCGCAAAGGGCATTTTCGGCAGGGATGCGAGATCGATCGTATCCGCTCCGTTGCCATTGGGGATGATGAAGCGAGTCACGTCGCCCTCCTTCTCGGCGCGCTGGTAACCCATGAAGCCGAGAAGCTCTTCCGTCGCTGCGGTGTCATGCAGGCTGAAGCGAGCGCCGGCGAAACCGCGGATGGCCGCATCGTCGGGAATTCCATCCGCCAGCCATGGCGCGCGGTTGTCGTCGGCCGACTCGATCAGCGCAAGACCGTCGCCATCCGGACCCATGAAGCGAAGACGGTTGGTACCGAAGACAGTATCCGTTTCCAGACCGTCGACACCTTGAGCCGCGAAGCGATCCTGCCAGAACTTCAGCGAGCCCTTTGGAACCGAGAACTGCGTCTCACCGACCTCACCCGCGCCCGGACGACCAAGCATCATGTTCGGGAATGGGAAGTAGGTCATCACCGTGCCTGCGGAACCATTCTCGTCGCCGTAGTACAGGTGGTAGACGCTCGGATCGTCGAAGTTGACCGTCTGCTTGACGCGGCGCAGGCCCAGCGTGTCGGTGAAGAAGTGATTGTTCTGCCGCGCGTCCGATGCCATCGAAGTCACGTGGTGAAGTCCCTTGATGTCCTTGATCATGTCAGTGCCTTTCGATCAGCGTTGGTGTTCAAGTGTTGATAGGAATGTAGGCCCGTTGATCACCGCGCAGAATTGCAATATTCCTTGTGATTGAATTGCCAAATTTGAAACAATGATATGAACGACTACAAGGCACTCCGAACCTTCCTCCTCGCTGCCGAAAAGCGGAATTTCGCTCAGGTCGCGCGCGAATTGGACATGACACCCGCAGCCGTGACACGGGCGATCGCCGCGCTCGAAGCGGAACTTGGCGTGCAGCTCTTTGTTCGCACGACTAGACAGGTATCACTAACGACTGATGGGGCCATCTTCGCCGCGCAGATCCAGCCCGCGGTGAAGACGCTTGAAGACGCGCGGCGCGAGGTGATGAACGCGCACAAGGCCGATGAGGGACGGCTTCGGATCAGTGCGCCGACGTGGTTCGGCAAGGCAGTGCTGCCGCCGATCCTTTCAGGATTCAAGGAACGATATCCGAAGATGAGCTTCGAGATTTCGCTGTCCGATGGATTGGTGAACATCGTCGATGACGACTACGACCTGGCGATCCGCATCTCATCCCAACCATCGGACAAGTTCACGATCTGGCGCAAGATCCGCGTCGTCCCTCGGATTCTTGTCGCGGCGCCCGGGAGTCGGTTCGTCGAAATGCAGCACCCGAACGAACTGACACCTGACGACTGCCTCGCCTATAGCGGTGAGAGCCGGCGCGAGAACTGGGTCCTGTCGGATGGTGGATCCAGCATGACGATTTCGGCAGGTCGGGCCTTCAGCGCCAATAGTGGCGAGGTTCTGGCGGACATGGCCGCCGACGGTGCGGGCGTTGCCATGCTACCGGGCTTTCACATCGCCGAATACCTGCGCACCGGACGCCTGGTACAGGTCTTTAAAGGATGGGCACCCCCAGAGTTGTGGCTGACGCTTTACTATCCCCCATATCAGGCCCTGCCTCCCCGGATCGCATCCTTCTCGAAGTTCTTCGAAGAGCAGGTCCCGGCGCACATGGTCATGTTGGATTGACGCTCAGTTAGGACGACGACCTCAGGCCGCTTGCTTTGCCTTGATCTGCTCGGCCACGAGCGCCTGCAGAGGCCAGAGGTTTCGGTCTCGGATCCCCTCGGCCTCAAGATGAACGATCGTGTTGTGCAGATATTGCGCGCACGATCCGCCTTGCCCGCAGGCATTTGCGATGAGGTCCGCGGTGGTCTGGATCGGCAATGGCTTGGTGAGGCCGGATCGTCTGGTACTTGCCCAGAACGTCAGGGCGTTCTTCATGCCTTCAGGCGTCTGCACGCGAACCCACCGGACCATGTCGGCGACTTCGTGGTACTTGATCTCGCGCGCCACGAGCGCACGGAGATCCTGGCGGCGACGCTCTTCCGATAACCCGAGTACTACGCCATCGCACCTGCCGCCGCGTTCGAGAGCCATCATCAGGCCTGGTTGTTCGCTGGTTGCCCGCCAACGTTCGATCCTCAGCGAAAACGATCGGTGCCATCCATATGCGGATGCTCGCATTCGGGCTGTCGGCTTGAACTCAGGATTCCAGATAAGGGAACCGTAAGCGAAGACCCAAATCGGTTCGCCACCTACTTCTCGTTCAATCCTGTCGACGAGACAGTCAAGTTCCGCCTCGGAGAGTGGTGTCCAGCCCGGTTCTGGGCCATCGTCCAGGACGTCTCGCAACGTCAGGGCAACAAGCTCTGGGGTCAACAGCATCATGGTCTCGTTCAGAAATTCGTTCTGTGTTCAATAAAAGATCGGAGCCGCGATTGCTTTCACATCGCGGCTCCGTGTCTTGTTTAGGCCTGAACGAAGGCCAGAAGATCGGCGTTCAGCACGTCGGCATTGACTGTCAGCATGCCGTGCGAGAAGCCTGGATAGGTCTTCAGCGAGCCGTTCTTCAGAAGCTTGGCCGACTTCAACGCCGAGTCCGCGATCGGAACGATCTGGTCGTCTTCACCGTGCAGGACGAGCGTCGGAACCGTGATCGCCTTCAGGTCTTCCGTCTGGTCGGTTTCGGAGAAGGCCTTGATGCCGTCGTAATGGGCCTTGGCACCGCCCATCATGCCCTGACGCCACCAGTTCTGGATCACACCCTCCTGAACCGCCGCGCCATCGCGATTGAAGCCATAGAAAGGACCGGCTGGAACATCGCGGAAGAACTGGGCGCGGTTGGCGGCGAGCGCCGAACGGAAACCATCGAAGACTTCGATTGGCAGGCCTTCCGGATTGTTATCGGTCTTCAGCATCAGCGGCGGTACAGCGGAGACAAGAACCGCCTTGGCGACGCGGCCGGCGGGCTGGCCGTGCTTGACCACATAGCGGGCAACCTCGCCGCCACCCGTCGAGTGGCCGATATGTACGGCATTCTTCAGGTCGAGCGCTTCTGCGACGGCAAAGGCATCGGCCGCGTAATGATCCATGTCGTGACCATCGGCCACCTGAGCAGAACGGCCGTGACCGCGGCGGTCATGGCCGACGACGCGATAGCCCTTCGAGAGGAAGAACAGCATCTGTGCGTCCCAGTCGTCCGACGACAGCGGCCAGCCATGATGGAAGACGATCGGCTGCGCGTCCTTCGGACCCCAGTCCTTGTAGAAGATCTCAACGCCGTCCTTGGTGGTTACATATGCCATTGTCTTGTCTCCTTCGATTGGGTTGGTGGCGCGAGCTGCCGTGGCTGCGAAGCTGAGAGTGGGTGAAATTGCCATGCTCGCTGCGGCGGCGCCTGCGGAGAGCAGTGCGCCCCTGCGTGTCATGGAAGAAAGGTTCCGGGTCATCTCGCGTCCTGCGATTTCGTGATTGAGAACTTCAGGCGACGCTGAGTTCGTCTGACAGATGGAGAATGCGCCGGGATCCACAAACCCGCAATTGCGATAATAGTTTTCACTTTATTGTCCATTATGCAATAATTGGCGTTGGCTTCATATCATGGGGTCCTGTTTCTGACCCGCGATGTGCTGTCATTGTGGTCGCTCAGCCAGTTACGTGCGGAGCTCGTGAATAAACACGGAGCCAGCGTTACGTTCGGCAGGTTAGGCTGCGACCGCTCGGCGGATACCAACGGTGACGGTTGCAAAACACGCTTCCCATGCCTGAAAGCCTAATCGGGAGCCCGCTGACCGCTCGTCGCCCCTCACGCTCGCGTCCAGCTCAACGAGGAGCGCGTCCGACTCTAGGCGCCCGCAACAGATGCCGCACCCGTCCTCGTCGAAGTCGCTCGCGCTTCTTGCCCGGCGGCAACAGTCGCAGATGACGGTGCCGCGACCGGAACGGGCCGGCGCCAGAATCTCGAGTAATCCCGCGTTGACGAGGGGCGCCCTGGCACTTGGAATGACCGATAAACTCGACATAGTGATATCGATATCAATGATAGGCTTTGCATACATACCCGGAATGGCAGTACTTCCGATATGGTCAACGGCCACAACGTTGGGTCCAAGGTCTGTTTTCAATGCCGCTTCGGCGACGGAAAAGTGCCTTACCCAATACGGATCATATGGAACGAGCTCAACCAATGTTGGCATGCGCTTCATCCTTTGACAGGGGATGCACGACGCTAACCAATCGCTGCTCGGCAACTACCCGCTGTTCAAAACCAAATGTGGCGCAATCCAGCCACGTTCGTCGTCAGCTCTCGGCCAGATTACCAAAAGCTGTCAAATGAAATGACATCAATAGGGATTATAAATCGAGCAATGATCTGTTTACGGGTCATTGCTGATATCGACTGGGCGGTCGCCAATGTGAGCACCGTGACTGGCAGAACTCTCCCAACGTACATGGGTTAGCGTCGACCGAGGTAATCATATCAAAGTGTGGGGCCGGCCCCCTGGAAAGCGCAGACAGCCAATGACCGCAATTGGACCTCCTCGAGAAAGCGCGTCCTAATCAATGTCGGTCACCGCGATGCGGCCAGCATGACGTCCGCACCGTCCATGACATAGGTCGCATAGCGATGGTCGCGGATCAGGCTTATCTTTTGCCCAAGCCATTCGAGCAGCATGAAATATGAAGGACCGCCCGACGGTTCGGCTGATACCAGCAATATCTCCCGGCCTTCCAGCCAAGCCGGTTCGATCCTGACCCGCGGATATTCGGCATAATAGGTGAAAAATCGACCGACGTCGGCGGCACCAGAGATTTCCGGCCGTCGCGCCTGACGAAGCCGAACATCCTGCGCCAGCATGCGACGCAAAGCGTCCCAGTCTCGGGCGTTGAAGAGCGCTGCAAAGTTCAGGACCTCGGGACTCGGCGGTGGCGGAACCTCGGACCGCACGTCGGAGATGGCGCGCAATCTCGCCCGACCGCGCGACAGATGGGCCTTGACGGCATCGACACTCAGTTCCAGCAGCGCTGCGATGTCCGCAAGCGACTCTCCCAACACATCCTTGAGGATCACCGCGCTGCGTTGCGGCACCGGCAATTCTGCAAAGTGGCCCAGGGCGACCCGCACCGCGTCCTGCCGGATCAGCGCGTCCTCCGGACCGACGGCGCTGATATCGGCCAGATCGAAAGCCATCTCAAGGGGCTCCGATCGGAGCGTACTGCGCTGGCGCAGGGCATCTATGGCTCGATTGTGGACAATGCGAAATAGCCAGGGTCGCAGCGGCGTGCCCGGTGGGATCGAGCCAGCCGTCGCAAATACCCTGGCAAACGCCTCCTGAATCACATCCTCGCCGTCGATCACCGAACCCACCAGACGGGCAGCATAGCGGTGCAGTTCGGGGCGAAGCGCGTCCGCTTCCCTGGCCAGGGCCGCGAGCAGAGTTTTCCTCTCTTCGTCTTCGAGAGCAGCGTCTTCTGTCATTCGATGACCGTCACACCCGTATCCCCACGCACCGCGTAGACCATGGCCTCGGCGAGGCCCGTCCTGCCGATCAGCTCGGCGACCATATCGCCAAAAGCCCGCGGCGTCATGTCCGGCCAGGTGGCGGCCTGTTCGGCGAATGTCCGACCCGCCGCCGCGGCATAGGCCGCGATGCCGGTATCGCCCACACCGGTTCCGGCGAACATCTGTCGGGGAACGATGACCCGGAAGCGCAGACCCAGTCCGAGTTCCGCCGACAGGCCCTCGGCATATTTTGCAATGAACCACTGCGCGCGCTTGGCTCCCGCATAACCGCCCGATAGCGGCGACCCCTGCACGGCCGCTCCGCTGGAGACCAGGACGACAAGCCCGCCCGGCGTCATCGGCAACGTCAGAGCAGCCTGTACCCAGTGCAGCGCGGCCTTGACGTCCACATTCCAGTTGGTCGTGAATGCCTGCCAGCCAATCCGGTCGATCCGTTCCATGGGCGGTTCCGCTCCAGCATTCATGATGACGAGATCTGGTCGCGTCTGCTCCATGATCCGCCATGCCGTGTCGACATCGGTTGCATCAGCCGATATGGCGGTGACGGTCGATTGCTCGCCTGGCCCCTGCACGGCAGCCGCGTTTCGGGCTACCACGGTGACTTCGGCCGCGCGAACCATAAATGCCTCGGCGAGCCCCCTCCCCAAGCCGCGGCTCCCGCCGACAACCACGATTCGCTTTCCTTCCAGATCCATCTCTCAGTCCTCATTTGGGTCGGGTCCGACCGCTCGACGACGGTCGCAACAACGACGTTCCAACGAGGTGAAAAGAGTCATCGCCAACAGCGATTTGCGGATGCCAGCGTCTAAAAGTCTGACTCCTCCGAAATTCGACGGTGATCGACTTCGGCCTAGAACGGATCAATACAGACCGGCGAGTGCGGCTTGATCCTGCGATGCCAACTTCGTGGACAGACACAAGGGAGGTCTTATCTTCGTGGCTTTGGTGATGTTCCCAGGACGGCAGCAAACGGCAACTTCGCGCCGCGAAGCTGCCGTCGCTCTCCCCTATGCTGGTGGCAATTGCTACCGGATATCTGAGGCTGCGAAGATAGCCACCGGTCTGATTGCCTGCGCCATCGCCGTTGGTGCCACGCTTGTATTTCTGATTCTCAGCTCGCAGGGTTTGCTATCCGGAGTGATTACTCCTTTCGCGGCTGCCCCGAAGCCGTACAATGCAGCGATGCGGAGGCCGTTATGTGGGGCATGGCGTGGGCCGCACCTGCCAGCCCAGTGCTCGCTGCCACCACAGGTTGGCTGGCCTTTCGAACATTCCGTGCGAGATAGTCGGATTGATGTGAGCGCTTGTGGCGTAACAAGGCCGAAGGCTCAGCAGTACTGTCAGCCGAAAGCGGATGCCACCGTTTACCAGTTCATGACGAGCCTTTTGCAGTCCATCCACCGTTCCGCCCCCCGGATCGGAGGTGGTTATGCTCGGCTGAAGGCGCTCAGGTTACAAATGGCATGATATCTACGCCATCACCAGGAAACACTGTGATGTGCGGGTGGTCCTCAAACAGCCGTGCGGCGGCCTCAGCGGTTTCCGCCTCGACCACCAGGTAACCGCAGAACGGGTTTACAGCTTTGGCGACCCCGTCCTTGTGATACGGGTCGTTTTGCCGACCATGCCGCCACGATCAAGGATGAACGCAGCGTTTCTTTCCTCCCACGTTGCCCACTGCGCTATGCCAACGGCGTCAATTGCATCCTGCTCGGCTTTTGGCAGTCTTCGAAAAGACGAGAGGTCTTCGGGCTTCATGGTGTAAACGGCAAGAAAACGTGGCACTGATGCTTTCTCCATATGCTTAGATTGTTGGTCAGCTTACACGTCTCGCATGGAAAATCACCCGTTGCCCCGCGCCAGGGCCGCCTTCGGCCCCATAGCGGTCATGACACGCGAAATCGTATCAACCAAACACTGCTCTAGCGAACTTGAATTGAAGAGGTGGAAAATGGCATTCTAAAAAGCAATTAAGACCCATCCTGGTTTCGCAATGAAGTCTCTCGGCTGCTCGCTTCCTGCATCCACGATCGCTTTTTGAACGATAGCATCGACATTCAGATCGGCGGCCCAAGTCAGAAGCGTCCCATAAACGAACTGCTGCGACTATCGACTAGACAACCGTCATCCTTTCACGCATTCTCGCGCGATGATTGCAATCCTAGAAACCCTTTCGGCCGAGCCAACTGCAGACGAGCTTGACCACCTCCTGAAACCGCTGGTGGACTTCAATAGCCACCACACCGCGACCATAGCGGAATGGCCTCATCTTGGTATAGTTTTGAGGCAACCCGAGACTGCGGAGATCGTCGGCGGCTTGTACGCGTTCGATGAACTCAATTGGCTATTCGTCAAGTATTTGGTTGTGCCTGAGGCACTCCGAGGAAAGGGTCTCGGCCGTCAATTAATGGGAGAAGCGGAGCGCATTGCCCGCGAACGGGGATACCTGGGTATCTTTCTTGACACCTACGACTTTCAAGCAAAACCGTTCTACCTGAAGCTTGGTTATGAGCAGTTTGGGGAACTCGAAGGGGACGACCGTACGCCTCGACGGTTTTTCCTAAGAAAGGTGCTTTCTGCGGAAAACCGGAGACTAGGGACCTAACCGTTGCCATCGTGCCCAATAGTCGGAAAATGACTGCTTCTGGCGCAAAGAGGACCAGCGCAACCCACACAACTCTCGGGCTTCAGGCTGCCACGGTACGGAGGCCCGTGTCGCGGTTCGCCGAATGCGTTTCATCCAGAGCCGGGCCGCGGAAAATAAACAAAAACAATATAGTTAGTGGACGGCTGGATATCGAAATTTGCTACGCCATCATTATACTTTTTCGAAAAGTGTCCAGCCCGTCCGGGCACCCGATGTAGACCGGTAGTATGTTCGCTGGAGCGTCAGTAGTGACAGCTGGAAGGAGCGCCAGGTTTAAAGCCTTGGTCACAGACTGGATTCATCGGGCGCTTGCGATCCATCATTCGAGGAGTGAGAAATCGATTGGTCGTCGGTGTGGTAGACTCGCCCTTCTGCTGACTCACTGCCTTTGGGTTGGATTGCTGTGCCTTCGATGAAACAGGAGCCGCCGGAGATGGCGCAAGGGTCGTAAGGTTAAAGAGTGCAGCGACCGCTGCAACCATGAAAGCGCGGTTCATTGACATTCTCCTTCGGATGATCATCAAGGGCGATCACCGCAAACACGCGGTGAAATCGCATAGGCAGTCGGCCCATGCTGCCGGGGCTGTGTGAACCGGTGATGTCAACACGCTCGCGCAGAGAAGGAGCTTGACCGCAGCCCGTAATTGGTAACTGAACGCTTCAGTCCGCGGGAGCTTCACATGCGTTCAAGGATTACCGCACTTCGATGTTGATAGCTTTGGGGCCCTTGCCCCTTTTATCTGGCTCCGTATCGAACGACACCTTTTGTCCTTCA
>NZ_JACIFT010000040.1:0-20941 GCF_014197575.1 Rhizobium sp. BK538
CGATGATCACCCACACCTTGGCCCTCGAAGACATCAACAAGGGCTTCGAGCTCATGCATTCGGGGACAAGCATCCGAAGCGTGGTACTGTATTGATGGGCGGTGTGGGTTCGGCATCGTTCGTGCAAGACTGAGCCTCACCCAAGAAGACCTGTGCTTGCGCCAGGAGCGCGCCTGCCGCAAGGGCGCGGTCGGCGATAACAGGTACGGTCCACATTCGTGGGACGTACCGTTTGCCCAGAGACAGGATCCGCCCGCTATCGCCCCTGCAACGGCCGCGCGCTGCCTAGGATTGCCGGACCTGCAGGCTACGCCATGACGGATGAAGCGTTCTCATCAAGAGCAGCTCTCTTTCTGCGCTCGTCCTGAAGCTGACCAGCGGCCGACCGATCTCTCGGATCTTTCTGTCAAACTCGTTTTGATGCTCGCCACCGATAGTAGATTGTCGTCAAGACATGACTGAGGTGCGCGCCTACACCTGAGGTTTTTTGATCATTTTTTCTGCCGCACAAAGCCGCGTTTTGGCCTAGCCTCAATCAAGCAATACAAGCTTGGGAGGATTGGATGAGCGCGTGGATTAAAGCCTGTGGGATCGATGACATCGACAATGAGGACGTGATCCGTTTTGATCACGAAGGCAAGACCTTCGCCATATACCGCAGCCCTGATGACAACTTCTACGCAACCGATGGAATGTGCTCCCACGAAAAGGTGCACCTCGCCGACGGATTGGTGATGGACCACATCATCGAGTGTCCAAAACACAATGGCAGGTTTGACTACCGTTCCGGCGAGGCACGTGGGGCCCCTGTCTGCGTCAATCTCAGGACATACCGGACAAAGGTGGAAGGCGGCAGCGTCTACCTCGGTCTGGAGTGACGCGCTATGGCAGAGTTTGTCATCGTCGGAGGCGGCCAGTGCGGCGCCAGAGCAGCGCTCGCACTGCGTGATCAGGGATTTGATGGTCGCATCACGTTGATCGGAGAGGAACGGCACCTTCCCTACGAACGTCCGCCCTTGTCGAAAGAGCACCTGATGTCTGCGGAGGGCATCGAGCCGCCTTTTATCGTCAGCAGTGCCGTGCTCGCAGAGCAGTCGATAGAGATGATGACGGGCGATGCGGCTGTCGGATTGGACCGAGAAAACCGGTCCATTCGACTGGCGAGCGGACGCCGCATTTCCTATGACAAGCTGTTACTCGCGACGGGTTCATCACCACGACGGCTCCCATCCGTGGAAGGCATGGATCATGTTTTCTATTTGCGCACGCACGACGATGCACAGCGGCTGTCGCAGCGTCTTGTCCCCGGCGGGCATCTGGCGATCATCGGCGCAGGCTTCATTGGTTTGGAGCTCGCTGCGGCGGCAAGGCAAAGAGGCCTCGAGGTCACGGTCATCGAAGCTCTGCCGCGTATCCTGATGCGAGCGGTACCGGAAGCAATCGCAGCGCGCGTTCACGCGCTCCACGAGGCCCATGGCGTCCGCGTCCTTTGCGGTACAAGCACCGGGCAAATCGCGGCGCGTGCTGCTGGCATCACCCTCTTCCTGAACAACGGCGAAATCCTCGAGACGACGACCCTCGTCGTCGGCATCGGCGCCGAACCCCGCTGCGAACTCGCGCAGCAGGCGGGTCTCTCGTTCGAGAATGGTATTGCCGTCAACGCAGCGCTACAGACGAGCGATCCCGCAATCTATGCCGCCGGGGACTGCTGCTCCTTCCCCTATGGAGGCAAGAGGATCCGTCTGGAAGCATGGCGCAACGCACAGGATCAGGGGGCGCATGCATCCGCTAACATGCTCGGCGCGGAAAAGCCTTACGAGATCGTTCCTTGGTTCTGGTCGGACCAATACGATTTCTCGCTGCAGATCGCCGGCCTGGCCAATGAAACGACGAGCACGATCACTCGGCAGATCGACGAGGAGACGGTGGTGCTATTTCATCTCGCCGACGATCATCGGATTCTAGCCGCAAGCGGCTGGGGACGCGGCAATCGGATTGCGCGGGACATCAAAGTGGCCGAGATGTTGATCGCACAGGGTGCCAAACCTGCGCCAGACGCGCTATCGACGCCCGCAGTGAGCTTGAAATCTCTCCTGTCGCGGTCATAGACTTGCCAGTTGACAGGGCGGCGATTTTCGAATGGGAGGGTCAATGAAAGAGATCAGGATCGGTATCATCGGAACCGGCGTCATGGGTGCCGATCACGCGGCCATTCTGGCCGAGGGCGTCGCGAATGCCAGGCTGGTCGCCGTGCAGGATTTCGATCGCGGTCGCGCCAAAACGATAGCAGCGTCCCTTGGCGTGCGCGTCATCGCAGATGCGGATACTTTGATCAGCGATCCTGACATCGATGCCGTGATGGTCTGCTCTCCGGACGGGACACATGCGGCGCTGGCGCTAAAGGCGATTGCCGCAGGAAAGCCTGTCCTCGTCGAAAAACCGCTCGCAGCAAGCCTGGAAGCTGCGGAGGCAATCATTCGAGCGGAAGTCGCGGCCGCCAAGCGTCTCGTGCAGGTCGGCTTCATGCGACGCTTCGATGCCGGTTACATCGAGATGAAACAGGCGCTCGCCTCCGGTGAACTTGGGCGACCGCTTTTCCTGCATTGCGTTCACCGAAACGCCGTCGGCCCCGACTATCTTACATCCGAACTGGTGATCGCCAATTCCGCCGGCCACGAGTTCGACATCGTGCGGTATCTTCTCGGCGAAGACATCACCTCGGCGATTGTCGCAAGCCCTCCGGCCACCCGCAACGCCCCGAACAGGCAGCCGCAGTTCATTTTGCTACAGACCGAATCCGGCGTCGTGATCGACATCGAAGTCTTCACGGACGCGCAGTATGGCTACGACGTGCGAGCTGAACTTGTCTGCGAGGATGGAACGGTCGCTCTCGACCCGAGCCCGGCAACCACGCTCCGCTCCAAGGCCACGACGGATTTCGAACGCCTGCCGATTGGCGGCCACGATTCCGGCAGGCCTATCGTGCGCAGTTGGAGGCCTGGACGGCGGGCATCCTCACGCAGACGCCCTTGGGCTCACGTGCATGGGACGGCTACATGGCGATGCTGGTGACAAAGGCCTGCCTGCAGGCCTGGAAAACGGGAACCCGCGCGGCAGTCGAGATTCCCGAAAGGCCGTCTCTTTATCGGTAACGGAAAAACCTGACGAAAATCGGCTCGCAGGCGACGCTCCGGACGGGGAAGTCATTTAGGAACGAGAAACGCCCCGCTTAACGCGAGGCTGCTTCTCTATCGGCAAACCGTTCTGTACCTGGTGATGTAGTGGTTGTGGCTTCGGTGCTGGTAAGGCACCCTCCAGCATACGTCGCGGTAAGCGTAGCGCGGCCGGTCATAGTCACGGTACCTTGGGCCGTATCGGTAGTAACGAGGCGGTGGCGGATCGTCATAATACCTCGAGTCGCCGGAACCGAACTCGAAATAGATACCTTGCGCTTCGGCAGGAGCGCTCGCCAGTAGTGCTGCGAGGCCGGCCACTGCGATAATCAACCGTTTCATGGTCAGTCTCCTTTCTCTGGAGATTTAACGCACCAGACCCGTGCATGGTTCACGCGTTTGAGGTCTGATAGGACCTAAGTCCTACGAGGGACCTGCCTCTTGATGGAAAAACAGCAGAAGAAAAGCCCCGCGGTGTTGGCGGGGCTCTTTAGTATCGGGACATCTCAAAACAACGTGCCTAAGGCGACACGACCTGAAAAAAACGCCGCTGGTTCGTTTCTGTTCCCGACCGTTGTTCGTATTGTCTAGAGATCGATCTGTGAACCCGCGCGCCACGTCGATGAAGGCGCGCAACTGCTTCTCGTCTCGGACTCCTTGGCGATAAAACTCGATGATTATTGAGGCGATCCGTTCGGACTCAACCGGGACACGGTGGTGCCTCCCTCCTCCAGAGGCAGAAAGGAGCCCCGCAGGAAGCGGGGCAAACGACAGGGACATTTGGAAAGGCCAAGGCGCAGTGTGCGAATCGCCTTGGAACTCTACGTAGAACGCGACGCTAGACTGTTGGTTCCCATTGCCTTGCATGGTCTTCACGCAATGTGGCTTAGTTCCGGGAAAGGGCCTCACCGGCTGGCAGTCTCGGCGCTCGACCTCCCGGTGAATGGCGAGACAGATTCGCGCCTCGGGCCGCCATACGGCTGGTAGGTATCGGCTTCTCTACCCATAGGATGCATAGCGCGCCGTGGACCGCGCGACGTGGCTAGAACTCACGCTCACTGAGCCCGTAAGCACCATGGACAGGCCTGCAAATGGAGACAGACAGGTCCGGATTGGCCGCTGTAGGAGCGGTAGGTATCACGGGCAGGATCGCAGGACCGGTACGGTGACGCGCATCATTGCTGGTGCTCATTGTGGGACGATGCTTCGGCGGCATCCGACGGCACGTTCTCGGAAACCGGGCTTGCCGCAAGGTCCGCCACCGTGTGGCGGCCAGGTTGAAATGTCCGCCATCGTGCATCCAGGCACGATACTCCAGTCAACGCCAGATATTGAAGTGGGTCTGCATATACTCGATGCACCGCCGATTAGCCTCGTTTCGGTCAACACCTTCAATGGTGGCGAGGAATAGGGAATCGACATCGTGTGCTTCGGTGGGGTTCGGCTCTTCAAGCCCTGAGGGTAGCCAAATCGGAACGCCCTTGAGGGCAAGCATGCCGGACAACCAATAATCATCAACGGCCCAAAGGACATGAGGAATTTCATAGGCGATGTCATCGAAAAACTCAGGTCGCACCACGACGCCGCCGAGCCCTTGAAGCACGTCAACGTAGCCGCCTCGCTCAACCAAGCTCGGCATTGGTCTCGGCAGCTCCATGCGAAGGAACTTGGTCGCTAATTTGTAGCGAAGTCGGCGGGCGCGGAGTGCCATATTCGTTTTGCGCCTGCGCACCGCTCTCGGAAAAAACGCCGAAGACTTCGCAAAATCCGTTGGCACATCCTTGCCTATCAGGGCGATACACTCTTTTGGCCGCTCTTCCTGCGCCGCAAACAACTGAGACGCCCAATTGGGCGGAAATACCTTGTCGTCGTCACAGAACAGAATTTGCACGCTTTTACCTCGGAGGTCGCGCGCCGCAAAAAGCACCTTGGAGGCTGGCCCCATATCCTCGTCGGGCCGCACTATTGTAATGCCCTCCGGCACCAGCGGGAGCGAACCGTCATACTCCGGGAACCGGCGATACCGTTTCGGAATGTAAAGTCGGATTTCGTCTATCGGGCCGTTCTGCTTTACTAGGCTGTTGAGGGTCGGAGCGAGTTTATCGAAACGTGATGGAATGCTAGAAAGTGATATAATACGCAACGTGGATGCTCGTAGGAAAGATGATGCATTTGATGACGGTTCTGCTGGTCGTCTCTGTCATTTCCAGTTGCGCTAAGTCAATGAGAGGGAGCCTAAGCCCTCGTGAAGCTGTCGTGATCATGCATAAATAGCACCGAGACTGTTTACACCCTCTACACCCGCTTCAGAAACACGACGGCCACCTGGCCTTCCATCGCGCTGCCAGAACCATTGGAGCGGGAGTTTCAGAGCAAAGCGCGCGCTGCGCAGCTTGACGTGCGAAGCGATGAAGCCCTGGAGAGCCGCTGGAACGAGATTGAGCCCGCCGCATTCCGGAACAGGAACGTAACGCGAATTTGGCAACCGATTTACTGAAAAACTGGGCAGCCGAAAACTTCCGCCGCATTCCCAATTAAGTAATGATTCCAAGATGTTTTGGTGGGTGATGTAGGGCTCGAACCTACGACCCGCTGATTAAGAGTCAGCTGCTCTACCAACTGAGCTAATCACCCGTAACCGCCGTGTTGCGCGGTGTGAGGGGGCGTATAAACAGGATCGTTCGGCTTGTCTAGCGCCTGCTCGAAAATTCTTTGGTTAAACGCGAAGATTTTTGCGCATGGCTGAAATGCAATGAAATCAAAGGTCCAGCGTTCCGCTTGCGATACGCACCGCCTGCCCGCCAATCCGGGCATTCGAGATCGCTCCGCCTTCGATATCCACATGCAGATGGATCAACGATGGTCGGCCCATTTCCACACCTTGCTCGACCATCACCCCATGGTGTCCGTCCGTCAGGCGATCGAAATGGTGAATGGTGCCGGATAGCGCGGCCACTGCCGCCCCCGTGGCCGGGTCCTCCACGATCCCCATGCCGCTCGCAAACATCCGCGCATGGAACTTCGCGGCATGGTTTACACCGCCCCGACAGTAGATATAGGCAGAGGCAAGCGCGCCATCGACAAAGGGAACGGTCGCTTCCCAAAGTTGCGGGTCGAAATCCATTCGCTGCGCCGCGCCGACGTCGTGGATGGGAACCATGAGGAATGGCACTCCCGCACTCCAGAGCGATGGCACGTGGTTCTCAAAGCCGATTTCCGTCGTCCTCAGCGACAGCGCATTGGCAATTCCAAGCTTGTCGAGCGGCATGGTGATTTGCTGCGACTTCCGCGGTAGGTCGAACTCGGCAAAGCTCGCCTCGCCCTCTCGCAGCCGAACCGCACAACGCACCGGCCCGACATTCTCCTCCAGTACCGAAACGAGATCGATGGTCGACTTACCGTGTGCATGCTCGGCAAGAGCGATCGCTGTGCCGACCGTCGGGTGTCCCGCAAAGGGCAATTCGCGACCGGGCGTGAAGATACGAATCCGCGCCGTATAGGCTGGATTGTCTGCGGGCTGAACGAAGACCGTTTCCGAAAGATTCGTTTCCTTGGCGATCGCCTGCATGGCGTCATCGCTGAGCTCGTCACCATCGAAGATGACGGCGAGCGGGTTACCGGCGAGTCTGCGGTCGGTGAACACGTCGTAGACGCTGTAGCTGCGCGCCACATCGGCCTCCTTGTCTCGGTCCTCGTTTCGCCAACCTGCCCGACCAGAAGACCGAGCGCAAGGCGTTAAGCGCCTCGCCTTTCTCCAAAGTACCAGTCGATGACCGGGAGCATCGCAATGTTGTAGGGGTGCGCCTTGGGATCGGCCGAACGTATCGCAACCGCGCCGGCAATCTCCTTGTCATCGGCTACCAGCATGTGTGCGTGGATCTTCTCAATCACCTCATTCGCGGTCAGATCGAAGCGAAAGAGACGCAGCACCGTTACGGTGCGCCTGACATGGCTTGCATAGTACCGATCGCCCGCCTGGGCATCATTGAGGTCAAGCCCCGTCTCCTCGAGCACCTCGCGGCGCATGTTGCCCTCGACGTCGCAGCGGTCTCCGGAAATGTCCTCGGGCTCCAGAGAGCCGGCGGCGAAATACACCTGGCCGGGATTGGCTGTGTGGCAACCCATGCGGATCGCTACCAGCGCGCCATCGGATGTCTCCAAAACAGGATAGGCAAACAGGTGGATGCCACCCTGCCGGCTCGCCTGACGGCGCCACCACATAAATGTCGAAAACGGTATGACGTGGCCTTCGGCCGCTATACTACCGCTATCGGTCAGCGCCAGCCGCGTCTGAAAGACCATTCGGCCATCAAACAGCGCCGGGTTCGCAGCAGTTTCCTTTTCCCAGTTTTCCCGAATCGCCTCACGTTGCGCGAGAGAGAAGGGATGGTCTCCCGACAGCACGCGGAGATCCAGACCGGCAATCGGAAATACGGTCTGCTCCGGCGGCCAGCCGGCGAAATCCTCTGAAAAATGAATGCTCATATCAAATCCAAGGTCATGACAACGGGGCAATGGTCGGAGGCTTTCGGTCGATCCCAGCCCGTGCGGGGATAACGCTCGACCTCCTGGCCGGGCGGAAAGACGGTGCGATAAGGCTGACCATATCGGATAATCTCCGGCAGGCGGCCAGAATTGGATCTGGCGAGTGCATCCGACAACCAGATGTAGTCGAGCTGACACAGCCATTGCTCCTCGGGCCCGCGAGCATGGTAGAGCGTCCAGCGATCGAGCGGATCACGGCGGCGGACGACGTTCTCGGCAAATCCGTCATGACTGAAGACATCGAGTGCGCTGACGCTCTCGTCTCGATGCTCGAAACGGTACCCTGTGCGGCGCCGTCCTATGACGTCGACGCGCTCCTGATAGTCGTTCATGTCGCCGCAGATGACGAACCGCTTGTCATCGATGTGACCGCCGAAGCGGTCCTCGATAATACGGCGCACCGCCAGCGCCTCGGCCCGCCGCACGGGCATCGTGCCGAGCCTGCTGTCGACGCCTTCCGTGCGCGGTCCGTCCATCGATTTGAAGTGGACCACATAGAGCGACAATGGCACGCCACCAATCTCGAGGTCCAGTTCCAGGCAGTCGCGCTTGAAGATCTTGTCGTCGATGCGGTTGGTCAGCGCCAGCTGGTCGTTGAAAAGCCCGAGATCGCGATAGGTGAGCATCGCATGGCTCTTGATCTGCCTGAGCTCGATCTTCTGCCCGTCGCGCGTCTCTTCCCGCATCAGGACCGCAACGTCGATCCCGCGGCTGTCATTGCCCTCGACCAGATATTTTTGCCGATAGCCGTTGCCGACCATCCGGAACAGATAGCCGTATTCGAAGGCCTGCAGCGCCTCCATATTGTCGACCTCCTGCAGGCACAGAATGTCGGCGTCGGCATCCGCGATCGCCAGCGCCGTCATCTGCCGGGTATCATCGGTCGAGGAAATCACCCGTGCCTGCTCGAGCTGCTGGTACACGCCTTCACTACGCACATCGAAAAGCTTGATCACTCGATCCTGGCGCAGCTGGTTGCGGAAGCCGGTGAAGTCGAAACGCGTCATGAGATTTTCGACGTTGAAAGTGGCGAGGCGAAGCGACATCGAGTATTTCCAGTTGACGTTGCACCATTAGTAGTGGCTAGCGCCTGCTTCGGAAAGACGTTTTGAAATCAGAGGCGCCAGGCGGCCCGCGCCACCGCCCGCACGCTTTCGCCAACCTGCAGCCGCTCCCGGCTGAAGGCCCGAAGCACCTGCCCGTCCCCAAGCCGCAGCTTCACGGCATAGCGCTCGCCTTCGTAGAGAATGGATTCGACGCGTGCCGGGATTCCCTCACCCGCGATAAAGACATCCTCCTGCCGTACCAACACATCCGCCTTTGGCCGATCATCGGCCTTGTCGGAGAACAGCGGTTCGAGGGCGCACCAGTCGAGCCGTCTGATGTCGCCAGCTGGAGACGGAAGCGAAAGAATTGCGCCGCGACCGATCAACCCTCCAACCAGCCGGCCCTCCGGCCGGGCATAAATCTCCGCCGGCGGTGCAGCCTGCAGGAGGCGTCCTTCGGACATAACGGCCACGTCTGTTGCGAGTGCCATCGCCTCGCTCTGATCGTGCGTGATATAGATCATCGTCGCGCCCGAGCGCTGGTGGAACTCGCGAAATGTTTCCTCCATCTCCTGTTTCAAGTGCCGGTCGAGATTGGCAAGCGGCTCGTCGAGCAGCACGACGTCAGGTGACGACACGAGGCAGCGCGCCAGTGCCACCCGCTGTCGCTGGCCACCGGACAGATCGGCGGGACGGCGCTCAGCGTGATCGGCGAGCCTGACCGTCGCCAGCGCCTCGCGGACATTGTGCTTGTAAGCCTCGCCGGAAATACCGCGCACCTTCAAGGGATAGCCGACATTGTCCGCGACACTCATATGCGGCCAAAGTGCATAGGATTGAAACACCATCGCCATATTGCGCCGTTCCGGCGGCAGCGACCGGGAGGCGTCTGCAAGCAGCCGCTCGCCAAGATGGATAGAGCCATCCGTCGGGGTCTCGAAACCCGCGATCATCCGCAGCACCGTCGTCTTGCCGCAACCCGACGGTCCAAGCAGCGCCAGAAAGCCGCCGTGCCGCACCTTCAGGGAAAAATCTGTAACGGCAGCGCGCCCGGTGCCGAAATCCTTGGCCAGACGATTGAGGATCAGTTCCGCCACGGCACGACTCCTCGTGGCAAACGTTTTGCCATCAGTTCCAGAAGCAGCATCATGACAACGACCATGAGGACGACGAGCACCGAGAGCGCCGATGCCAGATCGGAGCTGCCGCTATCGTCGAGATTGTAGATTGCCACGCCAAGCGTCTGCGTCCCGGCAGACCACAGGAGTGCGGAGATGGTGAGCTCATTGCACGCGATCAGGAAGACCAGAATGACCGATGCTCCCGCGGCAGGGGCGATCAATGGCACGATGATATCGACAAGCCGCCGGAAGAAGCCCGCTTCCGCGAGCCGTGCCGCCTCCTCTAGCGCCGGATCGAGTTGATGAAACGCACTGACGACGGGCTTTAGGCCGACAGCAAAGAAGCTCGAGAGATAGGCGATCAAGATAATCCAGATCGTGCCGTAAAGTGTCACGTGCAGGATGGGAATCGGTGCGGCAAATACGAGAATGAAGGACACGGCGATGACGATACCGGGCAGCGAATAGGGAATCTCGATCAGGCTGGAAACAATCCGGCTCAAAAGGTCTTTGCGTCGCGTCAAGGCGTAAGCTGCAAGCACGGTCACCACCAGGAGACACAATGCCGTCCCCGCAGCGAGAGACAGCGAGTTGACGAACGCTGTCCGCGTGACCGCTTGCCGGAAGAGGATTTCGTAGAACGCGCTTGCCGACATCGTCTTGATGGTGAGCGGCACGCCATAGGCCGGCACGAGCGCACCGGCCAAGAGAGCGAAGAATGGTGCTGCCAGAATGAAGAAAAGGCAGAGCCAGAGCAGAGGCTGCACGAGAAACTTCCAGCCTCCCAATTCGAAGGCCGCGCTTGCACCCGAGAGCCCAAGCACGCGGTAATCGCGTCCACGCAAGGCGCGGTCCTGAATGGCAAGTCCGGCAACGGAAATGATCGCGATGATCGCCGAAAGCAACACCACGTCACCGAAAGTCCGGCTGGTGAAGGCCGAGAATTTGGTAAAGATCAGCGTCGGGAGCGTGTAGATTAAGGCGGGTATGCCGAGGATTACCGGAATGCCGAAATTGCCGGTGCAGGAGACGAAAGAAATTGCAGCTCCGGCAATGATGCCGGGCAGCGAAAGCGGCAGGATGATGTCGCGGAAAACCCGAAGACTACCGGCTCCGGCGAGACGCGCAGCCTCGACGCCATCGCGGGGCAGTGCCATCAGGCCGGCCCGGAGAGCAAGATAAACGAGCGGCGCATGCTGCACGCCGTAGAGCAGCGATATGCCGCCAACCGAATAAAGCGGCTGCGACGATCCGAGCGGAGGTGCAATGTGCAGCGCCTTCAGCAGCGGGCTTGACGGCCCGGACATCTGCACCCAGGCAAGCGCCGTCACCTGCGGCGGGATCATCATCGGCAGGACGAACAGAAAGCTCAGCAGGCCTTTACCGCGAATATCCGTCAGGGTCAGCAGGAATGCGAAAGTGCAGCCGATGGCGAGCGAGATCAGCGTCCCAAGAATGGCTGTGACGAGCGTGTAGTAGGTCGCCGACCAGAGCGCGGGATCGCGAAGTACCGCGCCAAGGCCGCCATTTGAGAGCGCGGCAATGCCTGCAATCGCGAGCCGCGCCAACGGCAGCACGCTCAGGATCAGGACGATGATAACGACAAAAGGAAACAGCCAGGCAGGCTGGCTGTTTCCGGGACGGACATATCCGTACATCGGCTTTCCAGCGACGATCAGTTCGAGCCGTAGATGCCGGAGAAGGTCTTGAGGTCCTGATCGGTGTTCTTCAGCGCCTCGGGGGCATTGATCGGCAGCACCTTGATGCTGTCGCGAGCAGGAAAACCTTCCGGCAGCTTCATGCCGTTGCGAGCTGGGATGTAGCCGAGCTTGAGGAAGCCTTCCTGCCCCTTTTCAGAGAGTACGTAGTCGACGAATTTCTTCGCGGCATCGGCGTTCTTCGAGCTGGCGAGAATACCGACTGGCTCCGTTACCGCGGAAACGCCTTCGGTCGGGAAGACAAACTCGACCGGCGCACCCTTGGCCTTCTCGCGGATCGGCATGTAGTCGACGACCATGCCGAAAGCCTTTTCGCCAGAGGCGACCGACTTGAGGACCGCACCGTTGCCGCCGGCAGCCGTCGCGCCATTGGCGGCGAGATCCTTGTAGAAGTCCCAACCAAGACCATCGACTGCGGCCAGCGTCTGCGCGTGAATGAGGGCTGCGCCAGATGTCAGCGGGCTCGGCATGGTCACGAGACCCTTCGCTTCAGCCTTGGTCAAATCCTTCCAGCTCGTCGGTTTGAACGCCGCGGAGGTATTGCAGACGATACCGGTGGTGATCAGCTTCGTCGAATAATAGTAGCCGTCGGCGTCGTAGAGCGCGGCGTCATAGCTTGCGGCTTCCGGCGACTTGTAGGCGAGCAGCTTACCGGCTTCCTTCAGGCGCTCGAGCGTCACCGTGTCGGCAATCAGCAGAAGGTCGGCAACGGGATTGCCCGCCTCGATTTCCGCCTGCAACCTGGCCATGATCTTCGGCGTGCCATCGCGCACCCAATCCACCTTGACGTCAGGATTGGCAGCCATGAAGCCATCCACGGTCGCCTGTGCATCTTCGTTCGGCTGGCTCGTGTAGAGAACGAGATTGGCGGCGGATGCCGGGATTGCAAGCAAGCTCGCAGCGAGCAGCGCGGCGGCGGAAACGATCGTCTTCATGATGCATCCTCGGTGATGGGAGAGTTGTTCCTTAGCCACCGCGGATAACATGATTGTGACAGTCGTCTTCGTGGCGCTGACACGCATCGCGCCCTTGACCCGCTTACCCCGCCCCTATCTTCTACCGCACGTTTTGACTCAAGCATTTTGGGAGGACGCATATGGAATACCGCCTTCTCGGCCGCTCCGGCCTCAAGATTTCGACTGTAACGATGGGCACGATGACGTTCGGCGGCCAAGGCTGGGCGAAGATGGTCGGCGATCTCGGCGTTGCCGAAGCGCGCAGGCTCGTCGACATGTGCCTCGACGCCGGCGTCAACCTGATCGATACGGCTGACGTCTACTCGCAGGGCGTCTGCGAGGAAATTCTCGGCGAGATCATCGGCGGGCCACGCAAGAACGGCGTACTGATCGCGACCAAGGCGCGCTTTCGCATGGGAGACGGCGCAAACGACACCGGCTCCTCGCGCTATCATCTCATCAGCGCCTGCGAAGCGAGCCTCCGACGTCTGAAGACTGACGTCATCGATCTCTACCAGCTTCACGAATGGGACGGACAGACGCCTCTCGAGGAAACCATGGAGGCGCTCGACACGCTCGTGCGCCAGGGCAAGGTCCGCTATGTCGGTTGCTCGAATTTCTCAGGCTGGCACATCATGAAGGCGCTCGGCGTCAGCGAGAGGGAAAGGCGGGAACGGTTCGTCAGCCAGCAGATCCACTACACGCTCGAAGCGCGTGATGCGGAATACGAACTGCTGCCGATCAGCATAGACCAGGGACTCGGCGTGCTTGTCTGGAGCCCGCTCGCTGCCGGCCTGCTTTCCGGCAAACATCGTCGCAACCAGGCCGCACCGGAAGGTTCGCGTCAATTTGCCGGGTGGACAGAGCCGCCGATCCGCGACGAAGACCGCCTGTGGAATATCGTGGAAACATTGGTGGCGATCGCCGACGAGCGTGGCGTCTCGGCAGCACAGGTGGCGCTTGCCTGGCTGATCGGCCGCAAGGCCGTCACCTCAGTGATCATTGGCGGTCGCACCGAAGCTCAATTCAAGGATAACTTGGCCGCCGCCCACCTGACGCTGACCGAGGACGAGCGCAAGCGCCTCGACGCGGTCAGCCTGCCGCCGGTGCTTTATCCGTATTGGCACCAGCTCAACACGGCAAGCGACCGGCTGAGTGAGGCCGATCTGGAATTGTTCGGCCCACACCTTGATCGATAACGCCGTCCGACAATGTCGGCCGCTTTTTCAGCCGTCGATTTCGCCAGCGATCAGCGCGCCGAGGCGGCCAATCCCCTCTTCGATCATCTGATCGTTGGCGCAGGAGAAGCTGACGCGGAAGGTATTCTCACCCGAACCGTCGGCGAAGAATGCCTTGCCCGGGACGAAAGCGACCTTGGCCGTTTCCAGCGACTTGGCGAGCAGCTTCGCGCCGTCCATGCCCTTCGGCAGCGTCACCCAGATGAACATGCCGCCTTCCGGCTTGGTCCAGCTCGTTCCGGCCGGCATGTACTTCTCAAGTGCCGCCAGCATCACATTCCGGCGATGACTGTAGACCGACTTGATCTTGGCGACCTGAGCATCGAAACCGCGCTCGGCGACGTGCGCGATCGCCATCTGATTGATCGTCGAGGAATGCAGGTCAGCCGCCTGCTTCATCAGCACCAGTTTGCGGATGACAGGAGCATTGGCAACGATGAAGCCGACACGAAGGCCCGGCGCCAGCGTCTTCGAGAAGCTGCCGCAATAAATGGTGCGCGTGTCGTTGATGTGTCCCTTCTTCGCGATTTCCGTCGCCAGGATCGGTGCGATCGGCGTCCCATCGTAACGCAGCGACTGGTACGCTGCGTCTTCGATGACCGCGATATCGAGCTCCTCTGCCAACGCGAGAACCTTTTCTCGTCCGGGCTGATCGACAGTTTCGCCCGTTGGGTTGGCAAAGTCGGCCGAGAGATAGGCGAACTTCACCTTGCCGCCGGCAGCAGCCGCCTGCGCCTTGTACGATGCGGGCGTCCGGTTGCCGTTCGGCGTCAGCTGGTCATAGGTCGGCTCGTAGGCGTTGAAGGCCTGCAGCGCACCGAGATAGGTAGGCCAGGTGACGAGCGCCGTGTCATCAGGCGAGAGGAAAAGCTTGCCGAGATAATCCAGACCCTGCTGTGAACCAGAAACGATGAAGACGTTATCGAGGTCGCAAGGGATGCCGATGGCGGCCATCTGCTTGATCAGCCATTCGCGAAGCGGCTTGTAGCCTTCGCTGACGGAATACTGCAGCGCCGAGTTTACGGCGGAGCTGTTGAAGATATCGGCGTAAGCGGCCTTGAATTCCTGATCGGGGAAAAGTGCCGGATCCGGGATGCCGCCAGCAAAGGAAATGATATCAGGGCGGTCAAGAAGCTTAAGAAGCTCGCGAATCTCCGATGCGCGCATACGTGAAGAGCGCGTCGCGAATATGCTTTCCCAATTCAACATGGGCATTTCCTCGTAATTTTTTGTCTTTAGGCGACAGAACCACGCAACAAATGATAAGTCAACATTACTGACCTATTTGTTTGTCACGGTGACAAGTCTGGGCGCCTTTTAGTCCAAAAAATCAGAGACAGCGACCGGAAAAAACGCCGGGGAAGCCCCGCTCCCGAGGGGAGCGGGGCTTCCCCGTAAGCATCGGGTCACTGGCGGAAAAGCGATGCGATCTGCTCTTGTGTCGGCAGCTGGCCTCGCGGCGTGAGCTTGTCGACCACCCCAGGTAGGACGCTCGACAATTGGTTCAGCAACTCCTGCTCGCTGATTCCCGCCTGACGTGCGAGATCGCTAATCGTCTTGGAGCCCAGCGCTTCATTGAGGCTGCCCGGCGCGATCGGCTTGTTCTGCCCGGGCTGGACCCAGGAATCCACCGTATCGCCCTGCCCGGCTTCGGTCAGCTTGCCGAGAAGGCCACCCAGACCGCCGAGCCCACCCAAAAGCCCGCCGTTACCGGTCTGTGGACCAGCCTGCGGATTGGCCTGCTGGGCGGCTGGATCGGTCTGGCTGCCCGCACCACCGAGAAGCTTTCCCACTAACAACGCGCCAAGAGCAATCATGATCGGCTTTGATATATTTCCACCTGGAACGGCGTCGTCAAAGATACCCATGCCATCCTCCTTTTTGGTTTCTTCATTCCACGGAACAACAACTGTAGAATGAAAGCATAAGGCTCTCGCGAACCTTGAATTCCCCGACGAGCTATTTAGCTTAAACGGGAAGATGGTCTGAATATTCAACCAATCAAGGAGGGGAATGGCAGATGTCAGTAATCGGTTGGATTATCCTTGGACTGATCGCAGGATTCATCGGCAGTAAGATCGTTAACAAGTCAGGCGCGGGCATGCTGATGGACATCGTCCTTGGCGTCGTCGGTGCAATCGTCGGCGGCGTCATCTTCAGTTTCTTCGGTGCGTCGGGCGTGACGGGCTTCAATATCTACAGCCTTGTCGTCGCCGTCATCGGTGCCGTTGTGGTTCTCTGGCTCTACCACGCCGTCAGCGGGCGCCGCTCCATCTAGTTCGCTATTTCTTCATCGAGAAAATATCCGCCGCCTCAAAGGCGGCGGCATTGTGCGTGTAACTCCGGCCTTGACTCATCGGGCGAACGATCATGGCAGACAAGAGTACATCTTCATTCTACGACGACAACGCGGCCAGCTACGCCTCGCGCGAGCGCATTTTGCCGATTCGACGGCTGGATGCCTTTCTCTCGCTGTTGCCTCCGGGCGCAGCCGTCCTGGATTTGGGGTGCGGTGGCGGTCAGGACAGTGCCTACATGCTGTCGAAGGGCTTCGACGTGACGCCGACAGACGGATCGGCGGCAGTCGCAAAGCAGGCAGAGACGCTTCTCGGACATCCTGTTGCGGTCCTGCGCTTCGAGGATTTGGACGAGGAGGAAGCCTTCGACGGCGTCTGGGCCGAGGCCAGCCTGTTGCATGTCCCGCGAGCCGCCCTTCCCGAGGTGCTGGAACGGATCCGCACCGCGCTGCGGCCCGGCGGCACCTTTCATGCCACCTTCAAGGCAGGCGCGGCTGAGGGGCACGACGGCTTCGGTCGATACTATAATTACCCATCGGCGGAGCTTCTGTCGGAAATGCTGAGCAATGGCGGCTGGCACAACATTGTCATCAGCGAAGGCGACGGCACCGGCTACGACGGAAAGCCGACCCGCTGGCTTGCGGTGCGGGCGCAAAAATAAAGGCCGGAGCTTTCGCCCCGGCCCTGTTAAGACAGCAGTCTGAAGCCGCCTAGTTGACGGACTTGTCGACCAGCTTGTTCTTGCCGATCCACGGCATCATGCCGCGAAGCTTGGCGCCGACTTCTTCGATCTGGTGGCTGTCGTTCATGCGGCGGATGCCCTTGAAGCGCGAACCGCCTGCCTTGTACTCCTGCATCCAGTCGGACGTGAATTTGCCCGTCTGGATGTCGTGCAGGACGCGCTTCATTTCAGCCTTGGTTTCAGCCGTGATGATGCGCGGGCCAGTGACGTATTCGCCCCACTCGGCCGTGTTGGAGATCGAGTAGTTCATGTTGGCGATGCCGCCTTCATAGATCAGGTCGACGATCAGCTTCACTTCGTGCAGGCACTCGAAGTAGGCCATTTCCGGCGCATAACCGGCTTCGACCAGGGTTTCGAAACCAGCGCGGATGAGCTCGACGAGACCGCCGCAGAGAACGACCTGTTCGCCGAAGAGGTCGGTTTCGCACTCTTCGCGGAAGTTGGTTTCGATGATGCCCGAACGACCACCGCCGACGCCGCAGGCGTAGGAGAGAGCCAGTTCAAGCGCATTGCCGGAAGCGTTCTGGTGAACGGCAACGAGGCAGGGAACACCGCCGCCCTTCTGATATTCGCCGCGAACCGTGTGGCCGGGGCCCTTCGGCGCGATCATGACGACGTCGAGCGAAGCCTTCGGCTCGATCAGGCCGAAGTGAACGTTGAGGCCGTGCGCAAAAGCGATCGCAACGCCATCACGGATGTTGCCTGCAATTTCGCTCTTGTAGATATCGGCCTGCAGCTCGTCCGGGGTCGCCATCATGATCAGGTCGCCCCACTTGGCAGCGTCGGCAACGGTCATAACCTTGAAGCCGTCAGCCTCTGCCTTCTTGATGGTTGCCGAACCGGCCTTGAGAGCGATCGCAACGTTGGCATGGCCGCTGTCCTTGAGGTTCAGGGCGTGTGCGCGACCCTGGGAACCGTAGCCGACGATGACGACGTTCTTCGACTTGATGAGGTTGAGATCTGCATCACGATCGTAATAGACGCGCATTGTTCTTTCCTTCCCTTTGCTTGTCCTGTGACTGTTGTAAGAGTGGTGTCAGCCGACGAGCGGCATCTCCGCCAAAACCTTTTCCGTGCCGTAGAGGCGCAGGAAGGCGGAAACCGCCCTCTCCGCCTGACGCGCAGTATCCTTGAGACCCGGCTCGCCGAGCAGCATGCGAACATGCAGGTCGGAAACAATCAGGCCATAAAGCGTGTGATATGCCTCGTCGGCATCATGGAAGCGCAGCAGACCGGCGCGCTTGCCGGAATCGATCAGCCCCATCGCGCGGCGATCGATCTGGCGGCGACCACGCTCCAGAAGCAGCTTGCCGAGCTTGGAGCCGTCGCGATGCGACTGGCCGATCGCAAGACGGTTGAGCGCCAGAGAGACGTCGCCGGCGAGAACCTCAAGCAGATCCTTCGAGAAGATGACAAGGTGGTCGTGCAGGCTGGCCGACGTCAGTCGCTCGCCGTTACGCTCGAACGTGCGCACCTTGCTGGCCTGGTAGGCGATCATGGCAGACAGCAGTCCGTCGCGGTCGCCGAACCACTTGTAGAGGCTTTCCTTGGAGCAATTCGCGGCGCGGGCAACGCCCGATGTCGTCAGCGCCTTCTCGCCGCCATCGACGAGCAGCCGCAACGCCTGCTCTAGAACGGCGTTTTGGCGTGGCGAAAACTCGCTGGGCTCCAAATTATCGACGGACACGGCCTCACTCCCGACAAGTACCGTACGGTACGGTTCGCAGGCTTTATGCTGCAAAGCTCGATGCGCGTCAAGCGGCATCAAGGGAAAAATTCATGCTGCAGCGCACTGCCGAATCTATGCCTGCGCCAAGCTCAGGCAACTCGCTCACACAAACTCAAGCACCATCAACCGGTTCACGCGCTGCCTCGACGTCTCGTACGGGAGACAGACCGTAAACTCGGCTGTATTCGCGGCTGAACTGCGACGGACTTTGATAGCCGACCCGATGCCCGGCGGTGCCGGCATCAAGACGCTCGACCAGCATCAGACGGCGTGCCTCGTGTAGCCGCAGCTGCTTCTGGTACTGCACCGGCGTCATTGCCGTGATCGACTTGAAATGATGATGGAAGGACGACACGCTCATATTGACCTGCTCGGCGAGATCCTCGATGCGCAGTGGGCGCGCGAAGTTCTGGCGGAGCCAGGCAATGGCTCGTGCGATACGATTGCCGTGACTATCCGCGACTGCGATGCTGATCAGCCGGCTGCCATCTGGGCCCGTGAGCACGCGATAGAGGATTTCCTGTTCGATCAGCGGCGCCATCGCTGCGATATCCTTCGGACTATCGAGCAAGCGCAGCAGCCGCACCGTTGCATCCAGAAGCTCCGGCGTCGCGACATTGACTGCGATCCCGCGGCCCCGTCCCGGCATGGTCGGCCGTGGCATATCGGCACGACTCAGCAACTCAAGAACCTTTTCGCTGTTGATGGCGAGCGTCAGACAGAAGTGCGGAACCTCCACGCTGGCCTCGACCACGCGCCAGATGACAGGCAGATCGAGCGAGGTCAGAAGGTAATCGCCGGCGCCATAATTGATGACGTCGGTTCCGAGACGAAGGCTCTTGGAGCCCTGGATAACCAAGGCAATACAAGGCCGGTAGCTGCCGTGGCACGGCGCGCTCGGCGAATGCCGGCGGCTGATCCCCAGGCTCTCGATGGCGGTGCGGACTTCGCCCTCGTCGCCGGCATATCGAGCGGCAATCGAAGCGATCTCCTGATAGGGATTGAACGGCAAGGTCATGCGAAAGAAACCCTTATCTGCAGCGCCGGCGGGATGTGCACTATCTAGGATAGGTTCGAGCCCCCGAGAATAGCCCATCCCCTCAATTTTGCAGGATCGTGCAAAAAGCTCGGAGGATCGCTCTACCGCACCTGAGACGTTCCGATGCATTTTCGGCCATCCGCCCAGCAACCAAAGGAAGTCCCGGATGCCTATTGCAAAAGGCTATGCTGCCACCGACGCGTCGAAGCCGCTAACACCCTTCACCTTCGAGCGTCGCGACCCCAATCCTGACGATGTCGTGATCGACATCAAGTTCGCCGGCATCTGCCATTCGGACATCCACACCGTTCGCAACGAGTGGAAGAATGCGGTCTACCCGATCGTCCCGGGTCACGAAATCGCTGGTATCGTCTCGGCTGTCGGCTCTGCCGTGACCAAGTTCAAGGTCGGCGACCGCGTCGGTGTCGGCTGCTTCGTCGACAGCTGCGTTGGCTGCGCAACCCGCGACGTCGACCGCGAGCAGTATATGCCGGGCCTGGTCGGCACCTATAACAGCGTCGAGGCCGACGGCAAGACGCCTACCCAGGGCGGCTATTCAGACTCGATCGTCGTCAAGGAAGGCTACGTGATGTCCATTCCGGACAACCTTCCGCTTGACGCTTCCGCCCCGCTGCTTTGCGCCGGCATCACGCTCTATTCGCCACTTCGCCACTGGAATGCTGGCCCCGGCAAGAAGGTCGCGATCGTCGGCATGGGCGGCCTTGGCCACATGGGCGTCAAGCTCGGCGCCGCCATGGGCGCGGATATCACCGTCCTCTCCCAGAGCCTTTCCAAGAAGGAAGACGGCCTGAAGCTCGGCGCCAAGGAATATTACGCCACCAACGACCCGGCGACCTTCGAAAAACTTGCCGGCGCCTTCGATCTTGTGATCTGCACTGTTAGCGCCGAAATCGACTGGAATGCCTATCTCGGCCTGATCAAGGTCGATGGCGCCTTCGTCGTGGTCGGCGCGCCGGAAAACCCGATCCCGGTCGCTGCCTTCTCGCTGATCCCCGGTCGCAAGAGCATTTCCGGCTCGATGATCGGCTCGATCAAGGAAACCCAGGAAATGCTGGACTTCTGCGGCGAGCACAACATCGTCTCCGAGATCGAGAAGATCAACATCCAGCAGGTCAACGAAGCCTACGAACGCGTTCTGAAGAGCGATGTTCGCTATCGCTTCGTCATCGACATCGCCTCGCTCGCTGCCTGACAAACGCAAAGGGCGGCCTTGAGCCGCCCTCAGACTGCTGACAAACCCCTGGCGTAGCTGGGGGTTTTATGATTCTGTGGGACATGTTGAAGAAACCTGCCCCCACCCAGACGGCTCTTGAGAT
>NZ_JACIFT010000041.1:0-19571 GCF_014197575.1 Rhizobium sp. BK538
GTGACGCTGTCGTTGCCGTCGCCAGCCGTCACCACGTCGTCGCCGTCCTCGCCGCGCAGGATATCGTGGCCGCCATCGCCGACCACGATATCCCCACCGCCCCCGCCAAGCACAACGTCATCCCCGGCAGCACCAAGCAGCACATCCGCAGCCGCCGTTCCGATCAATGTCCGCGCCGCGACCGGAAGCGGATCCGAGCCACCGTCACCGGAGCCATCGTCACCGCCGCCGTCATCGCCACCACCGTTGTTCTGGCCATCGTCGTCGCCACCACCATCGCCGCCGCCGTTCTGGCCGTCGTCGTCGCCGCCGCCATTGTTGTCGCCGTCGTCGTCGCCGTTGCCGCCGCCATCGCCGCCGCCACCATTTTGACCATCGTCGTCGCCGCCACCATCGCCGCCGCCGTTCTGGCCGTCGTCGTCGCCGCCGCCATTGTTGTCACCGTCGTCGTCGCCGTTGCCGCCGTCATCGCCGCCGCCACCATTTTGACCATCGTCATCGCCGCCGCCGTTCTGGCCACCATTGCCGCCATCGTCACCGCCGCCCTGATTCTGGCCGTCGTCGCCTCCGCCCTGGTTGTCCTGGTTCGTTCCGAAGATATCTTCAGGCAGATTGGTCAGCCCCGTGTTGCGGGCAATGATTGCGGCAAAGCCCTGCTCTTCGACGATGTCGTAGAAGTCGAGGTTTTCCACGCGCTCGAGGTAGTAGAGGCGATCGCCCTCCTGGATGCGGTCCAGTTGCTCGTGCAGGATGACCCAGAAGGTCTGCCCGACGACGCCACCATTGATATGCTTCTCGGCAAGACCGCCAACGAACAGATCGACACGGTCGATACCCTTGACGATGCCGGTTCCGTCCGGCTGGATCGCGACATCGATGTCAGGATTGATCTGCTTGAATTTCGCGATGTCGCCTGGCTGCAGCACGAGATCAGGATAGGCCTGGCGGAACTGGTTGATCACGGTGTCCGAGAGGCCGTTGCGGGTCTGGAAGTCCTCCCATGAGGTGTAGGGCGTGAGGTTACCGGCAAAGCCGACCGCCTCATGCACATAGGGATCGGTCGATGCCAGGAGATCCGCGCGGATCTGGTTCATCGAGCCAAGACCGACATCCCATTCGCGGGCAACGTCGAAGGCAAACACATCGGCGCTGGTGCGCACCAGATCGTTGCGCACCGCATCGACAATATTGACATCGACCTCTTGCGCCGGCTGCACGACGCCACCGGCCAGAATGCCGTTGATCCCCAGCTGTTCATAGCCAGGCTGCGGCACATAGCCGGCAGGCAATGGGCCGAGGAAGGCGCTGGCGTCGTTCGTCGGGTTGAGGAACGCGTCGAACAGGGCAACCTGCGTCGGATGGCCTTGCGTATCCATCACGGTCAAGGTCTGGTCGATCAGCGAATGACCGAAGCGATAAGCCGCCGTCGCGAATTCGTGCGAGACGCGCGCATCGACATCGGGGTTGTAATCGTTGAAGCCATGCTCGCCGTCTCCCTTCATGCCGCCGAGCAGCTTGTCGGCGAACTCGGTGTAAACGACGCGCTGGTATTCCGTTTCATTGATCACCTTGGCGGCCTGGAAGAGTTCCTCGGCGGTGCCGGTGAAACCAGCCTCCAGGAGCCCGGCAACATGGAAGTTGTGATTGCGGGCCCAGATGGTGTGGACCGCCGTCAAGGCGATGTTCTCGTTGGCCCGGCCATCGCCGGCCACATAGTGATCGAGCAGGCTGATGAACGGGTTGGTATCGAGCAGCAGCGCAAAGCCACTGCCCATGAAGTTGGAGGTCATCTGCGGCAGCATCGCTTCGTTGATGTGACCGTTTGCATCGACCAGACCGGCGAAATAACTGCGGAAAGTGACGGAGCCGCCCGGCAATGAGGATGCCGTGAACACCGTATTGTTCGCCCAGTGATGCATGATCAGTTCACGCAGGTTGGGCAGCAGGTTGAAGGTCGGGTTGGACGGATCGGGCGCACCGGCCAGGAGCCGACCGCTGAACCCGCCGTGGCCGTCGCCTTCCCTGAGGAACTGACCGACGAGCTCATCGGAGCCGTAAGCCTGGTTCTGGTCGGCAAAGGGCGAGGTCTTGTTGAGATGCTGCGTCACGCCATTGGCATCGAAGCCGGAGACCGTTCCGCGGGTCAGATCCGCCGGATTGTCGGTACCGGGCGTATGTCCGGCGCCCGGCGCGCCGATCTGGATCGTGCCATTGCCGCCCTTCGGCAGGAAGTCGAGACCATGGTCGAAGTACTGGCCGAACGCAGTGAACAGGCTGTTGGCATGCTCTGCACTGGTCGCCAGGTTCGCCTCCTGAGCGCCGAGTGCATTGCTGATCGCGCGCGGATCCAGCCCGTTGAAGAGCGGGTTGATATCGCGGTTGTGGGTGCTGTCGTTGTAGTCCCCGAGATGCGCATCCGTGAGACGGATGAAGGGTTGATCGGCGGATCCGTAGTTCGGATGTGCGCGATTGTTGCCCGTACCTTCGAGATCGCGAATGCCGACGGCATCGTTGTCTTCGCCGCCCGGCAGACCATTCACGAGGTTCTTCAGTGCCGTGAGGTCACTGGCCGTCAGATGGAAGGCACCGTTGCCTCCCGGATCGTCATTGCCGCCTGCGCCGCCATCGCCACCGCCGCCGTTTCCACCGTCGCCGTTTCCACCGTTGCTGCCGCCACTGCCGGAGCCGGCCTCGAATGTCGGGGTGCCGGTGCTGGCGAAGGTGATCGAATGCGTTCCGTTCGACATCGTCGTCATGCCGTTGGCCGTCGTCGAGTGGTAGTCAGCCAGCGTCGAACCGGGGGCCAGTTCGATCACGTCTTGCGGCCGCAATGTGCCGACGATGGTGTCGTGGCCGCCATTCGACTTGAAGACGATGCGGTGCGCCGAGGTCAGTGTCGAGATATCGACCGTATCGTTGCCCGTCGAACCATCGATCGTGATGGTGTTGGTGAACAATGTGGTCGCCGCGAAATTGCCGATCACCTGGAAGGTATCGCCGCCACCGCCACCGGTGATCTGGATCTCCTCGATATTCGCAAGTTCCGCAACGACTACGGCACCGCGCGTGATCACGATCTCGGTGGCTGCCGCGACCGTGATGCCGGCTGCGATCGCATCGGCTCGGGCATAGACCCGGAAGGCCTCGGCGCTCGCGTCGCCCAGGATCTGAACGGTATCGGTGTCGCGACCGCCGTCGATGATGTCACGCCCTTCGGTGGAAGCGACGATGATCAGATCGTTGCCGCGATCGCCAAGGATCGTGTCGTTGCCCGGGCCGCCATTGATGGTGTCGTCACCACGACCGCCGTCAATGTTGTCGTCCCCGGCCCCGCCATTGAGGATGTCGTTGTCGCGATCGCCGAGGATGGTGTCGTCGCCATCACCGCCATCGACAGTGTCGGCCCCGCGGCCGGCGTCGATCGTGTCATTGCCGCCAAGGCCAGTGATGGTGTCGTCGCCACGGTCGCCCGTGATTGTATCGGCAAGCGCCGTGCCAATCAGTGTGTCCGCACCACGCGTGCCGACCAAGGTGATGCCGACGCCCGGTGTTGGGGGCAGCGCTGAATAGATCTGCTCCAGCGTTCCATGGCCGTCCTGGTAGATGGCGCGCACGCGCAGGCTAAGTCCCGCCTCCGCGTCGGTGACCGTGAAGCTCGTGCCATGGGCACGCTCCACCTCCCCGGCACCGAAGGTGAGGATGTCCTCATAGATGCCGGATCCGGGAACCGTCTCGACCTGCCAGAAATAGTCGACCGGTCCGGTGATTGTCCCGGTCAGATTGGTGGCGGTCACATTGTCGGCATCCGTGATACCGGCAACCGACACCGTCAAAACCGTGCCGGCAGCAGCCGTGTCGACAGGAGTTGCTCCATCTAGGATGGACATCACGCCCGAAGGCGCGGCATTCGTGCCGCCGAGCAAGACTGAGCCATCGGAGAATTGCAGCCGTTCGATGTTCATCAACCGGTCGGTTCCGTCGGTGCCGAGATTGTCCCTCACAGTCGTAAGACCGCCGACCGTGGTGATCGTGTAGTCCGCCTGCCTGCCCGAGAAGACCGCCGTGTCGAAGGCAGCCGCGCCGGTGTTGATCTCGCGCACGATGTTCAACTGACCAGGGTTCCAGGTGCCGTTCAGCATCTTCGTCTGGAGTTCCAGATCGGCCATGCTGTCGAAGGAGGCGATTTCTGGCCCGGTGTGGTTTGTGTCGCCCGCCGCATAGACGGCGATGCGGACGTTCAGCCACTTGTCGCCATCGAGGACGTCGTCGCCGCCGCGGCCCTCGATGATGTCGCTGCCGTCACCGCCAAGGATGATGTTGCCGCCATCGTAGAACGTCTTGTGCGCGCCGGGCGCCAGATCGGCCGCGTAGGCTGTATCGAGCAGGCTCTGCAGACCGTTGATCAGCGCGATATTGGTCAGCACGCTGCCCGTTGCGCCTGCTGTCGGCAGGGCCGCAGCGTCGACATTGTCGCCGTGCAGTACGTCGCCAAAATGCGAGCCGGAGACACCTTCGACGATATCGAAACGGATCAGCGGCGTTGCCGAACCCGGCAGTAAAGGCGTGTCGAAGAAGCGATCCGAGATGTCGATGTAGACGCCGCGGTCGTTGTCCTTGAAGTCGGCCCAGTCGTAGCCGGAGCCGCCGATGTAGCGGTCCCCGAAGCCGGTCTTGCCGACCATTATGTCGTCGCCGCCTTCGGCGTTGAACTTGTCGTTCTCGCCGTCACCGATGAAGACATCATTGCCGATGATCGGGTCGTTGCCGAGTGGGTCGAAATTGTCGCCAGGCGCTCCGTCTGACGTGCCTTTCTCGATCCAGTCGTCACCCTCGTTGCCCATATCCTGTTCGTTGGCCTTGCTGCCCAGGATAAAGTCGTTGCCCTGGCCGCCAATCGCTTCCGAGGCGTCCTCGCCGGTGATGATGAAGTCGCTGCCGAAGCCGCCGATGATCAGGTTGACGCCGTTGCCACCCTGGATCACGTCGTTTCCGTCGCCGCCCTGAATGTTGTCGTCGCCGCCGATGTCGGTGATGATGTCGTTGCCGTCACCACCGCGAAGCTGGTCGTTGCCATAGCCACCTTCAATGCGGTCGTCACCTGCGTCGCCATAGACGGTGTCGTCGCCGGCACCCGAGATCAGTATGTCGTTGCCGCTCGGATTGGCCGGGCTACCAGGGTTGGTGCCGCCGAGGACGATGTGGTCCTCTCCGGTATACTTGATGTAGTTGCTGTCGGGACCAACAGTGTCGGGATTGTCGCGAACGACGAGCGGATTGAGCTCCGTGCCTCCTTCTGTCGGGTCGGCGCGATTGTCCGGGCCAAGCGCGGTGAACTGCTTGCTCTGGTCGACCTCGAGTGTCCAGGTCGGCGTTGAGAAGACAAGCGCCGACAGGTGCGTCGCGGTTGTGTTGGCCATGATGAGCTTGGCGAACGAATTCCCCTCCAGCTCGGCGTTGAAGGCCAGGCCAGCGGTGCGCTCGAGATAGTAGAAGCGGTCGCCGTCCTGCAGCTTCTCGAGTTGGTTCTCGAAGATGAAGTTGAAGGTCGAGCCGAGCATGCCCCCGAACGGGTTCTTCTCCTCGGCCAGGCCGCCGATCCACAGATCGATGGCGTCAAGACCTGTCGTGGTGACCCCGTTGGCCAGGCTCGCCCAGGCACCGGCTGAGTTAAGGAAGTCGAGCCGGTCGGCAGGTTCGCCAGCTCCACCGAGGACAAGCAGAGTAGCCGCGGCGCGCTTGTCCGCCGTCGTCGTGGCGCTGGTTATCGAACTATGCGTGCCGTAGGCGGCGATGAAGTTGATCACTGATTCCGGGTGCTTCAGGTGCTGCACCAGGTCGGCCCAACTCGTGTACGGCTTAAGGTCGGAATTCCCGGTCTGCCCGTAAATGTCGCGGCGAACGGCATTCAGCGAGGGGATGCCGACATCGCGACCACGCGCGATGTTGATCGCCGGCAAGTCGAGGGGCAGGCCAAGCAGGTTGTTGCGCAGGGCTTCGGTCACGAACTCATCGATTTCGTTGCCGACCTGGCGGGTGACCCCGCGGATGATGGCGCTGGTCGCGTCCTCCGGAGTGGTCCCGCTCGCTGCGAAGGCCAGCGGGTTCAGGAAGGCTGCGATCAGGCCGGTCTGCTGATTGCCGGCTTCGTTCGGGTTTCCGTCGCCCACGACGTTGAAATTCTCATCGTAGCGGTCGACTGTCTCGGTCAGCATCGAATGGCCGAAACGATAGACCGTATGGGCGAACTCGGCCACGATCGAGGGGTCGAGGTCGGCGTCGTAGACCTGTGTCGGTGCGAAGAACAGGTCGACGTTCGGCTGGATGGTGCGCGCGAACTCCTCGAACACCAGATGCTGGTACTGCATTTCGGTGCCGAATTTCGCGCTCTGGAACAGGCGCTCGCCATTCCACTGCAGGGCCGCGACAGCAGCCGGATCAGTCGGAAACTCCGCCGGCCCTGTGCCGGGCATCAGCCACTCCTTCAGGAAGTCGAGGTTGTTGGCCGCGAGGACCGTCTCCTTCGTCTGGTCGACCAGCCGGTTGTGCTCGTGATGGAAGATCGAGTGCACGGCGGTGAGGCCGATGTTCTCGTTCACGCGGCCGTCGCCGGCGATGTAGTGTGCGTCGAGCAGTTCGTTATCGTAGGAGAGGTTGTTGCCTCCCGGTCCGACGGGAACGGCATTTCCGGTATCCGCATCGGCATCGGGAGCAAGATCGTCAGCCGTCTTGGCAACGCCGTCGGCACCGGGGCCGGGAGCGAACACCGGCACGGCGTTATGCGCGATGTCATTGAGGAACGCGTGACCGGTGCGCACGGCATTGGTGAGCGAGATCGGCGCAAGCGGATTGCCCTCGACAAGGAAGTCGTCATCCGTGCCGCCGATGCCGTCCGCCCCCTTCATCACGACCTGCGGGAAGCCATTCGGCCCCTTGGTGAAATTGCCGTAGGCGTCAGTGGCCAGGAGCGGCACGTTGTCGAAATCGGCATCGGTGAGATTGATGCCGAGAATGTCGTTGGCCTGTGCCTTGACGACCTTCCAGGTCGCCATGCCGCCAATCTCGACGTCATCGCCGCCGCCGAAATGCCCATCGGCGCCGAGATTCCAGTTGGTGATCAGCTTGCCGGTGGCGTGCGCTCCGGCACCGTCCAGACTGTAAGCACGCAGGAACACCTGGTGCGATGGATGCGAGGAATAGGTCTGGTTCTGGTCGACAAATGGCGTGGTGGTGTTGGTGCCAGCGTGGGTGTTGTCGGCGGATTCGTCGACGGTGGTGTTCGGGTCGTCGGCGAGGATGCCGTCAGGCCCTGCCTGCGTCGCCCGCGTCACAACCATGAAGTTTGAATTGCCGCCGGGGACGTAGAGTGGATCGTCCGGCTGCAGCGGAATGTAGATTGTTCCGTTTCCACCCTTGGTTACGAGGTCTAGGCCGTGGTCGAAGAACTGGCCGAAGAATGTAAACCAGGAGTTGAACGGTGCCGAAAGGCCGACGTCAGGCGCGACCGCGTCGATCTTGAATACGTCGCGGTCGTCGGCCGTGCCGAAGAGCCCGTCGAGTCCAGGGCTCTTGACGATCGAGACCCCGTCCTTAAGGACGTCGTCATTCGCCGCGCCGGATACGCCGAAGTCAAGATGGCCGTTGAGGCCCGGATCGAACGCGGCGGCATAGGCCGACGGGTTGTTGGCGGTCTGGTCGACGACCAGGTTGCTGATCGTGCGCGGATCGGAATCGACGACACTGGTTGAAGAATTGTAGTTGGTGTTGGTGACGGGCGGCGGCCCGCCTGGCCCGAGGCTGAACGGATCTTCGTCCTGCTCGTTCAGGAAATTCGGCGGAACCACCCGCGGGAACGTGTTGTCGGCCGCCCCGAATTCGCTCTGGTCGATACCGTTGAGGTGGACGAGGTTGTTGTTTGAACCGTCGACAGTGCGCAGGCCAAGCGGCGAGCGAACGTTCGGGATCAGGGACAGGAGACTGGCGCCGTTCGCATTGGCTTCGGCAATCTTGATCTGATCAAGAATGAACTGCAGGTCGGACACGGCAAGATGAATGCCGGCGCCACCGGCGGTGACTTCGGTAAGCGGAGTTGTAGCGGTCGGCGGGGCGACCGGTGCAGCTGCGATTGCATCAGTCGGTGCCGAGAAGACCGTTTCGGTCACACCATGAGCATCCTGGTAGTAGGCCTTGACGCGAAGCGGCAGGCCGACGAGATCAGGCGTCACGCGGAAATTGACACCATCCGCGCTCAGGAAGGCAAGGTCGCCCGCCGGCAGTAGGATGATATCCTCAAAGACGCCATCGCCATTGCGATCGACTTGCCAGTAGTAGGAGACGGACTGGGTAATTGCCCCGGGATTGTCTCCATCGGTCACGCCTGCAATCGATACCTCCAGCAATTGGCCGGCTGTGGGCGTGACGTCGGCGGCATGCGTCGTGGCGTCGCGAATCTCCAGCAGCCCAACCGGTTCGGCGTTGAGGCCGGGCACGACGACCTGGGCCTCGTCCGCGAACTGCAACCGCTCGATATGGGTCAGAGTATCCGTGCCATCGCGAGCAACCACACTGTCGACGACCGTTACGATGTCGTCGCTGAAGTCGGCCGTCCCCCTGTTGTCGATCGTGACGGTATAGTCGGCTCTGTTGCCCGAAAAGACGGCCGTGTCGAAGGCGTCGCCGCCGGTGGAGCTGCCGTCCATGATCTCGCGGATCGCATGCAGTTGGCCGGGATTGTAGGTTCCCGCCAGCATAAACGGCATCAACTGGACCATGTTGTCGAAGGTGGCGATCGGCGCGCCAGCGTGGTTTGTGTCCCCGGCCGCGTAGACGCCGATGCGCACGTTCAGCCACTTGTCGCCATCGATCAGGTCGTCGCCGCCGCGGCCTTCGATGATGTCGCTGCCGTCACCACCGAGGATGATGTTGCCGGTCGCGAAACCGGTCTGCGACAGCCCGGCATTCCCGAGCAGCGTGGCAAGTTGGTCGATCAGCGCAACGTTGGTCAGCGCGCTGCCGGTGGCACCACCATGGTTGATGATGGTGTCGGCGTTAACGTCGTCGCCGCGCAGCACGTCGGCATATCTCGAACCCGACAGGCCCTCCACCTCCGCGAAGCGGTCGAGGATCGAAGCCGGCGACGAGCCGATGGGCTGGAAAGCTCCGATGTTGGTCGCCGGTGCGCCGTGCGGTTGCGCCAATGCAGCCAGCGTAAGGTCAACGGTCACGCCAAAGCGGTCGTTCAGGTAGGTGACCCAGTCGAAACCGGACATCCCGTCCATCTTGTCCTGGGCGTCGCTGCCGGTGAAGATGTCGTCCCCGCCTTCGCCGATCATTTCGTCGAAGCCGCCGCCGCCAATGAAGATGTCATTGCCGATCACGTCGTCGGCCAGCACGGGCGAGAAGTTGTCGCCAGGCGCTCCGTCCTGGGTGCCCAGTTCGATCCAGTCGTCGCCCTCATTGCCGGTCGGCGGCAGATTGGTCTTGGCGCCGAGGATGAAGTCGTCGCCGGTCCCGCCAAACGTCGTCGAGATGTCTTCCGTGGTGATGATGAAGTCCTGGCCGCTGCCGCCGAGGATCAGGTTGCCCAGGACCGACATGTTGCCGACGACAATGACGTCGTTGCCGGCACCGCCTTCGATGCGATTGTCACCGAAAGAATCGGACAGGATGTCGTCGCCGTCACCGCCGAGAACCGTATCGTTGCCCGAGCCGCCCTCTAGCCGGTCATTGCCGCCATCGCCATAAAGCGTGTCGTCGCCATCGCCGGAGATGATAATGTCATTGCCCGCGGTGCCACCGAGGACGACATGGTCCTCACCGGTGTACTGGAGATAGTTCGTGTCCGCGCCATCCGTCGCTGGATTGTCGCGGATAACGAGAGGAACAACTTCGACGCCGTTGATCTCAAGGCCGCCGGTCGGATCCGCGCGGCCATCGGCGCCGAGCCCGGTGTGCTGCCGCGATTGATCGACTTCGAGCGTGAAGCTTGGTGTTGTGAAGATCGCGTTCGGCAAATGCGTCGCGTCGCTGTTGAGCATTACCAGCTTGGCGAAGGAGTTGTTCTCCAGCTCGGTGCCGAAATGCATGCCGGCCGTGCGCGACAGGTAATAGAAGCGGTCGCCGTTCTGCAGCGATTCAAGCTGGGTCTCGAAGACGAAGTTGAAGGTCGAGCCGAGCATGCCACCAAACGGCATCTTCTCTTCCGCCAGGCCCCCGATCCAGAAATCGACGTCGTTGAGCCCGCCAAGCGAGCCACCCTGATAGGCGCCCGTCGCGTTCAGGAAGTCGAGGCGGTCGATCGGCGCCCCAGCGCCGCCAAGGACGATCAAGGTCGCGGCCGCGCGCTTGTCGGCAAGCGTCGTTGCGCTGGTGATCGACACATGCGTGCCATAGGCCGCGATGAAGTTGATCAGCGACTCCGCATGCTTGAGGTGGTCGGCAAAGTCGACCCAACTGATATAGGGCTTGAGTTGACTGTCGCCGGTCATTGCGAAGAATTGAGACCGCGCGTTGTTGAACGAGGGAATGCCGGTGTCACGGCCACGCGCAATGTTCAGCGCCGGCAGGTCGAGTGGCAGGCCGAGCAGGTTGTTGCGCAGTGCTTCGGTAACGAACTCGTCGATCTCATTACCAACCTGGCGGGTGACGCCACGCACGATCGCGCCGGTCGCCTGTTCGGGCGTTAGGCCACTATTGGCGTAGGCGAGCGGATTGAGGAAGGCCGCGATCAGGCCGAGCTGCGGGTCGCCTCCGACGGTATTGAAGTTTGGATCCAAGCGGTCGACCGTCTCGGTCAGCATCGAATGGCCGAAGCGATAAACCGTATGGGCGAACTCGGCGAGGATCGCCGGATTGATCGTCGTATCGTAGCCACTCGGAGCCAGGAATCCGTCGACCTGAGGCTGGACCGTGCGGGCAAACTCCTCGAACACCAGATGCTGATACTGCATCTCGGTGCCGAACTTGGCGGATTGGAAAAGGCGTTCGCCGTTCCAGTCGAGCGCATCGATCTGGGCCTGCGTCAGCGGGAATGTCGTGTTCGAGTCAAGCGGGGTGTCGAGCCACTGGTTGAGGAAGGCGACGTCGCCGGTCGCCAACGCCACGTCCTTGGTCTGCTGGACAAGGCGGTTATGCTCGGAATGGAACACGGCATGCACGGCGGTGAGGCCGATATTCTCGTTCACGCGGCCGTCGCCAGCCATGTAGTGGGCGTCGAGAAGTTCGTTATCGTACTGGCCGGCCGCAATCGGACCGGTGTTGACGATGTTGTCGGCATCCGCGGTCTTGCCGGTCGGATCGGCATTGTGCGCGATGTCGTTCAGGAAGGCATGGCCGGTGCGGGCAGCGCCCGCGAGACTGATCGGCGCTGCCGGATTACCCTCGGTGAAGCTGTTATCCTGCATCATCACCATGGGGAACCCATTGGGCCCCTTGATGAAATTGCCATAGGCATCGACGGCCAGGACCGGCACATTGCCGACGTCGGCATCGGTGAGATTGATGCCGAGAATGTCGCGAGCCTGAGCCTTGACCACGGCCCAGGTGGCCATCCCGCCGATTTCCGTGTCGTCACTGGTACCGAACAGGCCATCAGCGCCGAGATTGCGGTTGGTGATCAGTTCACCGGTCGCCACCGGATCGCCATTGCCGTTCAACTCATAGGCGCGCAGGAACACCTGGTGCGACGGGCTCGAGGCGTAGGTCTGGCTCTGGTCGACGAAGGGCGAGGTCGTGTTGGTCGCGGCCTGCCCCCCCGCAGCACGTTGCAGGACCATGAAGTTCAGAGCGCCGGGAGCCGTGCTGAAGAGCGGATCATCCGGTTTCAACGGAATGAAGACGGTTTCGGTCTGGCTCTGGCTCTTGGTCACCAGATCGAGACCATGGTCGAAGAACTGTCCGAAGAAGGTCATCCAGGCGTTGAACGGCGCCGACAGGCCCGCATCGGCAGTGATGTTCGGGATGAAATTGACTGGAACGTCGTCGCCCGTGCCGAACTGACCGTCCAGCCCAGGGCTGATGACGGTGCTTGATCCCGGGGTCTGACCGGCTGCGGCCTGAGCTGCCGGGTTGTTGTCCGTCTGATCGACGATCAGGTTGCTGATCGTGCGCGGCTGAGAATCAACGACCCCCGCCCCCGGGGTCGCATAAGTGGTGCCCGCCTCCGCAGGTCGAAAAGAGGGGTCGGTGAGGCGCGGAAACGCCAAATCCGCAGCCCCGAATTCGGGGTGGACCAGATTGTTGAAAGAGCCATCGACGGTCCGCAGGCCAAAGGGCACCTCGGCGTTTGGCAAGATATCGGTGAGGCTCTCGCCCTGCGCATTCCGCTCCGCAATTATGATCTGCTGCAGGATGAAATCCAGGTCCGAGCGAATAAATTCTACCATGCCACCCTCCAATAGTTGCCATTCGCCTTGGACAAAGCTTCGCCGTCGCACCAAACGAAGTGCGCTGCCGGCTGAATACGCCGCCGAAGCTATGGCCGAAACAGTTGTTAGGCCCTCCACGGACCAATCGTCGATGAGTATGCAAGCTCGAGCATCTGTACGCGAGGGGACTAGGTCGCATGATCAGCTGGACAACGGTCTAGTCGCCGGTGGCACTATTGTCGCTCTATGCTGAGTCTTTAGTCCAGCCATTGCTTAGACTAAGGTCCAAGTTTTGCCGCGGGCGCCGATGAGGATGATGACGATCTGTCAGAGGCAGCGGGCCTTTTGAGAAGGGGAGCGACTGACGCCGAGGTTGCTGGCTATCTTGTTCATATCAAAGCGGAATACATTCGCGTTGGGCAAACAGCCAATATCAGAGAGAGGGCGCAACTGGTCGCGACCGCAATTCGCGCGTACGACCAGCTACGGACGTACCCCGAGAACCGACAGGTGAATCCACGACGAGGATGACGTGGCGGATACCGTTGAAAAGCGCGACGTTGCTGGCGCTGCAGTGTCGCGATTCAATCGTGGCATTGATTTTCAAGGGATTGAGCGATGATGGGATGTCAGGCTGTTCCAGCGCGACTTTTCTACGACTTCTGCCTCAATGATCACGTACCTGCCGACCACCTGTTGCGCGGGATCGACCGTCATCTCGAACTCGGCAGCGTGCGGGCGCAGTTACAGCCCTTCTACAGCAATTGCGGCCGTCCTTCGCACCGTCGCCAAGCTGAGAAGGATCTACCAGCGGAGTAGCGGTGGACCTGCGAGGAAGCCGAGCGCGCCGCTCAAAAGGATGCCAAGTGAATACCAGATCAGCGCAAAGGGCATGCCGTTCTCGGTGCAGAACCAGGAATGGACCCAGGCACCAGCTGCCCCAGCGGCAATACCGGCAACGCACCCCGTTAGCCGAAGGTTCATGGGTGCCGCGCCGCGTAGCGCCCAGACAGTGCCGGCAAAAACGGGAATCGCGAAGCCGAAGATGAGCAGCGGGCAATGGAGTGCGGAGGAGCCGAGGATCAGCAACCGGTAAGTCTCGATAGCGGCCATCTTGAGCTGGATGGCTGCGACCGCAGCCATGGTGGCGAAGATCAAGGCAAGCCAACCGAAAAAGCGTCCTCGGTACCGTCGGGGGGCGAGAGCCGATAGACGGCCAGGAAAGCCGCCAACGCAATCAGTGCATGATAGGAAGATTTGATCCAGAAGACCGGCAGCATCGCCACGTCGGGCATATCGATGCGCAGGCCGAGAACGGTCAGCATCAGCAGCAGGCAGTGGGCAATACGCCAAATGCGAAGCGGCGCCTTAGCGCGTGGCACCGCACCGGCTTCAGGTCGCTCAAAAGGCCCGCGATGATGTCGTCCGTCTTCGTCACGATGCGCCTCGCAATCTCTCTGCGAGCGCCTGAGCGCCCGATGGATGCTGACTTTTTACCGCCGATTCAGACGGGCGGGCCTCGTCCCCGTCAAGGGACAGAAGCATCAATGCTTTCAGGGTTTCTTCCGAACAAGCGGTCGCCATGTTGTCAGCGCGTTCATTCGGACAAACAGCCAGTCGGTTACAGGGCAGATCAAAAATGTTTGGCATCACGGATCTATCACATGCGTGAGGCTGCAACGCATTTCGAGGCGCTCTCGAATGGGTAGGTGTGAGCCATTGGCACGCGACCGGCGGACACGACAATCCGATTCCAGGAGAATTCCATGACCAAGCTTCTTTCCAGCCTGGCACCCTGCATGTTCCTCGTCGGCCTTTCGCTCGCCGGTGCGGCGTCGGCTGAGGACGCCATGAAAAAGGCCGACATGATGAAGGCATGCGACGCGATGAAGTAAGCGTTCTCGTCTCCCGCGGCCGCTGAAACTTTATCTGCGGCGGCCGCGTATTCTCCTGCGAAACGTCCATACATCCGGAGAACAATCATGGCGACGATCGATTCCAGTCGGGAAACCGGCCGTACACTCATCTACCGCCACAGCCTTGCTGTGCGCTTCTCGCATTGGCTAAACGTGCTTGCCGTCACCGTGCTGCTGTTCAGCGGTCTGCAGATATTCAATGCTCATCCGGCGCTCTATTGGGGCCAGTATGGAGCCGACAACGACCCTTCCTTCATTTCCATCGAAGCCGTCGATGACAGCGGTCAGGTGAAGGGGCTGACGCATGTGGGGTTGCTCACCTTCGATACAACAGGCGTCCTTGGTCTCTCAAATGTCGACGGCGAGGCGACAGCGAGGGGTTTTCCAAGCTGGCTTACTCTTCCAAGCTATCAGGATCTGTCGACCGGCCGGCGCTGGCATTTCTTTTTTGCCTGGGTCTTCGTCCTCAACGGCCTTGTCTATTTCAGCTATGGGCTGGTCAGCCGGCATTTCCGTCGGGATCTCGCTCCTACCGTCAATGAGCTGACGCTCGCTCATCTCACCTACGAGGTCGTCAACCACGCCCGGCTGCGTTTTCCGAAGGGACCGGAGGCACGGCATTACAACACGCTGCAGAAGCTGACCTATCTGGCCGTGATTTTCCTGCTGCTGCCGTTGATGATCGCGACAGGGCTCACCATGTCGCCGGGCTTCAATGCTGTAGCGCCCTGGCTGCCCGATCTCTTCGGCGGACGGCAATCGGCGCGCACCATCCACTTCCTGACTGCCTTCTCGCTCGCAGCCTTTGTCGTCGTACATGTGGCTATGGTGATCCTGTCGGGTGTCTTCAACAATCTCCGTTCGATGATCACCGGCTACTACGCAATCAAACTGGGAGGCAAACAATGAGCCGCCTCATTACCCGCCGCCGCTTCCTCATTGGTTCGACCTTGACCGCCTCTACACTGGGCTTGAGCGGCTGCGACGCATGGGTCGAAAGTGACCGGACGAAGTCGGTCCTGAAGATCGCCGAGGGTCTCAGCATGAAGACGCAGCGCTTCCTGCTTCACAACAACGCGCTGGCCCCTGAATTCAGCGAGGCGGATCTCTCGCCGGTCTTTCGCTCAAACGGCACCAGCATGCCGGATAATCCGCAATATCTCGACTGGATGAGCCGGCAGTTCTCAACCTGGAGGCTTGGGATTGGTGGGCTGGTCGACAGACCGTCGCAAGTCTCGCTCGCACAGCTGAAGGCGATGCCTTCGCGCACACAGATCACCCGGCACGACTGCGTCGAAGGCTGGAGCGCAATCGGCAAATGGACTGGTGTGCCACTCGGCGCCCTGCTGCAATTGGTCGGGCTCAAGCCCGAGGCGCGCTATGTCGTGTTCCACTGTGCGGATGAATACGAAAAGACGCTGAACGGCACCGGCTGGTACTATGAGAGCATCGATCTGGTCGATGCCCTCCATCCGCAGACGATCCTTGCCTATTCGATGAACGGCCGCGACCTGGAGGTGGCACATGGAGCGCCGCTAAGGCTCAGGGTCGAGCGGCAGCTCGGTTACAAGCAGGCAAAATATCTGACGCGCATCGAGGCGGTCGCGGACCTCGGCCACCTTTACGGCGGCAATGGCGGGTTTTGGGAGGATCGCGGCTATGAATGGTATGCCGGGATATGAGTTGCGCGTGGGGGGCTTCGAGTTCGCTTTGCCAGTGTGACGCGTAGGGAATGCGCGTCCAAGATGCCTGTTGGTGAAAGCGACATAGTGCCCTTCGCCAAAAGGTGGTCGCCCGATTTAGGCCGAAAGGCGTACAGTGTATTTCGTTCCTTTTCGACTACAATTCCGAAATTGCCAGTTTGAACGATCCTCATCGATTTGATCGTGGTTTTTGCGAGAGGGCATACCATGCATCGCAAAGCTCGCCGCTGGGCTTCCCGCTCAGTGTTGGATTCGTTGGCTCCCCGGTGGTTAACCGCCGGCCGCAGGGCGAAGCCTCGTAACACAGCCAATGGGCAAGAGGATTACTCTCAACTTGCGCTTGGCACACAAGCGACAGATGGGACCAGATATGGCGCTGCCGTCGATGGTCCCGTCAACGTCACCGCGCTCAATGAAGATGGCAATGGGCAGGGGGGCATGGTCTGCGACGCGCACGGTCAGGTCAACAGCGACCTCGTACTGCCGTCTTTGACCGACAGTTTCACAGCGATTTATGGAGCCGGAATTCAAAGGGGCGAATTTGCCGCGCCTTTTGCGGGCGAGCGGGGTCTTTCATCTTCAGGGCGGGATGCGACTTCATCCGACACAAAATGGTCACGCCATGGCACTCATGCTGGAACCAGCTTTATGGGCGCTGATCCCTTGGCTCCGTTTTTGCCGAAAGGTCCTGCTCAGACAGCCTCAGGGCGAGGTTCGACCCCAGTGGCTGCCGGGTCGGCTGCTTCGGGCAAGGTCGTCATCCTCGAGTCGACGCCGTCAGCGCAGGCGGCCGCGCATGAATCGCATTTCTTGGCATTTGGCATGCCGTTTGGCGTGTGCGGGTGCGGCTACTTTACCTCTCCTACGCGAATGCTCGATTGGGCTCAAGGCGGCGGTATGCTTCAGCGGGACGGTCAGTTGCCCGGAACCAGGCTGACCGAGGGGCCGGACTATGTTCCGACAGCCAAGGGGACGATTGGCGCCTCGATGAGTGACCCGCTTCTGGATCGTGACTTGTCCCCGCTTTCAGGCTGGCGCGGAACCGCAGGATGGACCGAATCAACGGCCTGGAACGGGTCGTTGCCAGGCGGCGGAGAGATTGGATCGGGGACCGTAACCTCCAAGGGCGTCGGCATCCTTTCCGGCTCGGTGACCAGACCGTCGGGCACGCAAAGGACAGCGACGCAGAGTCTGGCGGCGACGGCGGCCGCGGCCAACATAATCGTGCAGGAAAATCAGAAGCAGGGCAATCCTGAGAGCGAGTGGGGCATCAACGGTGCGGGTAGCTCCAATATCGAGGGGTTCGCGACCGATATCAGCGTCGACAACGGCAAGACGATTAGCTTCAAGATCGATACGGATTCCACCAACTATCGAATCGATATTTACCGGCTCGGCTACTATGGCGGCATGGGCGCGCGCAAGGTCGCCACTCTGCAGCACACCGGATTGCAGAACCAGCCCGATCCGCTGCGCAATGCCTCGACCGGCACCGTGGATGCCGGCAACTGGGCAGTCTCGGCGTCGTGGACCGTGCCAGAGGACGCCGTCTCAGGCGTTTATATCGCCAAGCTCGTGCGTCAGGATGGCACCTTCGGCGAGAACCACATCCCGTTCATCGTGCGCGATGACGACAGCCATAGCGACATGGTCTTCCAGACCGCAGACGAAACCTGGCAGGCCTATAACGGCTGGGGAGGCGCAAACTTCTATGGCGGCAACGGCCCGGCGACCGGGCAGGGTGCTGGTCGCGCCTATGCTGTTAGTTACAACAGGCCGATCGTGACCCGCGGCGGGATTGGCACGTTTGCCGGTCCGCAGGATTATCTTTTCGGTGCCGAGTATGCCGGTATCTACTGGTTGGAACAGAACGGCTATGACGTCTCATACATGTCGGGCGTCGATGTCGACCGTTATGGCAGTTTGTTGCTCAACCATAAGGCGTATGTTGATGCTGGGCATGACGAATACTGGTCTGGACAGCAACGAGCCAATGTTGAGGCCGCACGCGACGCAGGCGTTAACCTTCAGTTTTGGAGCGGTAACGAGGTCTACTGGCGCACCCGTTGGGGCAACAGCTTCAGCAGCGACGCCACGCCCTATCGTACCCTTATCTCTTACAAGGAGACATGGTCGCCCGGTGCCAGCATCGACCCCTCCAATGAATGGACAGGCACCTTCCGCGACCCGCGCCTCAGCCCGCCCGCTGTCGGTGGCGGAAGCCCGGAAAACTCACTGACCGGCCAGTTGTTTATGGTCGACGATGTCGGCAGCAATCTTCAGGCAATCACGATACCCTATGACGATGCCAACTTGCGCTTCTGGCGCAGCACGAGCGTTGCCAATCTTCAGCCAGGCCAAACGGCGACGCTCACCAAGAACTATCTTGGTTATGAGTGGGACGAAGCGACTGACAACGGCTTCGATCCGGCTGGTCTCGTGAAGCTGTCATCGACGACGCTTCCGGTGAGCACTTACCTCCTCGACTACGGAAACACGACCGGCAACGGTGTCTCCACCCACAATCTGACGCTCTATCGCGCGCCGAGCGGTGCGCTGGTGTTCGGAGCGGGTACTGTCTACTGGACCTGGGGCCTGAGCGACAATCACGACAAGGAGGTGACGCCGACCGATCCGCGCGTGCAGCAGGCAATGGTCAATTTGCTTGCCGACATGGGCATCCAGCCTGGGACGCTGCAGTCCGGGCTCGTCGCAGCGACCGCCTCGAGCGACCATGTCGCTCCGACCTCCGCCATCACGGTGCCTGCCACGGCGACAGTTGGATCTAGCGTTACGATTACAGGCACCGCCGCCGACACGGGTGGCGGGGTCATTGCCGGCGTCGAGGTTTCGACCGACAACGGGGCAAGCTGGCATCCGACGGTAGGAGACGAGAACTGGACCTACACGTGGACGCCGCAGGCTGCTGGGAACTATACGATTCGCTCGCGTGCCGTCGACGATAGCATCAATTTGGAATCACCATCGGCAGGACGAACGGTCACTGTCACCGGGCCGAGCTTTGTCTCGCTGTTCGGGGCGGCGACACCTGCCGTCGTAAACACCAACGATACGTCAGCCGTCGAACTCGGGGTCAAATTCCGGACCTCGGTCGCTGGCACCGTCAGTGGTATCCGGTTCTATAAGGGCAGCCAGGATACAGGCACCCATACCGGCTCGCTGTGGTCGAGCACCGGCACGCAGCTGGCGACCCTCACATTCACCAACGAAACGGCCAGCGGCTGGCAGATCGCGACCTTCTCCAGCCCGGTGACGCTGACGCCCGGTGCCACCTACACTGCCTCCTACCACACTAATGTCGGCCATTACTCCACTACCTCCAACTACTTCACCGCAGATGTCACGAGCGGTCCATTGACGGCGCCCGCCAGCGGCAACGGGGTCTACCGCTACGGCAGCACCAGCCAGTTTCCGACCAGCACTTTCCAGGCGGAGAACTACTGGGTCGACGTCATGTTCAACCCCTCAACGTCGGGCAACACGACACCGACGGCAGTTGCCGATACCGGAGATGCGACCGAGAAGGGCGGGGTGGCCAACGGCTCGGGCGGCGTGGCCGCCAGCGGCAA
>NZ_JACIFT010000042.1:0-16394 GCF_014197575.1 Rhizobium sp. BK538
CTTCGTCTATCTCTGCGCCGTCGTCGATTGGTTCAGTCGACGAGTGCTTTCATGGCGGCTGTCGATCACGATGGAGACGGCCTTTTGTATTGAAGCGGTCGAGGAAGCTCTTTGCCGATATGGCAGGCCAGAGATATTCAATACCGACCAGGGATCGCAGTTCACCTCCATCGACTTCACCTCGGTACTCAAGAAGGCCGGGATTGAAATCTCGATGGATGGCAAGGGTGCATGGCGCGACAACGTCTTCATCGAGCGGCTCTGGCGGTCGATCAAATACGAGGAGGTCTATCTCCATGCCTACAAGACCGTGTCCGAGGCCCGCGCTGGCATCGGCCGCTATCTGACCTTTTACAATACCCGACGTCCACATTCATCCCTTGACCGGCAGACGCCGGATCAGGCTTACTTCAACGCGCTGGCGCCAATGATGGTGGCGGCATAATCGAGGCGGAAATCCACTTAGCGAAACGCCCGGAACTGTTCAGACAAACCGAGCCAGCTCTCTCGGTCGCCGCAACTGGACGGACTGGACGTTTGCCGGTTCCCAGCGTGGGGCCGATCGTGCCGCCATCATGCTCACCTTCATCATGACCTGCCGTCTCAACGACGTCGACCCAAAGGCATGGCTTGCCGATGTGTTCGCCCGCATCGCCGATCTTCCCGTCTCCCGCCTGCACGAACTACTGCCTTGGGAAGGGAAGGCACGAAGGCACAAAAGGCGACCGCTATTGCAGCGGCCGCGTAAACAGCTTCCGGAACAACACTTCCGAACGCTCCAAGCCTTCATCGGTCAGGATCAATGACTTCGACTTGATGACTGGGTCGCCGATCATGCCCTTCTTGTGAAGCCGATCCGTCGCTGCCCAGTCGAAGCCCTTCCAGGCACAACGCTCGTTATGCAGCGTCAGCCATAACAGCGCCAAAACGGCATCGTCGATCTTGTCCTCATCGATCTCCATGAACCGACGTTACCACGCGCGGCGCCCCAAAATCCCGCGGCCCTGCTCGGATGGATACCCTTCACCTCCACCGCCGATCTCGAAGACCGCATTGAGTGCTTCATCGACTACTTCAATGAGACAATGGCAAAGCCATTCAAATGGACCTGGGCCGGCAAACCCTTGACCGCATAGAAAATGCGTCCAAACTTCCGCCGGCCTGTACTAGTGCCAACAATCTTTCTCATTTCTTCTTAAAAAACATGATCGGATGCGTCTGCCTGCTCGCATCGTATTGAAACTCCAGAAGGTCGAACCAACGGGCGTAAGCCTGTTCTGCATACTTTTCCGGTATGAACGTCTCTCCATAAAAATCTGCAGTCATGGCCCCCCCACCGTTGACGCCGTTTCGATTGGAATGAACAAACGCACCTCGATCGTATTGGGATCGCGCCGCGCCAAAATCGTCGAAGATGTTTGCAAGGGCACCCAGATATCCTGGATGGTTCTTGCCGCGGAGAGATACACAAAAGTCGAAAAAGGGCCTCCCACGCGTTGTTAAGGCTACGACACCCCCCGGTGCTAGGATACGATGGAACTCCTCCATCCACGCAGAGCAGGCCTCTTCAGAAAGATGCGAAAAAACCGAATAGCCAACGATATGGGAGAAGCTAGCCGATTGTAGACCAGTCGGCGGAAACGGCGACGTAACACTAAAGTTGTCGCTGCCAAATGTTTCGCGGCAAATTTCGATAGATTCTTCGACCACATCGAGACCGTGGATGTTTTCAAGCGGCAATTCCTTCAGAAAGAATCTAGCTATGCGGCCCCAGCCAACACCAAAATCAAGCAATCTGTCCGAACTCTTTATCGCTGACCCATGTCTTGCGAAGGTCCTTACGCAATCTTCATAAAAGACAAAAGCTTCTTCCAGGGTCCTTTTTCCCGCCTGTCCTGTTGAATTTATCTGGACTATATCCGGTGGGAATGCAGGCAATTTCGTGCCTCTAAATATCACCGGTGGGTTGCTGTAGCTTTCGCAAACAGTTTCGAACCAATTATCTTTTGCGAACTGTACACGCACTTTTTTCAGAATTTTATCAACGAACATTATGTTCCTCCAGCGTGACTTCTCGACGTGGTATGTACCTAGACTTTAGGCCGAGCCTGATCTCTAAACCAAGCTACGGTCATATCAATCCCGGTGGCCAGATCATAGCGGCCACGCCATCCCAGCTCTTTGAACCGCGCCGGCTTTGCGGGAGGCTGTTTGGTTTAAGTTATGCAGCCATGGCTGGTTCGTCCAGCATGGCGTAATACTGCGCCTCGGCTTCGGCTGGCGGGATGTTTCCGATGGGCTCCAGAAGCCGTCGATGGTTGAACCAGTCGACCCATTCCAAGGTTGCGAATTCAACCGCTTCGAAGCTGCGCCATGGTCCGCGCCGATGGATGACCTCGGCCTTGTAGAGACCGTTGATCGTTTCGGCGAGGGCGTTGTCGTAGCTATCGCCGACACTTCCGACGGAAGGCTCGATTCCCGCCTCGGCCAGTCGCTCCGAATACTTGATTGACACGTATTGAACGCCCCTGTCGGAATGATGCACGAGGCCGCCGCCATGAACGGGACGCCGATCATGAAGAGCCTGTTCCAGAGCGTCGAGGACGAACCCGGCATGCGCCGTCCGGCTCGCCCGCCAGCCGACGATGCGGCGGGCGAAGGCGTCGATGACGAACGCCACATAGACATCGATCTCATGAGCCGAGCGACCGTGCAGCGGGCTATATCGAAGCCTTCACGCTTCAATTGCCGCCAGACCTTCCGCACGCCATAGACACGGAAGTTCGCCTCGAAGACACGGCGTATCTCGATCTTCAAGGTGATGTTGCTTCAGGCGCGGGCCGACAAGCGGTCCACGTCCAGGCGTTTGGCAACGTTCTCATAGTAGGTTGATGGGGCAATCGGCAGCAGTCTGCAGATCGGCTCGACCCCGAATACCGACCGGTATTCGTCGATGAACGAGATCATCGCTTCAATGGGCGGTCGAGCGCCGCCATCGCGAAATAGGCAGACGCCTTGCGCAGTATCTCGTTGGCCTGACGGAGCTCCCGGTTCTCCCGCTCTAACGCCTTCATCTTCTCCGCGACGTCGCTTGGGAGCCCGGGCCGGGAACCATCGTCCACCTGCGCCTTCTTCACCCATTCATTGAGCGTCTGCGCCGTGCAGCCGATCTATGCGGCGATCGAGGAAACCGCGGCCCACCGCGAGGAATATTCGCTTTCGTGATCCAAAACCATCCGCACCGCGCGGGCGCGGACTTCAGCTGAAAATTTGTTCGTTGTCTTGCTCATATCGGCTCCACTTTCTCAGAAGTTGGAGCCTCCGGCAAACCCGGCGCGGTTCACTCTGATCACCCCGCCGTCCTTCGCCCCGCCGCAACGCCAACGCGGCAGACCGCCGAAAAATACCCAATTCTCCACGTCGTCCGGGGCGGCATAATTGGGGAATTTTACTTCGGCACTTCTGGGGAAATTTCACCCGGCATTGACATGCCGTGGGCCATTCGTTGCGCTCACGGGCTCATCTCCATATTCGAGCAGCAGTAACCCAGCTTTACGCTGTCACCCGCGCCGCTCGCCGATAGCATTCGACACAAACTTGCGCCGTCCACAAGGTGGCGTGTTCGTTGCGCTCACAGAAGATCGCAACGATCATGACCCTCGAGCAGGGCAAGCCGATCGCCGAAGCCAGGGGCGGAGACGTTGGGAGCAGCCGATATGATCGACTGGTTCGCCGAGGAAACCCGAAGGGCGTACGGTCGGGTTGCCCCTCCCCGGTTCGCCCCTCCTCAACGAGCCGGTCGGCCCCGTTGCCCCCTTCAGCCCCTGGAACTTTCCTTTGAACCAGGCCGTTCGTAAAGTTGCGGCAGGTCTTGCTGCAGGCTGCTCGTCCCGGAATACTCGTAGGCGATCTGAATGGCTTTCGACTGCGTCCTGATCCAATACATCCAGCTACGCTTGCGGTCCATAGGACGCTTCAGATTGTGAGGATGTTAGAAAGGCTTTGACTTCAGCTGGTGCCGGCCGGCGATCAGCGTGCGGAAACCGGCACGACGAAAGGTAGACCGCGACCGAAAACGGCGCCAACCGGAAGACTTTCTCAGTTCATTGTTCCGCGTCATTCGGGTGCGCCCCCAGTTTGCAAGCAAACTATAGCTAGCTCGCCTTGGATGATTGCCGCATCTCGAGCGGGCCAGTGGCTGCGGCCTTGGCAGTACCTTTCGGCTTCCGCTTTCGCCTCATCATTAGGGGGTGATTTTATGGCGATTCCCGTTATTTCGGTGAGCATTGGGGCGACCGCCCACGGATGACTGAGGTTGGAGTCGTTGAACCCCCACATGCCGGTCGGTATCGGCGCGCTCGAATCATCTCGCCCGCCGACTAGGGCGATGTATTTCATGGCCGTGAAATTTGGTTGCCCCTCAAGACGCTCTATCAAGCGAAGTGCCAGGTTGTGATCTCTTGTGGCGACGCGAGCTTGGTCAATAAATATTTGGTTGTTCTGCGCTATGAATGAAAAGGCGACAACGCCGAGGGCTGCGGTAAAGAACTGCCTCGGCATTACCCGGCAGACAGTCAAAGCCATAACGGTCACTCCGGCCCACACAAGGCCGATTTGCGGCAGCATCCGTGGCGGAAACCAAAGCATCGCGAAAAATAGCGGGGCACCCAGCATGGCGAAGCCCGCTATCACAGGGGTGGCCACAACAATCGCGATAGCTATCGCGGTGTTGCGGGGGTCTCTCGCTCGGATAAGTATTTCCCCAAGTGTGACTCCAACAAAGAGAAGCGGGACGGCAAGGATAGCCTTGGGAACCAAGGGAGTTCCATAGATGGTGCCGGTTATAAAATGCCCGTACAAGGCATTGAGTCCATACAGAAGCCGACCCGGGATTTCGTAAGACTCGACCACTGCGGATCGTTCTCCAAGTGGCGGAACGCCTTGCGTCGATATCTTGAGGAGGACGAAATAGAAAGCGCAGCCCACAAAAATCGTAAGAAATCTATCATAGAAGGAACGGTCATGAAGGGTGTAGTCGACCGGTACTCTCTCGCTTTTCATGAGATGTCTTATCGCCCTCAAGGCGACGTCGAAACATACGAAAACAGAAATGTAGTTGAGTGGTATTTGATATAGAGTCAATGCGGTAGAAAACACCAACGACGATACCAATATTCTCCAAACGCTACGGCCAGATATCGCGACGGCAACCACAACCAGCGTGAAAGCCAATATGTGGTAAATGGCAATTCCCCGAAAGGTTAAAATCTCCGCAGTGAATGGATGTGCCGCGATGACGGCGATAAGGAGCGCTCTTACGATGTCGGACAGCTCATAAGTCCACAGTCGAAGGACCAGGTTGGCAGCCCATGTTGATAGAAATACTGAGATCACAATAGTTACGAACGGCGCCCTCATGGGGTCAAAGCCAACGATATCAAACAGCTTCGAGAGCCAATATGTGCCGAAACGGCCTTGCTTTAGTAGCAGTTCATAGATCGAAGAAAGTCCGCCAATGATCTGACGGTAGTCGTCAACTGCATAGATGAAGTCGAATGCTGCCTGAGCGCGCGCGAAAGCGACAAGCACCAATGCAATCAAGAAGGATCGGCGTTCGTCCTTTCTGATCAGCAATACGGAAAACAAGTTGCGAACAACCGATTGGAAATCTGGTGGCGGAACGGCGGTCGTTTTTGACTGCGCGTTGTGCAGGATCGGTTTGTTCACAAATGTTGTCCCCTCGTTTTCGACTGGTTTATAGCCGCTGGAACGGAACAGCGCTAGCCGTTTGGTCTGCGTAGAATCCAGGCGAAATCAATTGTAAGCCGCCTTGGCGGCCACGAACGATATAGTGTGCATCGATGATCGGATACGACAGCCGGTTTGCAGACGGACATCAGGGGGCGGCATGTAGCGCCGCCCTCTATTTGCTGCCGTTGAACACCCAAAATTGCATAACAATAAAATTAGCCAGTGGTATTAGGAGGCTAATCAATGCAAACCCTATCCAAGCAAAAGATGAGGGGTAGCCAGCCACCACGTAATTAACCGCCGCAATTATCGACAAGGACATCGCTTGCAACAAAAAGAACCGAACCAGCTCGGTTGTGCGGTCGCCGTTCGATCTAAAGGTTACCCGCCTATGCGCAACAAAGGAAACCGGCAATATCATTGTGTAGGCGGCATATGCGGCCACATCGCCAGACAAACCGACAATGTAAACGAGCGCGTTGGCCAGCAGAAAATACATCAGCGTATTTGCTGCGCCCACGGCAGCAAACCTTGCCACCCTCAATATATGTACCTTACTCCAAACTATCGCTGGACTCCGTAGGCGAAATATTGCGCCCCAGTTGGTAATGGGCCAAGGAACTCGTCAATTTTAAGTAACATCCCACCCATTGCTGGAACGCTTAGAATGTAGCGCCCCCGAACATCCTCCAATCCAGCCTCCTTGAGATGTGCGATTGTCTGTCGCTTGGTCAAGAGGACTGCGTCTGCATCGAACGGGCACGTATTCACGGCCCTCCTGGTCAACGGGTTATATGGATTGTGCTCGAATATGACGACCACGCCGCCTTTCCGAGTCACTCGCGCCATCTCGGAGACAAAAAGCGCCCATTGCTTCGGAGGAACATGATGCATCACGCAAATGGCGAAGGAAGCATCGAAGGCACCGTCCGGAAGCGGCATGACATCGCCGTTGTAGTGATAATACTCGACATCAGAATTGTTGGACTGGCCCTCCTCGATACAGGCTAACGAAGGGTCTATCCCTGTTATCTTGCCAACATGATTTCGAAGTAGAGGGTGGTATGTGCCAACGCCGCAACCAACATCGAGGATAGACAGCTTAGAAGGGTCGCCGAGTTCCTTCTCTAATAGGTCAACCAGCCGGGCTGCCTTTGCTTTGGTGAAGAAATCGACGTCCAAGCCAGAGAACGAAATCGCTCCGTTCACTGCATCTTTATACGAGTTCCGATAGGCATCAAATTCATTGCCGGCCTGGTTGCTCAAGCGCCGCACTCCCGCTATCAAAGGCCGCTCAATAACATCGGCTGCCTCAGTTAAGCAAGCAATTCGGGAGCACATATGCACAATCGCGCGATGCGCTGGACATCGACACTAGCAATATCGGTGATCATAGCGATTGCTATGTGCGCTCATTATGTTCACGTAGAGCACCCTGCTTACATCTGGGACTTCACCGGATACTGGGGCGGGTTTCAAGCTTACGGCTACATGTTTTCGACGTCCCCCCTTGGGACGATCGCGACGGTATTCCAGCAGATCAGAACAGCGGACTATAATCCTGCGCCGGTCCTTGGCTTGCTGCCGTTTTATTTTTTGTTTGGCGAAGACCGAACGCCTTACATCATCGCCATCGCGGTTGCTTATCTAATACCAGCCGCGCTTGTTATGACGCTGATGGTCGCTCGTGTCGCGAAGATAGAGGCATCTGTGGCCTTATTTGCTATCTGCGCGACAATTCCGGCCCTTTGGATGCCCTCGCTCCGAGGGCAGCCTGACATCGTCGGCATCATATTTTTGGCCGGCGCAACCTTACTGCTATTCAAGTCAAATTTCCTCAAGCAATCACCGCTCAAATTTGGAGCTGCGATTGGCTTGTGCTTGTATGCCCCATTTCTCCTGCGGAGATGGTACGCCTATAGCATTGTTTTATTCGTCGCCTGTGCTCTCGTCATAGGCGTGTGGCAACGCATGGCTGACCGCCAGCCGGCAAGGAGCGTTCTCTCGCTGTGCGTTGGTCTATGCACCGCAATAGTTGTTTTTGTAGTGTTCCTTGTTGCTTTTCAGTCCGATTTTGCACTGCGGGCGATCACAACGTCTTATTCTGAGCTTTACGGAGCCTACCAGACCACTTTTACCAAACACGTCATGCTTGTAAGTGACCGCGCAAGCATATTGACAATCGGTTTGATGGCAGTTGGCAGTGTAATCGCAGTTAGGCGACTAAACTTTGAGGCAGTGTTCTGCCTATGCGCTGGTGTGGGCACCTTCCTCCTTTTCATTCGCACACAATATATGGGTTTGCACCATTCGCTGCCGATCTTTATGTGGTTGTCACCTTTAATGATTGTTGCTCTGGAAGGGTTGGTCAGAAAGACAAGGTTGACGTTTTCGTTTGTCGCTGCTTGCAGTGTGCTTATCTTGTTGATTGCAACAAGTTCCTTTTCCCGCAACTTAGGGTACGGGGGTAGACTACTCTTTCCCGCATTCGACATGACGCCGCTCCACCTTGACAACTACCAAGAGTATCAACGGCTCACGGCTGACCTCGAGGGGAAAGTGACTGATGGTTCAAAGGCGGCAGTGTTTGCGTCGAGCGCGAATCTTTCGGACTCACTCCTCGCGGCGTTAAATCCAAAGCTGAAGGCATCGTTAATCGCGATGCCACATATCGCCGCCGTTCAGGGATTTCCCCGTGAAATACTGGACGCTCAATACGTTGTGGTAGCTACCCCGGATCAGAGCCATCTTGCACCGGGCACGCAGGAGAACGTCTTGCTACCTGGAAGGTGGATTTTGAGTGGGACCGGTCTCGGCGGGGCATATAGCCGAGTATCCGAATACAGCCTGCAAAAAGGTGTGACTGCCTTCCTTTACCGGCGAGCCAGAGCAATTACAGAGGAGGAGAGGCGACAATTGTTCAACGAGTTGGCTCGCCTTTATCCTAATATGCCGGCACTTTTCCCCAAGTACATAGGTACCTAATGACCATGGTCGACGTTTCTATAGTGGTGCCAGTCTATAACGGCAGCGAAACTATCGGCGTCCTTCGGGACCAGATTGATGCGGTTCTCTCGAACACGAACTTCGCGAATAGCTACGAAGTGGTTTTTGTGAATGATCGTGGACCTGTTGATGCCTGGCCAGCGATTTGCTCGCTGGCTGAACGCCATCCCGAGGTGGTCGGCATCAACTTGCGTCGCAACTTTGGTCAGCATAACGCGACGATGGCCGGAATCGCCCATGCGCGCGGCGAAGTTATCGTCATTATGGATGAAGATCTTCAACATCCACCAGCCGCAATAGAGGCGCTGGTTGATGCTGTGCGACGGGGTGCGGATGTTTGCTATACTCGTTACCACAACCGGCAGCACGCAACTTGGAAGAAGTGGGGTAGTTCCTTCAACGATTTTATGGCAGGACTGCTGTTGAAAAAGCCACGCGGGCTGTACCTTTCATCCTTCAAAGCGATTCATCGCGATGTGGCGAAGGACATCCTACGATATACCGGCCCTTACCCATATATCGACGGACTTCTACTTGCGACAACTAGCTCCATTGAGGCAATCGACATCGACCACCAGCCAAGGTTAGCCGGGGAGAGTAGCTACAACCTGAAGCGTTTAGTGTCACTTTGGCTAAAAATGGCGACAGGATCATCTGTGTATCCATTGAGAATCGCCACTTTTGTAGGCTTTCTTGTCGCTCTACTTAGCCTTTTGGCACTCGTCGGCGTGGTTGTTAGCAGGATCGCCAACCCCGACCTGGAACCGGGTTGGGCATCTGTGATTGTCACGATCCTGTTTGTGGGAGGGGTTCAGATGGTGTTTTTAGGAATTATAGGCGAGTATGTTGGGAGGATATATATTCGTCTCAATAGGCCACCTCAGTTCGTGGTGAAGGAGACAACAGAAAATCGCAGGCAGATGTCCGACTTGACTTCTAGTTGAAGAGCGAGTGTGAGCGCATACTGGAGTGCTCTCCGTTTCACCGGACATGTCGGCTAGTTTGATTTAGCCCTGATGAACTGCCGAGGGGAAGCCGTCTTGAGCGCGGAATGGGGATGGATTTCATTGTAGCCCTCGATCCATCCGCCAATGAGCCGGAGCGCTGTTTCGGCGTCCGGTAGACCTGATATGCGGATGTAATCCCGCTTCAGGGTTTTGACGAACGTAAGCGGTGAATCTATCCCATCTGGCGAAGGCAGTTTGGTGGATTTATTGATACCGCTGAATGAATGAACTCGGGCGTGAACTTCTATGTCTGCTCCTATGTCTGAACATAGAACTTTCCATATGATTGAAGCTGTCGCCGGTCCTCTGGAAGGTGCGCCGAGGCAAGTCCGGCGGCAATGGTCGGACGAGTTCAAGGGTGAGCGCAACGAACACGGTATGCCTACGGGCAGGGCCGCCTTGTTTTATTGAGGAATTGAGGTTGTTTTCGTGAGGCTGGCGTTTTCGCCACGTTGCTAACCACGAGGATAACGACGTGTCTATTCATGATTTTGAGATTTTGGCCGGGAGTGTGCGGCGCCGGAATTTCACCCGCCGACAAAGAGGCAATTGTTTCGGAAACTTTGCACGGCGACACCTCGGTGACGGACGTTGCTCGTCGCCACGAGATTGATCGGTCGTTGGTCTACCGGTGGCGTCGCGAATTTGGTGTTGTTGAGAACGGCGGCGCCCGACTGGGATTCGTTCCGGTCAAGGTGGCGATGTCGGATTTGCCGGAAGGCTGTACTGCTCGATCGCAGCCTTGCCCAATCGAGATCGATGTCGGCGATGGCCGGAGCGTGCGAGTCGGCGTCGGCTTTGATCAGGCGACGTTGTCTCGGGTGCTTGAAGTTCTGGGACGGTCGAGAGCGCTATGATCCCGTTTGAGAGTGGGGTTAAGGTGTGGCTCGCGACGGGCCATACGGATATGCGGCGCGGCTTCCCCGGCCTTGCGCTGCAGGTCCAGGAGATTTTGAAGCAAGATCCATTCTGTGGGCATCTGTTTTGCTTTCGAGGCCGCAGGAGCAATCATCTGAAGGTGATCTGGCACGACGGCCAGGGCAGCTGCACGTTTACAAAAAAGTTGGAGCGGGGGCGGTTCATCTGGCCGAACGTTGAGGGCGGTGCAGTGACCATCTCTTCTGCGCAACTCTCCTATCTTCTGTCTGGAATAGGCTGGCGAAACCCGCAACAGACATGGCGGCCGACGAGCGCCGGATAGGTGGATTTGCGGCTTGGATTCTGAAGAAAAGCTATGCAAATCAGTGGCTTTATGATTCACTTCGAGCATGGAAACCGGCTCGGAACAGTATCCCGATTATGCCGCGGCTCTCGAGGCTGAGCTGGTCGTAGCACGTGCGGAACGCGCCGCCGCCTTAGCCGATCTTGCCGTCGCCAAGGCCAAGGAAGCCGATAATCAGGCGATCATTCTTCGTCAGAAGGGTATCCATCCGAGCAGGGCCGCAGGATTTTGGGCGCCGCGCGTGGTAACGTCGGTTCATGGAGATCGATGAGGACAAGATCGATGATGCCGTTTTGGCGCTGTTATGGCTGACGCTGCATAACGAGCGTTGTGCCTGGAAGGGCTTCGACTGGGCAGCGACGGATCGGCTTCACAAGAAGGGCATGATCGGCGACCCAGTCATCAAGTCGAAGTCATTGATCCTGACCGATGAAGGCTTGGCGCGTTCGGAAGTGTTGTTCCGGAAGCTGTTTACGCGGCGGCCGCAATAGCCGTCCCTTTGTGTGACTTCCATTGCCACGGCAGCAGTTCGTGCAGGCGGGAGACAGGAAGATCGGCGATGCGGGCGAACACATCGGCGAGCCACGCCTTTGGGTCGACGTCGTTGAGACGGCAGGTCGTGATAACGGAGAGCATGATGGCGGCACGATCGGCCCCACGCTGGGAGCCGGCGAAGGTCCAGTTTCGACGCCCGAGTGCAATTCCTCTCAGAGCCCGCTCGGCCGTATTGTTCGTGAGACAAATCCGGCCATCTTCCAGGAAACGGGCAAAGCCATCCCAGCGCTTCAGCATGTAATCGATCGGCTCGATCACCTCGGACGATCTGCTGAGCGTGGCGCGCTCCCGTTTCAGCCACTCGTGCATGTCATCGAACAGCGGCTTGCTCTTTTCCTGCCGCGCGGCCAGTCGTTCTGCGGCGCTCAATCCATTGATCTCGCGCTCGATCTCGACAGCGCATCGTACCGTTGGACGGCCTCCAGGGCGATCGGCGAGATCGGCTTGCCTTTGCGTTTGCGGTCGCGGGCATTTTTCTGGATATCGGCCAGTTCAAAGAATTTGCGCCGCGCATGCGATGGCAAAAGGCGAATGTGATCGGTACCGCTTTCTTTTCGGCGACACTGAGCGGCTCGAAGCCATTGTAACAATCACTCTGCAAAATGCCGCCAAACTCGGCCAGGTGCTTCTGCGGATGCTCGCCGCGGCGGTCGCTCGAAGCATAGTATATGGCCGCCGGCGCTACCGCTCCGCCGTAGGGCCGGTCATCGCACACATACGTCCATATTCGCCCGGTCGTGCATTTGTCTTTGGCCTGGATGGGAATGGTGGTGTCATCGCCAAAAAGCCGCTCGGCCGCATGAACAACTCCCGAAACAATTCCTCTGATCGCTGCAGGCCTTCATCCGTCAAGATCAAGGACTTCGTCTTGCTCGCCGGATCGCCGATCAGGCCCTTCTTGAACAGTCGGTCTGTCGCATTCCAATCAAATCCCTTCCACGCCCGACGCCCGTCATGCAGCGTCAGCCATAGCGGTGCCAGGACAGCGTCGTCGATCTTGTCCTCGTCGATATCCATCTACCAAGCATAGCATGCAAACCGCTCTACCGCTGCGGCCTACGCCGAATGCGTACCGAACACGCCACCTTGTGGACGGCGCAAGTTTGTGTCGAATGCTATCGGCGAGCGGCGCGGGTGACAGCGTAAAGCTGGGTTACTGCTGCTCGAATATGGAGATGAGCCCAAAAAATCTCCATGCGAGCCATGCCAACCTCTCAGACCTGGAATTAATCCCAGCACTAATGCTGGTTCTAATGCCAGAACATCGCCTAACTGGCTCGTTCAGCAAAATCCGCTCACCGGACGCTCACTTTTGACTGGAACCATTCGTCGCAGCTGCAACGCGGCCCAGATCAATGTTCTTGCCGCGTTCCAGCGGACACCGAGCGGAGACGGGCGCAATTCATCATAGTTTCTTAAAAAACATGATCGGATGTGGGCGAGGATTAGCCTTTTGTCTCTTCCAAAACCGATTTGGCCGCCTTGTTTCCTCTGGCTGGAAATTAATAAGCTCGAACCCTGGAGCGTAAGCCTTGACCGCATAGGCTTGCGGGATAAAGGTTTCGCCATAGAATTCCGAGCTCATTGCGCCGCCGCCTGCGACGCCTTCGGCATTCGAGTGAACGAATTCGCCCTGGTCGTAGCGCCTTCGAGCATCCGCAAAATCGTCAAAACTTGTCGCGAGAGCACCAAGATATCCCTCTTCACGTTTTCCGCCCAACGACTCGCAGAAGTCAAAGAACGTTCGCCCTCTGGTTGTCAGCGCGACGACTCCGCCTGGCGCGAGAATACGGTCCTTCATCCACGCAGCGCACGCCTCCTCTGAAAGGTGAGAGAAGACCGAATAGCCAACGACATGCGTTATCGATGCCGATGGAATGTCCGTTGGTGGGAACGGCGTGGTGACATGGAAGTTGCCACTACCAAAAGTCTCTCTGCAAATATCGACAAATTCTTCGGTAACATCGATCCCGTGGATGTTCTCCTTTGGCACCTCGCGAAGGAAAAATCTTGAAATTCGACCCCATCCTACGCCGAAATCAAGCAACTGCGTGCTTCTCCCCAACGGTGCGCGATGTTCTGCGAAAAGTAACCGACCGATTGTTACCGCGGAGATTTCGCTTTGAAGCGGGCGACCAGCTCCTCGTCGTCGACAAAGCAGTCGAGGAAGTCGTTCCATTCGTCGGGTGAACGGCGAGCATAGGAGAGCATCTGTTCCAGTTCCTCCATGCCGTCGTCTGTCAGCGCGGTGATGGATTCGTCCTCCCCGTTATAGACGCTGATGATGCTGCCGTAGGTCAGATTATCATCGTTGGAGATGATTGCCCGGAGAAGCTCCGGATCCTCGCCAAGAATTTCAGCGACATATTTGAGCGTGCGCACATAGGTGATTGTTGCCATTAGGCTGCCTCGGCGCAGATGCTGGTGACAGGTGACCAATTCCAAGGAAGCAGTTCGTCGAGGCGATTGATCTTGTGGTCGTGGATGCGGTCGAGCAGATCGGCCAAATAGGCCTGCGGATCGAGGCCATTCATCTTTGCCGTCTCGATGATCGTCATGGCACGCGCCAGGGTCTCCGCCCCGGTGTCGGCTCCGGCGAATAACCAATTGCGTCTTCCAACTCCTATCGGACGCAGGGCTCGCTCGGCGGCATTGTTGTCGATGGCGACACGACCGTCGTCCAGGAACAGGCAGCGCGAGGACCACCGGCTCAGGCCATACCGGAGAGCGGTCGCCAAATCGCTCTTGCCCGGAATGCGGGTCAGTTGCGCTTCGGCCCAGACGCGGAGTGCTTCGACCTTTGCTTTGCTGTGCTTCTGACGTGCGGCAAGGCGGATACCGGCAGGTTGACCGGCAATGTCCCGTTCGATGTCGTAAAGCGCGCCGATACGGTCGAGAGCCTCGCGTGCGATCTCGGATTTGTTCGATGTCCAGATATCATGGAAGTCGCGGCGCCAATGCGCCCAACAGGCTGCCTCTCGGAAGCGCGACGTCCCCTCCGCGCCCGGTTCATAAAGCTTCCCGTAGCCTTTGTAGCCGTCAGCTTGAAGGATGCCGCTTGCCTGCCGGAGATGACGATGGACGTGTTCTTGCTTCCAGTCCGAGGCGAAGTAGTAGACCGCCCCAGGCGGGGCAGCACCCGCCCATGGCCGTTGATCTCGGACATATGTCCAGATCCTGCCTTTCTTCACGCCTTTGCCCAATCCCTTGTCTCGTAGCGAACGATCCAGCACCCGGATCGGGGTGTCATCGGCATGGAGGAGGTCACTGCCCATGATCGCCGCTTCGATCCGCTCGATCAAAGGCTGAAGCACCTGCATGGCGCGACCGCACCAATCGACCAGTGTGCTATCGGGGATATCGACGCCCATGCGGGCGAAGATCTCGTTCAGACGATAGAGTGGCAGATGGTCGTCGAACTTCGAGACCAGGATGTAAGCCAGAAGACCCGGCCCCGCCATGCTGCCCGGTATCGGACGGCTGGGAGCCGGCAACTGCACCATCTTCTCGCAGCAGCGGCAGGATTTCTTCAATCGAGCGACCTCGATGACCTTCATTTGCGCAGCGATCATGTCGAGGATTTCACTCGCGTCCTCGCCAACAAGGCGCAGTTCACCACCGCAATCGGGGCAGCAGGTACCAGGATCGAGTTCTTTGCGCTCGCGAGCTGCCTTTTCCGACACCCGCGGACGGCGGCGCATTGTCTTTTCGGGCGTGCCCGCCACAGGTGCGACAGGCGCGGCCTCATCGACCTCATCAAGCGGCTTGGTGCCGCTTTCCGCCGCGGCGATGAGAAGATCCTCCAGCGCCAATTCCAGCTGCTGGATTTCCCGCTCGATCTTTTCCGAGGACTTGCCGAAGACCTGTTTCTTCAGCTTGGCGATGCGCAGCCGTAACGTCTGGATCAACTGGTCGTGCGCCTGCAACGTCGCCGACATCTTCGCATTTTCCGCCTGCAGGGCGGCGATCATTGCCTTCAGGAAGGCCGGATCATCGGGAAGATTTTGGCTCGCGTTCGACATGAACCTGACTAGCATAAGCCAGGAGGAATATCCATAAAAACAAGCAGATTCAGAGGGATAAAATCAACCGACACGCGCCGGCGGGGCGCCCCAGTTGGGACGTCGCCAATCAATCCCTTCCCACAACATCGCCAGTTGCGCCGTTGTCAGTCGGGCCGTTCCATCTGCTGCTGAAGGCCAGGGAAAACGCCCCCTCTGCAAAATTTTGTAATACAGACAGAAGCCCTGGCCATCAAAATACAGAAGTTTCAAACGGTCGCCACGCCTTCCTCGAAAGGCGAAGACTGCGCCGCCCGTCGGCTTCTGGCGCAATACATCCTGCGCAAGCGCAGCCAGGCCCTCAACTCCTTTGCGCATGTCCGTGATCCCGCAGGCAAGATACACTCGAACACCGGTTCCTGGTCCAATCATGCCGCTTCAACCGCCCGGATGAGCCGCGTCAGGACGGTGGCATCGACGCCGCTATCGAAGCGAAGGCTACGCCCATAGTTCAGACGCAACTCGATCAGTGCGGGCTCGCGCGCAACCTCCTCACGCCCGAGCGCGGCGTCGTCCATGGCGGACGTATCTACGGGCAGGAAGACCGTATCGGCCGTGGGCGGCAACAAACCCTTCTTCTTCGTGAGCGCGACGAACAGCCCACTGCTTTCGGCGTTGACGGGATCGCAATAGCACTTTCTTTCAGAACTTCTGCCTTGCCCGCTTCGGCATAAAATAGGTTCGGATATTGACGAGTGCTTCGGCGACGTCAGCAGCATCCTGGCGGGTCGCTTTCCGTTTTGCGTCGCCGAGCTTGCGGATGGGGGCGATGATATCGCCAGTGACGGCATG
>NZ_JACIFT010000043.1:0-16033 GCF_014197575.1 Rhizobium sp. BK538
AGTGGGAGCCTTGATACCCAGGTTCACGCCTGCCGAATGCGCAAACTACTTCAGAGCCGCAGGATATGACCCGGATTAAGCAGGATCTGCTCTAGTTGGCAGCAAGTACCATCATCTTTCGAAGCAGCGTGGCAACCGGAACAGTGTCGGCGAGAGCGTCGTCCTGAATTTAAGCCAGCAGGCCCATGCGGAGTATCCTTCTGCGTGGGCGCAATTTAGACATTCCGCCAAACGTAAAGAAGAGTTTTGTCCCTTGATGCGGGCCCAATCGCTGAAGCATCGCTTTGGCCCTATGAAGGGGTCGGATCCTTGATAAGTACCGTCAGACGCCCTGATCGCGCGGCGCAATGACAAGGGTGCCTTTTGTGCGCATGCTCCAGACTCGCCTGCGCATGCAGAAAGGGACTTCACACACACGTCAGGTGGACAGCGGCAGCTCTGGTAGCTCGTCTGGAACACGATCCCAAGGAGCATGCTTATGCGGAAAGAATGACCACGTCGGCTTGAACGCTGACGGATCGTCAAGCGTGCCTGCGTAGATGTTTATGAAGTCGGGAATGACTTCAGGTGTTGCAAAGAGAAGACTGCCACAGGTGGGACAAAAGTGGCGGACTGTAATCTTCCCGCTTCCCCCCGGTGCCGCGTGGCTTCTTGTAGCACCACTAATCGTTACTTTCTCGCGGGGCATACTCATCGCGGGAACATGGCCCGAGCCGGAAGCCTTTTGGCAATCACGGCAATAACACACCAATGAGCATTCCGGATCACCTTCACACTCGTATCGCACCGCGCCGCACAAACAGCCACCTGCTATCATCACCATCTCCTGACCCGCATACGAAGCGCCGCCGTGCGTTATTCCGTCTTGGACGCATGCGACCGCTTCATTTCGACACCCTAGACGAGGCAGCAAACAGTTTGCCCATATCGCGGCTGATGGTGTCTGGCACGCCGTGAGGACGGCGAAAGAAAACCGAATTCCGACCGGCTTCCTTAGCTGCATACAGAGCGCTGTCGGCCCGATCGACGGCGGGGTCGAGGGTGGTTTCGCACTCATCTATAGACGAGATGCCACAGCTCACCGTAACGCTTCGGGCCAGCCCCTGCTTTCGCCAATCCCTTGCCGCGAAACCGCTCCGGATCGATTCTGCGATGCCAACCGCGTCTTCAATCGAAGCGTGCGGAATGAACGCCACGAACTCCTCGCCGCCAAATCTGGCAATGCGGCCACACGAAGCGACGTTGCGCTCCAGCTCGTTCGCAAGCGCTCGAATGACCCGGTCACCCATTGCATGACCATACGTGTCGTTTACACCCTTGAAATGATCTATGTCGCAGATGATCAGCGCCCCCCGAGGAGTGCCTGAATCGAAATCACTTAAGATCGCGTCTCTAAATCCCCGCCGGTTAAGAAGCCCGGTTAGTTCATCGGTACCAGCTGCCGTCCTGTGTCGGTCGATGGCCGCAGTTGCGCTTGCTCCAAGAGCCGTAAACGGGAAGAACATACATATGGTGATTGTGCTTACAGTCACTTCGAGATTGTAGAGCGATGTCGCGAAATCACTCAAGTTGTCGCTGGAATTCGAAAAAAAGGTGAAAAAGACCGTCCGAACAACACAGTCGAGGACAACAATCCAAGTTGTTGCGATCAATGCTTTATCGATCGCACGGGAGGCTCTCCCAGTTACCACACAAATAGACCAGCCCAGAAGGAAGGCAAATCCGGCGTCTGTAAGGAACAGCTGGTGAACCAAGCTCGCCTTCCAATAAACCGCGTACACCAAGGCGATTGTGTAGCAGCCTACAAAGGCCAAACGCGGACCGGCATGCTGCGCTGTCCTGAAGTGCTCCATGAGGCCGCTGCCATAGCAATAAGCTGCTCCAATGAAGATCATCCCGGAAGCGAATGCCGCGAAATACGGTTCGGTGAAGAAAGTCGAGACAACGAAGCCTGCGGCAGTTTGAGCGAACCCAGCGGCCCATTGCCAGGCCGGGGTGACCTTCAGACGCCAGAGCAAAAGAAACGCGAGCGCAACAATGCTGAACAAAACAGGCGGAATGTATAAGATAAGACTGCTGTCGCCCATGATAGGCAGCACCCAGAAACAATTGATTTTATTAAAGTTCGATAGAAGGCTAGGTCATTTAACTTAACGGAAGTTGAATCCCTCCAACGACGTGGGTGTCCGATAAGTATCGCCGAGTAGCCCTTCGATTAGTGAACGCCAATGCAGGGTTCAGACGGTCGACCTGACCGTCAGTGTCCGGGTAGCTTGGGCGGCCTGGGGAATAGAATGCGTGCTCCACATGGCTGAATGCCGCTCACCGTTCCGTCGATTCTCGCCTTTCGATCACCCAACGGCGAGACGCTATTCAACCTTAGCCTGATGACCGCGTCACACTGCGTCTTTTTGTCGTGTGATCAGTCCAAATTGCCAGATTGCTGCTGCTTAACCATTCGTTAACCATAGCTCCTTAGCTATCCGAAAGCGAAACGCCGTCGGAAGAATTTCGAGGAGGACGCTATGTCGCTCGCCACCATGCCCGGCAAAATACGGCTATATGGCAGTTATGCTGTCTTAGTGATGACGGAAGGAAACCTGCATCAGACAGTATGCATCTCTAATGATGCAATGCCTGCTGGCGCAGGAGATATGATCCAAGGTATCCTCCGCTATCTTCATGTGTATGAGAGTATTGCCGATCGCAAGTTTTCAGAGGGCCAGCTGGCATATGACGGACGGGTGTGGATAACCGCTTCTGACATGACCTTGCACTAACGACGGCGGTCATCGGCAGGTGACCGCTCTGCGCCACTTCGGGACCTTGCCACTGATGTCGCAAAGGTCGCGTCTCGACCCAAAGCCGCCCCTACGCCGATCTAGTTGACCGAAATTCTTCACACCGGATTCTGTGGCACGGCGCGTCACTACCTGCTTCCTTGACGATTTACCTTCCATTACAATCTCTTTCGCACATAGAGGAGTTCCGCCATGAGCGAAGACGCCTTCAACATGTCGATCCGCAAATTCCTGAAGGAAGTCGGCATCACGTCGCAGCGCAAGATCGAGGAGACGGTGCGCAAGGGGCAGGTCGGCGGCAAGAAGTTGAAGGTCCGCATAACGCTAACGGCGGAAGGCACCGGGCTTAATCACGTGGTGGACGGCGAGATCGAACTTCCGTAGGCCGGGCGAAGTGATGGAGTGAAACGTCCGGCTACGCCAAGTTCATGGTCCACCCCCGCGCGTAATCGAAGCATGGCCGCAATGGGGCCGACAACGGTCATCGGGAGATGACGGCTTTGCGCCAATACCGGACGTCGCTTCGCGGCTAGATCACCGCCGGACCAGTTCTGCCGCGTGTTCTTTCATCCAAGCGATCTCGAGCGCCCCCTCGTCGAGTACACCGCGACGTTCCAATTCCACCTCCCATGCGGAAACCGTTGCAGCAAGATCACGCATATGTTGCTGCATTTGCCGAACCCGTTCGATTCCAAGCTGCATGATTCCGATCTCTGGCGCTATTCCGTAGGCATCGAGTAACAATTGAAAGCGCCGGACTTTATCGCGGACGCCTGTCGGCAAGCCATGCGCCTCACATTTTTCGTCGCGCCAAAACGGCACCCAGCGCCAAGCAACGAACCCAAGGTCCCAAGAGCGCGGTCCTGGCGCTGCCGCGTCCGAGCCGGACGTCAAAGCGGCCGCCTTTGTAGGGAATGAAGCCTTCGCCGTTGCCAACTTCACCTTCGATGTTCCCGTCCCTGATCGTCGAAGCCTAGCGCACGCGGGGACCCATCAAATCCTTCGCGTTCGACGTGCCGCAGCAGGTCGAGAACGGCGGGAGACCACGCGCGTCCGCCACGCCGCACTGTTTGACCCGCGCGAACGACGTTCGAATCTGCACCGCCTTTGAGGAGAATTTCTGGTCCGGCCATTCTTTAACTTAGGCGCGGGACAATTGACGGGTCAACGGAAGATGTCCGCTCAGGGCGGCCGGAAGTCGACGAAGGTTTCGCCTGGATCGCGCCACAAGGTGACCTTCGACCCAGTCCGGATCGCGCCACGAACAGACTACGCTCTAGGTTGGTTTCGGTGGCACGTGGGTATTCGGCTTGCGGGTAAGCGTCGCCCCATAGAGGATAACAACGACCAGCGCGGTCACACACCACATCGCGACCAGCAGCATGATGTGGCGTTCGCTGTCGATCGCATTCAGGCCGAGATTGCCTGTGATGACCAGGCCGTCGGCGGCGTGGGCGATCAAGGTCATGAGCACGCTGCCCTTGGTGTTGTTGAAGAGCCAGCCGAACACGATCGTGAAGGCGAAGGTCCCAAACAGCGCATAAGATGGCAGCATGTCGAGGAGGACCAGCGGCACGTGCCAGATGACGACCAGTACGCCGAGGATGGCGCTCGCGACGATCGGCAAGTGCCGTTCCTGCAGACGCGGGAGGGCGAAGCCACGCCAGCCGAGTTCTTCTTGCATCGGGCCGTCGAGGGGATTGACGAGGCGAATGGCGAACATCATCAGAATGGTCGGCACTGAAGCGATCAACGCAGCCGTGGGGTTCGGCCCGCCGAAGACCATGTTCAGATAAGCGGGCGTCACGCCGATCACCGGCGCTATGAGCAGGGCGACCGCAAACCATCCCCAGCCCACCCGCCAGATGGCGAACTTCTTAAGGAGCGCGCCGATACCGGGCTTGCCTCCGGTGATTGCGGTCACGATCAGGGCGGCGTAAAGCGGACCAGGCACCATGAGGAGGAGAGGCAAGGCGAGCGCGCCGGTGAGGAGAGTGCCGGCATAGATCCGCTCTGGGAGGATCCAGCCGAGCCAGGTCAGGATGTAAGCGATGGCGAAAAACGCAACGAGTGGGTAGCGGCTGATCAGCCTGCGGATGGAGGTCATGTCGGCTCCTTTGCTGCAGCACTCGGAATTAACGACCCAGCCGCAGAAAGCGATGTCGACGAGTTAGTGGCGCGCGGCGTAGCCCTCGGTGCAAAGCGAATGGAAGTTTACCAGCACCCGACCAATCCGCAGCATCACTCTCAGATCAGCCCCGCATAGGACTGCATGATCCATAGCTGCCCCCGCCAATCATCATTCTGCTTTTTCGAAAAGTGTCCAGCCTGTTTGGTCGGCTTAGCGCCATTTGCGGACATCCTGAAAACCGACAATCCGCTTGCGATTGCCCTCTATCGCTGTGACGTATCATGGAGAGAATGGATGGAAAAATGGAGTCCGGTATGGACGCGGCCAAGGCCACAGGCGCAAGCCGCATTACCGTCAAGGATCATCTTCGCGCGTTGACCGAGCAAGGGCATCTGACCCTCGGTCCTCTTCTTCGTGCATGATTTTACGCACCATCGGGCAAACGCGGGGCTCTCCCCTTTTGAAAGCCAGCAAGGCCCGTAACAACGCCTCGCCATCGACACGATCGGTCTTCACCCGCCGATGACGGCGTGGCGTTGCTTTTCCGCTGCGGCTGGCAACTGCAGCGTCGCGGGCCGAAAAACGAGAGAAGACCAGTTCCTTCGTTGCTCGACTTCCTATTCGACGCACGTCCGGTCAGCGCAGTTCGCCTCAAGGGTGAGTTAGACTGAGCAAGAGCAAATGGATCATCCATCGCTTGGCTAAACACAACCAGGGACCACCTCGGTGAACACTCATCGATCAATGAGCTCAAGCCGGCCTCCACCTGCGATCAGCCTCACGCCGAGCAGCAACAGGGCACCTGCGTAGGCTGCTGCCCCAGCGGCGATAACAAATGCGAGCTCCGCCACATGCGGATAGTTTCGCCCGGCCAATTCATCCCGCAAAAGCCAGAGGACAATCGCCATTGCGATGACGGCGGCTGCCACCTTCCAGAGATTTTGCAGTTGATCCAGAATACCAAGGTCGAGCAGTCGGCGGGCCTCATTGAGGTAGAAGGCGAACATGAGCGTCGACAGAGCAATTCTCGCGATACTCACACCGGTGACCGAACCCAGATAAAACCCGATCGAAATCAGAAGCACGCGGAAACAGAGATCGACTGCATTTAAACGGAAGATCACATGCGGTCGGTCGAGTGCAACGCTAACCGATGAAAGCGTCTGGAAGTAGGGGATGGGCGCCACAGCGAGGGCAAGCAGGCTGAGGAGGGGTGCTGCATGCTCCCATTTGGCGCCGAGCAGGAGGTCGGTCACAAGGTCTGCCGTGAAAGATATCCCCACACAGGCGGGGGCTGAGATCAACATGGCAAAGCGCGTCGCCTTCAAGAAGGCCTGCCGTACGCGCGCGCGATCTGCGTTAATCTGCGAGAATGCGGCCATGACAGGCTGCAGCGCCGGGCCAATGAGGCTTTGCGTGGGAATGACTGCAACGTCGCTCGCCACTGCATAGCGTCCAAGCGTCGGACGGTCCGCAAGCGCCCCGATCAGGAACCGATCGAACTGCCAGTTGAGCGCTGAGACCAGTTGGGCCGACGAGAACCAGCCGATGAAGCCGGCAAAGTCAGGCAGGCGCGCCAGGGAAATGGCAGGACGGTAAGGAGCAAGAATGTAGGATGCAACCGTTGACGCAAAGGAGGCGATCACGAAGTTGGCAACGATGGCCCAGTATGCTCCACCACTCAGGACCACGAGTATCGCGATGATGGCCGCAGTCAGCTTGCCGGATGCTTCCAGAATAAACGTCTGGCGAAATCCGAGCTGCCGCGCGAAATTGACCATCGCCGGACTGGTTAGTCCTCTCGAAATGGGCCCAAGGGCAAGGACGGCAACGAGGAGAACAAGGTGGCTGTCGTGATTGATCCACGAATAGGGCCAAGCGGCTGCCAAAACGATGGTTGCAATCACGACGCCTCGCATGAGACCAACCGTAAAACCGGTATCAAGATGGCTTTTGTCGATGGTCGCAAGACGCACGAGGGCCTGGGTCACGGGAACCTCAAGCATGGTGTCGACAACCATCACCAGCGATGTGGCGAGTGCAGCAAGTCCAAAATCGGCAGGCGTCAGAATGCGAGCAAGAACAAGCAGGGTGAAGAAGTCGATTATTCGCCCGACAAAGCGCGAGAAGACGAGCCAACCGGCTCCCTTGATTGCCTTTACCGCAAGCATGTCTCACTCCGAATCCTGAGCTCCAGCCACGTCGCGGCGAAAGGCCGCGACGCATATTCTTGTGAAAGGCCACGCGGGGTTTTTCGCGCGCCCTTGCACTCAGTCATCCTCCCGCGTGATGTCTGCTTGGAGCCGGATTGATCCGGCAACTGATCCTACAACGTTCCTCCATGTCGTAGTTCGGCTATTTGAGGCGTGCCGACACTCCCCTTACAATGTGCGCCATCTCCAGGGCAGGTAAGAGTGCGGTCTTCAGGAATGGAAAGTCGCGCGCTATTGCGCCTTCTCGCCAAAGCTGCGATTTGACGGCTGTCAGTTTTTTCGCAAGATCGGGGGCGCCCGATTGCTTCAGCACATAGACGCTTTCCGGACGGCCAAAATCGACGGAGCGGGCCCCGACACCCAGTGCCATCATATCGAAGGCCCGAGGATTGGTGATCGCTTGCTTCAGCCGCCCCCAGGCAAGGTCGGCATCCGACATGATCTCGGCGCCATTTCCGACCCGATCAATGTATTGCAGGACGCCCGCAAGCAGCAGATTTCCATCTGCAGGATCAATCTCGCCATAAGCGATCTTGCCGGCATTGCTGTAGACCGTTCCATCGCCAGATTCACTCAAATGCCGAACGGAGGGAATTGCAGGTTCAAACAGGCTCTCGATAATCTGCCAGTAGCGCAGGATGACCGTCTCGATCCTTAGCGGGTTATAGAGGTCTTCCTCGACGACCAATCCCGTTACCTGTGGGAAGTGATCCTCGCTAAGGCCCTTGTAGTTGCACCTTGCAAACTGGATCGTTTCGAATGCCCGTTCGGGCAGCCCGGCAGCAACAAGACGCTGCGTGCTCCCGTAAAGGCCAGTGTCACAGAGAATGATACGCGAGACATCACCGGCAATCTGCTGCAGATGGCGCTCGAACAGCTCGTTCTGTCTCGCAATGTCATCGAGCACCACACGGCCTTCAGGGGTGTCGATCATCGCAAAGAAGTGGCTTGGGTCGAAGGGAAGTTGCCAAGGACCAGAAAGTTCATACGTGCAGCCGCCAAGTGCATTGGCGACATCGGCAAAGGTGTTCTTCTTAAACTCCCGGCCAAGTTCATCGAGGACGGCGGGGCTTTGCTGCATGAGTGCTGCGCGCGCCGCCACCAGGCGCGAGATGAGGATGTTTTCGCGACGGATTTCAAGCGGAAGGTTAAGCTTAGCAACCAGCTTTTCGAAGGCTTCCCTGATGCCGATACCGCCGCGTGCGCAAAACAGCAACGCGGCATTTTTCTGCGTTTCCGCTTCCCTGGCATAGAGCCATATATAAAGGCAAAACTGCGCAACAATTGGCCCGAACACTTCCCGCCCGAAGGCTGCGCGATCAGCCAGGTCAGGCATTCGGCCCGATGGTCTCATGACCCCCTTGCGAACGCCGCGCATGGCTTCGGCCCGGGCACCGTCGGCGCGTGTGGCAAACCGCCTCAGGCGCCCCTTGGGAAGATGCAGGGCATGGATGCCCATGGTTCTCGGCACGGCGCAGTCGGCAAGAAAATCATCACCAAGATGCAGCAAGCGTGACGCTGCAACGCCTTCCTCTTCGAGAACGCGTGAAAACAGCCTGCCAAATCGCTTGCTCTCTCCGATGTCGGCGCTCGAATAGACGTTATCGATCAGACCCGGACCGTGAAAGTAGTTGATCAATTCCACGAGTTGGCGTCGCGGCAGTGCCGTATCGGAAACGGCGACGATGCGAATGCCGGTCTGGCGATGCAGGCGCAGTACCTTGGCGAGCTTTTCGTTTGCGCACAGCGAAATCTTTTCAATGGCCATCTCGAGTGAGATGCGTTGCTCGATCAGCCGTTCGGGCAGGCCAAGCATGGCGAGTTGGCGCTGGATAATGTCGACGAGCCGGACTTCGCCAGCACCGCCGCCGACGTTGAGCGCGCGATAGGCAAACCGCTCAGCCAGTTGCCGGGTTCGAAACAGATGCTCCGCACTGATTAAAGTTCCCTCGTCCCGCAGCAAGCGAGCAAAGCGCTGCTCGGCCTGCATTACGCGCGATCTTTGCGATCGCGGCTGGCGCAGCAACAAGGTGTCGAACACGTCTGTTGAGATTAGGTCTATGCCGTCCAATGGACCGTGAAGGAGATGGGCGAGGCTTTGCCGCAGCACTGGAGAACCCTTTGCCGTCGATCAGCCCTGCCTGTCTTTCGACAGTGTTGTTACAGTGAATGCACTGCAGCAAGGCTGTTTCCCTGAATTCGCAACCGCAAAAATTCTGCCGCATTATTTGATGTACATCAAGTGCAAAATTATATTTTATTTTGCGGTGCAGAAGCGTTGCAAAAACTACTCACGTGCCTATTGTTCTTCCGACGTTGTGCTTGAGATGTCGACTCTTTTTTAATTGCGTTATACTGTCTCGTTCTACTGGGAGGACAGTTCGGGGGCGACCAATGGATGACGTAAGCCATCATTCCTCACGCATGTCCGCAGTGCAGCAATTTGATGTTATCGTGCTTGGCGCCGGCATTTCGGGCCTCGTCGCGGCGTCGATCTTTTCGGCTGAGGGGAACCGTGTCGTCGTCGTTGACGAATACGATCACGTCGGCGGCAACCACATGGACTGGTCTTCGGCCGAAGGCTACACGTTCGACGTCGGAAGTTTGATCTTTCAGGACGATTCCCCTTTGCTTCGGCACTTCCCGGAGCTTCTTGAACATTATGTGCCGATCAAACCGACCTGGGGGCGGCTAAACCCGCAGGGAAAGATCACCGTCTATCCGATTTCGATACGCGATGACATTCTCGGGGCGGGTCCAATTGGAGTGATCCGGATTTTCGCCTCGGTCCTTTACGCGCGCATATTCTGTCGCCGGATGGCGAATGCGAGAGACTTTGCGCGTTACTGGATCGGCGCCTATCTCCTGCACCGGTCGGGGCTTGGAACCTACATGCGGCGCTTCTACGGTATCAATGCAGAAGAGATCGATCTTGATCTCGCGCGCAAGCGCATGCTCTGGATCGCCGAATATGCTTCGCTCATCAATCTTTTGCGCCGCTTGCTGAAGCGCAAGGGGGCGACCGGGCCGAAAAACCGCCAGATGGCACGTCCGCGGGAAGGCTTTGGTGCGCTTTATGGCGCAGCCGTGTCGAGGCTCGAAAGCTGTGGCGTTGTCTTCAAGCTGTCGGCTGAAATGCGTCAGCTTCACAAGACAGTTTGCGGTTACGAGCTGTTGCTCGACGGTGAGAGCCTTGGCGGGAACAGGATTGTTTCCACGGTGCCGATTAACGTTGCCGAACGGATATGCGGCAACGGACAGACCTCCGCATTGAAGACCATCACGCTTATAACTTTGTACTTCAGCTTTGCTGGCGAGCGCGGGTTTCCCCAGGCAATCATTTATAACTTCTCGCACGAGGGTTCGTGGAAGCGTTTGACCGTTTATTCGGACTTTTACGGGCGCGTTGCCGAGCGCGAGTATTTTGCAGTCGAGGTCATTGCCGGCACGGTCACGTCGACCGAACAGGCAGAAGCAGACTTCCGCCATCACGCCTGCGCAAATGGGTTGTTTCGTGGCGATCTCAAGCTTGAGGGCAGCCACGTCCTGACAAACGCCTATCCAATCTACAGCAAGGGAGCTGCACAAAATGCAGCACAGGCGATCGCGCGATTAAAGAGCTTTGGAATAGAATCGATCGGGCGGCAGGGCGGCTTCAATTATCAGCCGACCGCCCGGGTTTCCACCATCGATGTGGAGACCGCGATCGCGACGCCTTGAATACCACGCATGGCTTGCCGTCGAATGCACCCGAAAGGCGGTAGGCATCGGCACCAGATGACGAGAGGTCGACGATGCGAGTTCTGCATATCCTCAATCATACCCGGCGCTTGAACGGGCATGTGCACGCAGCGGTGGATCTTGCCTGCGCGCAGATTAAACTTGGACATCAGGTCTATCTCGCAAGTGAAGGAGGAGATTTCGACACACTCTTGAAGGCGAAGGGCATCGAAACGCTCTTTATCGGTCACGAGCGGAAGATTCCGAGCCTCTTAAGGGCGCTGTCTCGCCTGAGTTCCTATATCAAGAAGTACGACATCGACATCGTTCACGCGCACATGATGACAAGCGCGGTGATTGCCTTCCCGGTCTGCAAGTTACGACGCGTCCCACTCATTACGACAGTTCACAACGAATTCGAAAAGAGCGCAACGCTGATGGGGTTGGGAACACGCGTCATCGCGGTCAGCGATGTGGTCGGCGCCTCGATGCGCCGCCGTGGCGTTCCCCAGTCGAAATTGAAGGTGGTGTTGAATGGCACGATCGGATCAAGCCGATCGGAAGGGCGCAGTGAAGAGCCAAAGCCGCTTCGCTCACCAAGTATCCTGTTTGTCGGTGGTCTTCATCCACGCAAAGGTCTCCCGGACCTTTTTGACGCGTTTGAAACCGTACACAGGTCCTTTCCGACAGCCCATCTCTACATTGTCGGCGATGGCCCGTTTCGCGAGGAATACAAGGCCAGGGCCGCAGCATTGGAAAGCGCCTCGCAGATCACATTCGTCGGATCGACAAGGGATCCATACCCCTACATGCTAGGGGCAGACATCTTCGTCCTTCCTTCCCATGCCGACCCAGCACCGCTCGTCTTGTCTGAGGCGCGCGAAGCAGGTTGCGCGGTCATTGGTTCGTCTGTCGACGGAATTCCCCAGCTGCTTGAGGACGGGGAGGCCGGGCTTCTTGTGCCGCCCCGGGATCCGGCAGCTCTCGCCAGGATGCTTGGCCACCTGCTGGAAGCACCGGAACGGATTGCCGACTGGCGACAGAAAAGTCAGTTTCGCATCGAACACCTGACGATCGAACGCGTCGCCCGGGAGACGCTCGAGGTCTATTACTCGGCGATGCCACGCGGCAAGGCAGTACCCTTGGCGACGTGACGCCTCACCTTATCGCTAAACGGAAAAGGTCTGTTTCAGGCGCGCCCGCATCTGGCTGGACCGCGCCGGATCAATCCGGATGGCCGCCAACTGCTGGGCCATGCCGTTTGGAAGCACAAAGAGCGCAACGGCAAAAAGGCAAAGCGCAAATCGCTTCTTGCCGGTGTTTTCGCGCATCAAGGCCCCGATGTAAGCTGCGATCTGGCCAACACCTGGCCGCTTGCCGTCAACCACGAGGCTCATCGTATTCAGTTCCATGACGTAGGCGTAGTCACTGCGGACTTCGACCGTATCGGTTGAAGCACAGCGTGTCTGGACGAGTTCTGCAAGATGATAAAGACGTCCCATGAACCGATCGACGTAGCCTTTCATCCGTTTTGACGTCAGTACGGAAAAGGACGACTGGTTGGCGTTATGGATCCTGTATTTGCCAAGCGGCTTCGGAATCGAGATGACCTTGCCGACGAAGGGAGCAAGTAGATAAGACACACCGTCGATGCCGCGCTCATAGGTCATTTCCCCAAGGCCTTCGTAGACGTCACGCCTGTAGATGTTTCCAGAGGTCGGCGGCGTGTTGTAGTAGCCTCTTTCACGTATCGATCGGATCAGTGGTTCGGAATCGTCTGAAGGCTGGAGAGTGGGAAATGCATTGCCGATCGGCTTGCCATCCTTGTCGATTGGCAGAAGCATGAACTGTATCTTGGAAACGTCCGGCCGAAGATAAGGAGCAATTTCGGCTAACGTACCTTCACCAAGAACGTCGTCGGCATCAAGGAAGTAGACGAAGTCACCATGCGACAATGACAGACCGTTGAGTGATGTCTTCAATTGCCCGCGATTTTCGGTCCGCACGGCAGTGATTTGATCCCCGAATTCCTGGATCCTGTCCCAGGAGCGGTCCGTCGATCCGTCATCGACCACTATTATTTCGAGATTGTCATAGTCTTGCGAAAGAACACTTCTGATACATTCAGAAATGTACATTTCGTAATTGTAGCAAGTGATTATGATGCTGAGAAGCGGCTGGACTTTTAACATCTTGCAAACCTTCTCTACTCAGATTATGTTGCAAAGCAGCATACCAAGTGCAGTGCAAGGCGTCCATAGAAATAACCTTGTAGACGTTGCAGCATAGATGGCCGAAACGGCCGTGCCTCTACGCGTCCCGAAGTATTTCGGGGCGAGCCAAGTAGTAGTTCCATCGGTATTTTCCGTGGCATCCTGGATATCACCTGCAGTGATTTTGCCGGGGGCTTCGCTAGATTCGCTTGCCCTATACTGATCGCATTCGATGCGATTTGCAGATGATTGAATGCTTGTCTTTTTTGGCGTCCGGTGCGCGTGCCGGCACATCGAGCTCTGTTGCCTTTTGGTCCGGAGGACGAATGGAAATGCAAGTCGGCCTGCCATTTCGCGATCAATCCCGACGTCGCATGAAGATCCTCTACATCCAGCCGGGAACAAGTGCGTTTGCCGGAATAGAGCGGGTCGTTGATGCGGTCTGCACGATGCTCGCCGATCGATTTTCCGACGATTTCGAGGTCGACGTGCTCTACACCTCGGTTCACAAGAATCGGCCGACGGAGGCCCGTGGTTACAACGTCATCGATCGCCTAGCTCGCGGGCGCCTGGACTTGATGCGGATTTTCCGAAGCGTGATCAAGTCAAAGGACTACAGTCTGGTCGTCGTCCCGCAAATTGAGCCGACAGTCATCTGCATGGCGGCCTGTATCGGATTGAACCGTCGATTTGCCGTTCATTTGCACGGAAATCCAAAGCGCGAGCGCAGCCATTTCAAGGCGAAGGTCCTCTTCTTCCTGATGCGCATCTATTTCCTCTCAAGGGTGTCTTATGTTTTCGGAACTTCGCCGAGACAGCTCGACTCCTTCAAGGAGATGTTCAACAGCAAGGTACCGCAGGTCTGGGTCCCCAACCCTGTGCGGGCTTTTGATCTGTCCGAAACGCCGTCTTGCGACGCATCGTCTGGATCCGTCACATTTGTCAATGTCGGTCGCTTTGCCTTTCAAAAGGGGCAGGATATCCTGCTTCAGGCGTTTTCCGAACTCGTCAAGATCCGACCGAATGTCAGGCTGAGGATCGTCGGATATGGCATCGGCGAGGCGAACCTGCGCGCCGAAATATCGAGACTTGGGCTCGATGCTTCCGTCAGTATCGAACATTACCCGATCAACCCGCAGCCGGCCCTTGCAACCAGCGACGTATACGTCTCGACCTCGCGGTGGGAAGGGTGGTCGCTTGCGATCTGCGAAGCCTTGCGGTTTGGTTTGCCGGTCATTTCGACCGACTGTGAATTCGGACCGAGCGATATCCTCGTTGATCCCCGGCTTGGGCGCCTTGTCCCGGTGAGCGGTGGACGGGCTCTCGTCGATGCGATGGCATATTACTGTGACAACCTTTCGCTCGAGCAGTCACACTCTGATTTTCGAAAGACCTTCATCGACAGGTACAGCCCTGAGCGCGTGGTGGAAATCCATGCCGAGGCCCTGCGGACCGCCGCAAGGGAGCTCGCATAAGGTCAATCGTCGGCAAGGAGAACGTGCATGCTGCCTTCTTTATCACGGCGCGGCTTTCTACACGCATCTACTGCCTTCCTGGCCCTCCAGTGCCAGAGTGCCTCTGCCACGGCGCCCGCTTTTGACGATCCGACCGTCGGACGAAAGGTCGTCTTTGAAGACACCTTCAATTTTCTCGATTGGTCAGTTTGGGATGCCGGTCCGAAGGCGACGACAGACGGCACCGGCTTTTATGGTCGATCGGCGTTCGCCACCAAGCACGGCGAGGAGGGTTTCAATCCATATTCCATCGTCGACGACTCGGCGGCAGAAGATGGCAAGGCGCTGCAGATATCCGCGAAATATATCGGGCGTCCGATGAACGTTCGCAAATATTACGGAAACACGCTGCCCGAATTTCAGTGGATTTCCGGAAATCTTCAGGCAGCGAGAAAGGATGGTGTCGTCCTCAAGGGATGGCGCAAGGGCTATTTCGAGACGCGCATGCTCTTTCCGCGTCATCCGTTGACCTGGCCGGCATTCTGGATGCTGAACGGCCGAAGCATCTTGGAACCGAGGACCAGCATTGAGCTCGACATAGTGGAGCACAAGGGTTGGGAGCCCACCGTCTACGGGACCTACCTTCATGAATGGGGAGGGCCAGACGAGGGTGGGCGAAGCACCGGCGTTGAAACGCCTGTCGACATGACGACAGGGTATTGCCGCTACGGCATGCTCGTCGATGACACGCGATGTGTTCCATACTTCAATCGAAAGCCCGTCATCGACAGGAAGACGGGAAAACCCGCTGATTGGCCAATCACGCGTTCCGCACGACTGGACGAGGAGTTCGACGTGTTCTGGCCGCTCTTAACGCTTGCATTGAGGACCGACGTCCGATTTCCGCAGCCTTTGCAGGACGCGGACAGGATCACTCATATGCGCGTCGATTATTTCAGGGTCTACGCGTAAGGGCAGCTTAAGCGTTCGCCTGAAGGCGCAGACTGGTCATGTCATTTGCGATGGGTGTGTGCAAAGCCAGCGAGCTTAAAACCCGGAAATGTGAGGTCGTATGCGTATTGTGATGATTGGCTCGGGCTATGTCGGCCTTGTTTCCGGTGCCTGCCTCGCCGATTTCGGCCATCATGTCACCTGTGTCGACAAGTCCGCAGCAAAGATTGATGCCCTGGAAGCCGGCAAGGTTCCGATTTTCGAACCCGGTCTCGATAATATCATCGAACATAACCGCAACGCCGGTCGCCTGGATTTTTCGAAAGAGCTGGCGACATCGGTTGCGAACGCGGACGTCGTCTTCATCGCCGTCGGCACGCCGTCGCGCCGTGGCGATGGTCACGCCGACCTTAGCTATGTGTATGCGGCCGCCCGCGAGATCGCGGCTGCGGTGTCCGGATTTACCGTCGTCGTCACCAAGTCGACGGTTCCTGTCGGCACCGGCGATGAGATCGAGCGCATCTTCCGCGAGGAATTCCCGCAGAAGGAC
>NZ_JACIFT010000044.1:0-15420 GCF_014197575.1 Rhizobium sp. BK538
TGCCATCATCCACCTCTTCGCTGTGGACGTTGAATCAGCTTCGCAGCGCCGCGTCACTTCACAATCGATTCATCGATCGCAGGATCTGCTCTAGCTCTCCATCTCGTAGATAGCCGCATTGTCCTGAACATCGCGCAGTCCTTTGTACGACGCCGCGCGAAGCTTCCCGTCATGCGTCCATGCTCGATACTCGATCTCGGCGATCAGCGTGGGCTGGACCCACACCAGGTTCTTTCCCCGGCCCGTATACTCAACGGTGGGACGTTTTCGTTTCAGCCGATCCGGCATTCGTCGGAGCTGGTCGGCGTTCTGCTCGTTGAACCCTGTTCCGACCGAACCGACGTAGACATAGTCATTTGCCTTCCGAGCAGCCAGAATAAGGCTGCCGATCCCGGCGCGTGCGACGCCCGACTGCTCGTAGCCGACGATGCCTTCGAGGCCGTGCTCTCTTGCTGCTTCGAAGATATCCATTCCGTCGCCGTCGATCTCGTCAGGTAGGCGCACAGCCCCTTCCTCGTCTCGGAGCAACGATTCCAGGAAATAGCGTCGCGCGGAAAGTTCCAGACTTCGAATGTCGTGGCCGTCGAAATAGAGAAGGTCGAATGCCATCATAATGGCGACGTGGGAGGACTTCCTCCCAAGCCTTCCTCCCAGCGACTGTTGCAGTCTGCCGAAGTCAGGACGTCCGTGTTCGTCAAGAACGACTGCTTCGCCATCAAGGTTCGATGCGCGAGGGCATAGGGTCGAGGGGAAGGCGTGGTTGCGACGGATCGCGCGGTTTGCGGGACCTGCTCCGAAGTGGTTCCTCGGAAGCGACGAGCGGCTGGGAACGCGGGGACTTTGCCATTGAGGTATTAGGGCAGATAAGTCGGGTTGAATTGCTCATCGAGGCGGGAGGGAAGAAGAGTCGTCGGATGCACGCCGTCTTTCTTGAGCGTACGTATTCTTTCAACCCCAACTGCCAGTGTCAGCTCCCAATGGCACTCGCAACTCGGACATTCTCGGCAGGTCGTGAAGCCCCCCGCGTTGCGGGCCCGCCAGATAAACACGGAACGGGCCCACAACTGACCAAAGTTTGCAGGCAAACTTTGGTCAGTTGCCACGTGCCCGGTTAATGACCGTTCCGACCACATTGGCACCAGCGCGACGCAAGAGCTGAACGGACTCCGAAACCTCCTCGATCGTCGTTTGGCCAGCGCGCGCGACAACAAGGACGGCGTCCGCGTAGCTTGCAAGGGCAAGCGCATCCATGGAATGGCGAAGTGCCGGAAGATCAAGAAGCACGTCGCCGCGTGAGCGTGCTGCTTCAAAGATCCGTCGCACACGCGGGTTGCGAAAATCGGTAAACAAATTTGCGTTCGCATCTCTGGAATGGATCGGCAGTACGGCGACCCCACCGACATCCTCGAAGGACAACTGCTCAGGCATCAGCCCCGCAAATGCGGCACCAGCCAAAGAGACGCCCGGCAGATTGTCAACGCTTGCGCGTGTATCCTCGCCGTCAGCAGCCTTGAACAACGTCACCTGCCGACCGCCGCGACTGATGAGTTGCGCGAGGCTGGCGCACAATGTCGAAACACCAGCACCGGGCGTCCAGCCGACAACGGCAATCACGATGCTTTTTTCATTGCGAAGGCTCGTGCAGGCAATTTCGACCGACGTACGCAAGTCACGAATGGCGGCAACGAATTTTTGCTGCTGCGGGCTCGTGATGTGCAACGGAACACCCTCGGCGCCAGGAACATCCGGCACCGAGCCCAGGCAGCGAACCTCCATCTCCCGAGCGAGGTCTTTGGCGCTGCGAACGCGGCGATCAAGGGCCATTCGTACAACGACAACGCCGAATCCGACCAGCAGGCCGAGCACACCGCCCAGCGCGATGATGAGAGATTCCCGTGGAGCTGATGGTCCTAGCGGTGGAAGTGCCGCCCCGATGATACGGGCATCCGCATCAGGCGTTGCAATCGCTGGCAGCGAACCTGCATGCATTGCTTCGCGCGCTGCATCGACCTGCCTTGCAAGAGAGTCCAGTCGGCCCTGCAATGCTTCGGTGCCAGCGCGCGCAATCTGCTCCTTGAAGGCCACCGTCTGATAAGTGTAACCCGAGACCGTTGCGTTGGCGACACGGGCCGGCAGCTTCGGATCCGAGGACGAATACTCGATTTCGATGACGAAGGATTGTCCGACGCGACGTGCGTTCAGGCGAGACATGAAGTTCAGGAAGGCCGCCCGGTCAGCCTCATCGGCTTGTTCAATCGTGGTGCTTGCCCTTCCAGGTTCTGTCGAATTGGCTTTTGCACTATCGGCACCCTCCCGCCCTTGGAACACTGGCAATCCACTCAGCAACCTCGCGATTAAGCCTGGCTGCCTACGGCCAAGCTCCGGGTCGTCCTTCAGGTTCAGGCTTTCAAAGACCGCTGATAGGAGGCGCTCCGATTTTATGGTCTGAAGCTCACTGTCAGCGCGATTAAGATCCAGCGTCTGCTGCGCACCTTCGCCGCCAGAGATGGCCGACTGGCGTGGTTCAAGTAGGAGCGTTGCCGTTGCCTGATAGGTTGGCGGCAATGAATGGGCGTAGAGCGTGGCAAGGACGAAACCGGCTGCGCTGCAGACCGAAAGCGCGATCCTGTGACGTGTGCCAAGATCAATCAACGCACGCAACAGGGCGATTGGCCCATCGCCGGCCACATCGGATTGCGTCTCGTTCACCCGCCACAGCCTCGAGGTGACATCAATAGGGCGGGGTCTGTTGAACATCATTCGTGCTCCTAGCGTTCAAGAGGTTTTGGTGGCAGTCTTTGGCGTCGCGATCGCAGCGGCGCGTTCAGGCTCGAGCTTGCCACGAAGAGCGTCGAAGGCCGCCAAAAGGTTGCCGCGGGCTCTACCGCGCCGGTCGATGAAGGGTTCGGGCCAGACGGCACGACTGAAGTTGCTGGCGGTGTTGCGGAAGATATGGTCCACCACCTTGGGGAGGCTCATCGTACCCTTGGTCATCATGTAGAGCGGGTTGATAACTTGCGAGTATCCCAGCCGTTCGCCGCTAACCCTTCCGCTCTTCACGCCCATATGGACGCCAAAGGCGAGAGCCGATTTGACGAGCCGGCCACCGCCTTTGGCAAGTGCCGCTGCAAAGTCACGGTCCTCCAGCCACCCGTATAGGACCAGACGCTCGTCGAAGCGGACCTCGCCAATCGCAGAAAAACGGAAGGCCATGTTGCAGCCATAAGGGCTGAACGGTTCCGACCACGTGGCGTCGGCCTCCCCTGCCTCGACCAGACCAACCGCGTCTTGAAACGAAATACCCGGTCCCTTGATGCCATCGGCAAGGACGTGGCCTGTAAAGCCCACAATCTGGCTTTCGTCACGAAATGTCTGTATTGCGCTGGCGAGCCAGTTCTTATCGGCGATGAAATCATCATCGAAGAATGCGACAGCTTCGGTTCCTGGTCTCACGTGTTTCAGCGCGGTGTTGCGCTGTGCGGCAAGCCCGGGAGGACCCGTGATGATTGTCACGTCTGGATGGCCTGCCAGATCGCCAGCATCTGAAGCATCGACACACGAAACAATCACTGCATCTGGCTTCAGGCTCTGTGTCGACAGGAGATGCCGCACGCTCGCACTGACGATATCGGGACGTCCGCGGGTTGCGAAGATGACACTGACATGCGGCGAACTCGGATCGACCGATCTGTGCCTGCAGACCTCGGTCGTTGGGTTTTCGAGGAGCTCGATATAACCCGCTGCTGTTTTCTCCCAGGAGAATTGGCGAACCCGCTCGCGTCCTTTCTCCACCAGATCATCTCGAAGCTGCACGGATGCGTGAAGCAAGCGTATGCGCTCAATCCACTCGGCCGGTTCAAAAGGAGAAGCGACCAGGGTCGCATCCCCACAAACCTCCGGCATGCTCGCACAATGCGACGAAACGACAGGACAGGATCTTGCCATTGCCTCCACAATCGGCAGTCCGAAACCTTCCGTCAGCGAAGGAAATGCAAGACAAAGCGCGCGCTCGAAGAGATAGGCAAGGTCGTGGTCGGATACACGCCCGAGAAAATGGACATTCGGCTGACATTTGAGGGTTTGCTCGGCAAATATGCCATCGCCCCCGCCAGCAATGACGACATCAAGGTTCATCTCATCAAGCTGGGGCGCGATGTCAATCAAGAGCGACAGGTTCTTGTGACGCGCACGCGATCCGAGAGCCAGGACAAACGGTCGACGCGGCTTTCCCGAGGTCATCATCTTCGGGGCTGCTTCGGCAAGCGATGGGTCCCAAAGCAGCGCGTGCTCGTGTCCGTTTGGAAGAACGGCAATCTCCGACAAGCGGATTGGCAGGTGACGCGCTATCTGTCGCGCGGCCGCATGGGACACGGTCGCAACACGTAGAGACCGTCGCACCAGCAATGGCTGGAGAGCGTGATAGAGAGCACGAAACGATCGGCTGTAACTCTGTGGCGCGGCAAAAATGTTTGCATCGTGGATGCATACGATCTGCTCGATCTTTGCCGCCGGCCCCGTGTTGCAGAGATTGAGGAGCCTGCGATTGCCACTGAGAAACGGCAGCTCGATCTGTTCCCAGGCATGACCGTTCAGTTGGCCGCCTTTTTCAAGTCGCATACGCCGCAACGACAGCTCTGGCGTTCTGACTGGCGCGATCACAACTGATCCGCCCGACTGTGCAAAATCGTCCATCGCATTGACGACATTATGCGCGTATCGCTGGACGCCCGTCATGTCATGCGTGAGAAATCGGCCATTGATTGCGAATTCGCTTGCGCTCATTCAGAAATCTCCTGGCGACCGCGACCTGTCGCGGTACCGATTGAAAGCATCAAATCACTTCACGCTTCTTGATTGCCGCCGCATAAAATCAGGGCATAGCCAGCCGCACCTGCCTTTTGAGCATGCGCCACAGTGCTGAGATCAAGTGGAGGGGCGCGATACCGCGCCGCTTAAGGTTTTAGTAGCTGCCGCGCGAGCGCAGGACAGCCGGAATTGTCTTCAGCATGATCGACAGGTCGCCAAGAACACTTTGTTCTTCGACATAGCGAACGTCGAGTTGAACGCGGTCTTTATAGCTCGTGTCACTTCGTCCACTGACCTGCCACAGGCCCGTTACACCGGGACGAACTCTGATGTAGTCGGCATAGTGAATGCCGTAGAGTTCCGCCTCGCTTGCAACGATCGGCCGCGGTCCGACAAGGCTCATCTGGCCGCGAATGACGTTGAAGAGCTGTGGAATTTCGTCAACGCTGCTTTTGCGCAAAAGTGCGCCAAGCGGAGTGACACGGGGATCGTCTCTGAGCTTGCGCGTTGCGTTCCATTCCGCCCTGAGCGAAGGATTCGCCGCCAGATGCCGGCTCAATACCTCGTCTGCGTTTTTTACCATTGTCCTGAACTTCAAGCAGGGGAACATGACGCCGTGCCTGCCGATCCGCCGGTGAGCGATGAATATCGGTCGCCCCTGCAGGATTAATAGGACGGCGACGAGCATCAGCATCATCGGGGCCAGGACGACAAGGCCAATGCTCGCAATTGTTGTATCAATTGCGTATTTCATACCGTCCATCACAGAGGAACGGTTTTCATGTCCGAAGATATCGGACCTTCGGGAGGTCGCTCTGCGAGAGTGCAGTGGCGCCTTGTTGAACCTGTCGAAATTTCGACCGAGATCAATTTCCCTCATCTGCGTACTCCCCTCGTAAACAACTTAGACTTCGGGCATGTGCAGACAATGCCGTCATGGCATGCACAAGAAAGCTAACAAGTATTAAACGATTTGACAATAATTTTATTGCGCTGCACTATATAACTGTGCAGCGCGGGAAATGGACATCACTTGTTGATCATATTTCTGTCTTAACTGCCTAATATAGTTGCCGATAGTCTGATTTTTAATCGAGAAATCGGCAAGAACTGCGCCCGCAATGCACGCCACGATAATTCCGATTGTTGTATCTCGAGGATTTGGCGTGCGAGTAGCAATTATTCATTACTGGCTGGTTGGAATGCGCGGCGGCGAGAAGGTTCTCGAAGCACTGTGCGATATATTTCCCACTGCCGACATCTACACACATGTTTGTGATCTCGCGGTGATTTCCGACAAGATCAAACAACACAAGATACAGACGACGTTCATCGGTGGCCTGCCCTATGCAAAACGGATGTACAAGCGCTACCTGCCGTTGATGCCAATGGCGCTCGAGCAGATCGACCTCGGCGCCTACGACCTTGTTGTCAGCAGCGAGTCGGGACCGGCCAAAGGCATCATACCGACATCGCCGGCCTTGCACCTTTGCTATTGCCATTCCCCGATGCGCTACATCTGGAATATGTACAACAAATACTACGACAGTTCCGGCCTGATGACGCGAATGATGATGCCGCCAATGGCACACTATCTCAGGACATGGGATGTCGCGACCGCCAATCGCGTCGATGATTTTGTCGCAAATTCGACAACCGTCGCCCAACGGATCAAGAGTTATTATCGCCGGGAGGCAACCGTCATTCATCCTCCGGTCGACACCACGGCGTTTCGCCCGGTCCCAGCCTCTGACGTCGAGGACTACTATCTCATGGTCGGAGAGCTCGTCAGTTACAAGCGACCCGATCTGGCCGTCGAAGCCTTTAACCGGATGAAAGCCAAGCTGGTTGTCATCGGTGGTGGCGAAATGCTCCACCACCTCAAGAAAATCGCTGGTCCGACCGTCTCCATCCTGGGCGCACAACCTTTCGACGTGCTTAGGCATCACTACGCCCGCTGCAAGGGCCTAATCTTCCCCGGCGAAGAGGACTTTGGGATCGTGCCCGTCGAGGCGATGGCGAGCGGACGACCGGTCATCGCCTTTGGCCGGGGTGGGGCAACGGAGACTGTCGTAAACAACAAGACCGGCGTTTTCTTTCAGACCCAGACGGTCGAGGCCCTGATTGATGCCGTCGAACGAATGGAACGTCTAGATTTCAACCCAGCGGACGCCGTGTCTCGCGCGGCCGATTTTCGACGGGACGTCTTTGTGGATCGCTTCCGGACCTATGTTGCGCGGGCAACTGGCGCCACACTGGCGGTATCGGCCTGACGTACCGACGAATTGCCAAGATAATTTCAACTGGAGCAACAGGATGCGGCTTTCCTCCTTACGCGAAGTGGTCCGAGGGCGCGGTCTTTCGGACAGAAGCAATGAAAGGCCGAGCCGCAAGGCAGCCGTTTCTGCGGCATTTTTGGCGATTGCCATTGGAGCTGGTACGGCCCATGCCGCTGAGGAATATGTGCCCGGACCGCAGGACACCTTGAAGGTCCGCGTTTACGAGTGGCGCCCAAGTACGGGCACCGCATTCGAATGGGCCCCTTTGACGGGAGATTTCGTCGTCTCTTCCGCGGGCAACCTATCGCTGCCGATCATCGGCAATGTCCCCGTGGCAGGCAAGACACTCGAGCAGATATCGGAAACGATTGGAGAGCGCCTCCAAAACGAGGTCGGCTTGCAGAAGCGGCCAAGTGCTTCGGTCGAAATCTCTTCATATCGCCCGCTTTTCGTGACCGGGCTGGTGGCAAGTCCGGGCAAGTATAATTACAGCCCCGGCCTCACGGTCATACAGGCGCTCAGCATGGCGGGCGGGATCGGTTCAACCGACGCCAGCATGATTAGCCTGCAGCGCGATGCGCTGTCGAGCAAGGGCCAAGTGCGGGAGCTGGAAGCCGAACGACTTGGACTTGTCGCACGACAGGCGCGCGTCGATGCGGTTTTAAACGGAGCCTCATCCGTCGTCTTTCCCCAAGAGCTGACGTCGAGGTTCAACGAACCGCGATTCTCGAAAATGATGGAGGAGGAACAGTCCCTTTTTGAGACCCGCGAGCGCTCGATGATGACAGAGATCGACGCGCTGAACCGGGCCAAAGTACTTGCCAACAATCAGATCGACGCGCTGAAGGAGAAAGCGGCCTCGCTTGCAAAACAGATCGATCTGGCAAGCAAGGATCTGAACACGGTCAACAAGCTTGTCTCACAAGGGCTGACAGTATCGACCCGCCAGCTCGGCGCCAACCAGACTGTCGCTGAACTCGAAAGTCGCAATCTTGACGTTTCGTTGGCCACACTGAAGACCGAGCAGGATCTTGCCAAGGTCGATCAGGATATTGCCGACGTCCACAATCGCTATCGTGTCAACGCGCTGACGGAGGCAGCCGAACTGCGCGACCGGTTTGCTTCAAACACCGAAAAGACCAAGACGGCAGCTGATCAGCTAAAGAACCTTGAGGTCCGCGCCCCATCCGCAATGGCCTCTCTGGCAGAGGAAAAGGCTCCCTACACCTTCCTGATGACGGTCAACCGGATCATTGACGGCACGATGCAAACGCTTGTCGTTGGCGACAACGATCCCGTCATGCCCGGTGACATGATCAGAGTTCAGCAGCGGGAAGAGCCAACGGTTACCTCGACGGACGTCAGCAGCAATTGACCTGCTGGTTGTTGCAGCTCTCGGAAACCCAATTTGAACTTGCCTCAGCAGAGGAGATACACGATTATATCCGGTAGGGGGATTTCGATTGGGAGGTCGGAGCAATCGATGGGCTGGGCGCTTGTAATCTCATTTCTGATCGGCGCTGTCTGCGCGTTGCGCGTGCCGGTCTTGATCTTCACGCTGATTGTTCTTGTCGTGATGATTGCCTATGCGGGTGCCAGCTACTTCGCCGGCAGCCCGGTTCTGAACGCGTTTGCCTGGGGCTTTGTGTTCGCTGTGGTGCTCGAAGCAGGCTATGTTTTTGCCCACGTGGTTCTGCATGCATTCTACGCGCGGCGGGCCAGCGACACTGAAAAGCGGGCGCCGCAACAGGCACAACCGAAATATCCTGCCGACTAGCCCACCGATCGGGCAAGCAGGCATCGAGCGCACCGCTCCCGCCGGGTGTTCTAGCAAGATGATCCGATCACGATCAAGGAAGGGATATCAGGCGTAGTCCGCATTCTCGGTGAGCTTATTGGATACGACGAGGATGGCATCCCGAGCTGATGGTGATCGCCACTTCCGCCATCGTTGCAGACCTGCGGATGAACTGGAAGGATGCGATTGGGAATTGTCGCCGATCCAATCATCCGCCTGGTCTCCGGGTCTGCATGGCACTGGCCAGCTGGTGCGGCAGGCGCGGACTGAAGTCCATCTGTCGCCCCGGGAAATCGATCGGACATCATTCCCATCGAGACCGTGATATGGCGCGCCCCAAAAACGTCGGGCCTTGAACGGAGGCGTTTGACCTTGATCGCATGGCCGTGGGGGCGTGCCCCTATACTGGTCTGCTGTGCCCGGCGAAGTCGGATTGCGCCCCTGTCCTGGCCTCCTTCGCCAAACGGGCGAGGGCGAGCTGCTCCGCCTTTGCCATCCCGAATTTCAGCCTGTATCCCGCGCGCTCGAGGCGCTCGCTGGAAAAGCGCATGCGCCACAGCGGATTTCTGATTGGTAGCGTGTGGAAGCGCAGGAAGTCGTGGAGCCAGTCGATCAGCCATGGGGCGCTGACGACACGATAGCGACGGTCACCACTTGCCGCGAAGGCCTTGCGCATGAAATCGATGTGACGTGGCATGTCGCGATCGTCTTCTGCCAGATTGTATATGTCGACCTGCCCGGCTTCGCCCCTGCCCGCCAGTCCCTGTTCGATCGCCCAGATGAGCGCATCGGAGACATCGCCGACATAGATGTGATGGGAGTGGCGATGTGACGCGAGCATGCGCTTGAAAAGGCTCCAGTCGCGCACGCCAATGATCTGGCCGATGTCAACGACAACGGCTGGCCTCAGCACCACGCAACGCATCTGGTTGGCGACGCGCATGAGCGCCCTCTCTCCGGCAAGCTTCGTGCGGCCATATTCGCGAACATAGTCCAGCGCCCAGTATTCCGAGGCGACGTCTCGATCGATGGATAGAACGGGCGAGCTCTCCGAAATTCCGGCCGATCGGCCACTGCCGTAAACAGCGATTGAGCTCGTATAGCAGAAGGCCCTTACGCCTTTGTCCTCGGCAGCACGCGCCAGGCGGCCGGTCCCGCCTTCGTTGAGCGCCCTCATGCGATCCTTCTTTCCCATTTCGGCCGCCAGGTGGATCACGCCGCTGCAGCCTTCGACGAGCCAACCAAGATCCCCATCGCTGGCAAGATCTACCTTGCGCCATTCAAGCCTTTGGTCGTCGGATTCGGGCGTGCGCGAGGTCGTCGCTCTCACACGATAGCCGCGTTCAAGCAAGTCGGTCACAACAAAACGGCCGATCCTGCCGGTTGCGCCGGTTACTAGAATGGTTTCACCCGGCATGAGCCATCACCTCCGCAAGAAACGGCCGCTGTAACCTGCCTTTCAAATGGTCGGCGAGACGAATTGCCATGGCGACGATCATCTGCGTCGGATTGCAATGGCCGGCTGTCGGGAACACCGAGCTGCCGGATACAAAGAGGCCTTCGACGCCGTGTACCTGACAATCGACGTCGACAACACCTTTGGCCGGATCGCTCGACATGCGCGTTGTGCCCGTCGGATGAGCGACGTCCACGAAGCTTGCGGGGATTGGTGCCTTGTCGCGTACCCAGTCGGCCAGAACAGGCTCCGGAAACCCTATCCTGGAAAGTTCGGCTGCGACGAGTTCGCCCATACGATGCATCGTGCGGGCCTCGTCCGGGTGGCTACGCCAGTCGACCTTCGGCAGGCGCATGCCAAAGCGATCCCGGCGATCCGAGAGGCTTATGCGGCTGTCTTCATCGGGCATCTGCTCACACATGCAATCCAGCGTGAGCTCCTGCAGCTTGCGCGGCAGGCCATTTCGCGCTCCGAAATAGTCGACAGCCCCCTTAACCATTAAAGGGACGTTGCGCGCAACACTGACGACATCGGCTGGCAGCCGAGGTTTTCTAGCGGCCAGGCGCCGCAATGCGTCCCAGGGGTCGTCTGGCGCAAGCACCTCTCCGAGCCAGGCTGCGCAATTGAGCAGACGCTCTTCTCGCTGAATTTCCGGGCTCAATCTGAGACCCGCACGGAAGAAACGACCGCGAACATTGTAGCGTCCGAACCTGCGTCGGAGCGCCTCTGAACCGGACAGGGCGAAAAACGCCGTTGGACCACGAAGATGGTCCATCAGGTAGCGGCCGACCCGGTCATGATCATTGCCGAGCGCTTTGCGATCTTGCTCATGAGAATTGAGAAGGATGCGGGCATTCTCGATGCCTCCAGCGCAGAGCGCGACCGAGCGGGCGACAATATTGTGCTTTTGTCCGTCGCCTGTGGCAAACTCAAGCCCACGCGTTTTGGTGCGCTTGTCGTTTGCCCGCACCCGCAACGCGGTCGCGCCCGTCACCAATGTGACATTGGGGCCGAGGTGCTTGGCGATGTGCCGCCCAAACCGCATGTACTCGAATGGATAGGTTTCCGCGTCGTCCCTGCTGAACTGCCAGAAGAAGGGCAGCAGGAGGTTGGCGGCGACCTCTCTCTTCGGCGCATTGCGTCGTGCGATCGACCAGAAGCGTTGGTCACTGTAGCCGCTGCCAACCACAAGTCCGAGATGGCCCGCGCTGCGATCCATGTAGGGGTCGAGTTCCTGCATAGCGATCGGCCATCCCGAATTCTCAACCCAGTCGCGCTGCTCGAAATCGATGGCGTCGAAGGGACCGCACCGACCGCCCCAGGTATGTGAGCTGCCGCCAAGGATGCGATTTCGCACCGACCATTGGTCACGGACCCGCGGGCGCCCGATATTCTCGATATCATTCAGCGCGTCAATTTCTGGATCACGCCTCTCACCGCCGCTCTCAAGAAGCACAACGCTCAGTCCTGAATGAGAGAGCTCGCGCGCTAACGTCGCACCGGCCGGTCCGGACCCAACAATGCATACGTCGCAACGAAGTAACGGGACAACTGTTTCGCTGGGCTGCAGATCGAGAATTGGCATGGCCCATCACCTCCTGCGGTGTACAAATTTGGCGGAGCGTTGCAGGCCTTCTCCAGCGATTGGCCGGCCCGATTGCCGATATTGCTTGCGAAGGACTTTCGATGTCATTTCAATGAGCCTCGCCCGTCCAGCCTTAAACCTCCTGCAACAAATAGGGTCAGCCCGATCTTCTAGGCGCGGGCAGACCGCTTTGTTGGCGGAGCGGCAGCAACGGCGCCGCAGCCTCGGACATGACTTCCGGGCGGCTGGCAGCCAGACCCGCCAGAATGAAAAACAGAAGGCCAAGGTCGACAGTGGGACCGGCAACAACGGACCCCGCAAGGAGGCACAGGCAGCCGTTGCGGGCAGCACTCCTGACATCGGCAACGAAACTTTTGGGAACGGCGCTGCGTCCTGGGCCAAGGGCGGTAAGCGTAAACAGAAAAATAAAAAGTGCACCAGGGATGCCCACGTTCGACAGGACCGCGACCGGGAAGCTCGACGTCCGCGCCGTGCCCAATCCAGCCCCAAGGCCGTAAGTGTCGAGAAAGTTCTGAAGGCCGCTCGTATTCCAGGATCCGCGCGTCAGGGCTGAACTGGAGGTAGATTTGCTCAGGACAAGGAGGTCAACATAGCTGTGAACGGCATCGAAGATGCGGTCCTGTAGGACGACGATCAGTGCGACAAGCAAAGCCAAGACCGGGGCAAGAACTGCCACTGCGGCGCTGTTGCTGCTGTCGGATCCGACGCCACTGCGCAGCACGGCCGTAATATAGAAGATTGCCAGGCAGACCGGCGCCGCAACCAGCCCTGTGGACGACGTAGAGGCAACGATCAGAACCATCGAGATCATGGCCAGCGGGCCGGTCCAACGCGAATATCGTTGGCAAAGCCACATCGTTGAGGTGAATCCGAAAGCACCCAAGGTGGTTCCGGCAAATGCGGAGGCCTCCGGCCACGAACCTACAATGCGTTTGAAACCATTGACCTTGTCGTTGTCGTGAAAGGTATACTGCGCATTGCGGATGAACTGCAGCATATCCTGGCCGCCAATCGCGCCGGTAACGACGTCGATGAGCGCAAAAAGGACGTTGAATGCGGCATAGGCTATCAAGCCGATTGCGATCGTTCGGTAGCCGTCGATCGTCGAACCGACAGCCACGATCAGCATGAAGCAGACCAGATCTGCGGCGAGGTAAACCACTTGGGTCAGGTTGCTGGTGACAGGTCCGAGCGGGACCACACCGCGTGTCAACGGGTGGTCAGACAAGCCAAGAGGGACAATCGTCGTTGCGTCGGCAAACAAACGCGGCAGAAAGTAGGCCGATAAGGTGCCATAAACGACAAGGCAGGCGAGCCAGAAGCCCGGACGGCCGAACTGTATGGCGTCAAGCACTGGAGTGTTGGCCTGTCTATTGCGCATGGCAGCGAGCGCGAGAAACGCCAGGAACAGATGGGCTGGCTGAACACTCGAAGAACCGACAATGAATGCGGCCGCCGCTCCCAACAGGCTTAGCGTCACGAAGGCCTTGATTGTCGCGGCCTGACCGAGCGCCATGCAGTACAAGCCGAGCGCAATGGTAATGATGCCGATCGGTTCAACGCCCATTGCCAGCCACCCTCACCTGCCTTTGAGCAACTATTGGTGGCTTGGCTGTCGCTGCCCTGTGAGGCTTCCCTGCGACAAAGCTCCTGAGTTTGAGAGCATGCTTTTCGATGGCATGCCACGAAAACACAGCTAGCAGTATGGTAACCGGTAGCGCCAGCGCGATGTTGAAGTACCATTCGCGATGTTGGGGAAAGAGATGGGCAACCGTCTGTTGAACCGGAAAAGCGTAGAGGTAGATGCCGTAGGAATAATCCCCACTGGCAAGAAACGAATGCTTTGGCGGCCGTGTGAGGCCGATCGCAACCGTGACATAGGCAATCGGAAAGGCGGCGAAGTACGGCGCGTAGGGCAGGTTCAGCATCACGAACGACGCCACAGCCGCAGCAATCGCACGAGGGGCCGTCACCTTGATGTGCTCGCGGCAGATAAACAGAAGAACACCCACCAGGAAACTCAAGAGCAGGATGCGACCAGGCAAAGCCCCGTCCATTGGCAGTTCGGCAGCACCGCGCTGCAGGTCGCGGCCGATGATCGCAAGGTGTGCAAGCACAACAACACCAATCAGCAGCGCCGGACGAAAGACGACGCCAATCACGGCAAGCACGGTCAATGCAATGTAGCACTCCAGTTCATAGGGAATGGTCCACAGCGACACATTGACGGCGTGATAGTAGGGATTGTCGCGAAACAGGCCGGGCAGCAGATACTGAACATGGCCAACGATGTTGAGAAAATAGGACGAAAACTCCGGATCTGCGACGTAACTGGCCAGCGGCAACGTCGTAAAGACGGGTCCAAGAAGGAGCGCGCACAGCGTCACCTCCACAGCAAGTGCTGGTATCAGGCGAAGTGCTCGCAGGCCGAGGAAGCGGGCAACGTTGCGCGTCCGTGACAGACTGGCGCTGACAAGAAAGCCGCTCAGAGCAAAAAAGGCCGGGAGAACGAATGTTATCAGACCGCGCAGCGGCGGCTCGAACAGGAAGACTTCGCCGTCTTTGCCATAGGAAACCGCAAAGCTGTGAATGCAAAGTACAGCGACCGCAAGCAGCACCCTAAGGTAGTCGAAGCCTGTGGTATATCCATTCGCAAACCGCTCTTCGATCGACATGGCATTACTCCCGTCGTTAGCGTTGCAGTAATAATGAATACTACGCTGCGGCGCACAATAGACGCGAACTCAGTATTTGCAAAGTCACATATTGCAATGCGAAGAAAAATAAACTGCAAAGCCTAAACTTTTGAAGGATGGCGGAGCTGCGACATATTGGCTTGCACTTCCAGGAGGAGCCTGGCATGCATGATTGGAATATACACTTGATTTCAATAGATTTTTTCTAAACAAATAAAGTCCAACAATGCCGCGCGGCGAGAGAGCAAGAATGCTGCAATGCGCCATGCGCGAGCGCATAAAACGACAGAATCGCCGGATTGGCGGAGGTGACTGTGATTCATTTCTGTTGCAAAGTTCTGATAACCGTGAAACCTTCGAGGCCGTTACTGGAAATAATCATGACGCGTTTCGTCCAATTAATGCGAGCTCCTGGCATCTACTTGCGGATGCTGGCTGCAACATTTGCGTTCGCATTGATCACATATCTGCATTATGACTCGGTAACATTGACACTATACTACAGCGTTATTTGCATATTTCTTATGCAGTTTGGCTATATAGGGGGCGTTCTATTCCTTATATGGCGGGAAAGGATACGGCGAAAGGAAGACTAGAGGTTGCACAGAGAACATCGTTGTGTCGTTTCCGGAAGGAGGAGCCGGCCTTAGGACACACACATTGAAGGATTGATGTGTGATGAAGTTCGGAACGAGTGGGCTTCGCGGCCTGTCTGTCGACCTCAAGGGGCAAGCTTCGGCGCTCTATGCCACCGCCTTCGGTCGCTATCTGCTCGACAG
>NZ_JACIFT010000045.1:0-14835 GCF_014197575.1 Rhizobium sp. BK538
ATCTTCATCCATGATTTGGTGTCCACCTATTTTGGTGGACACTTCATGCCTCAGAGCGCTGCGCCTCAAAAGGCGCACCGAAATTCGCGCTTACGTGTTTCATACTCAGTCATGAGGTGCCGAAGGCTGGTCTGCATGACAATACCGACAGCATTACCGAGCGTAGCCCCCTTCCACTCACGGCCCTCTATCACCTTGGCGATGTAGTCCACCGCGAAGTCAGGGCAGCCGGGGTGCTTCTTACGAATGTGCTGGCAGACGATTTCATAGGGGTAGCGTGAAACACGCTCTCTACGTGGGGTGCGAGCCATGCTCTACCCTCAGTCGCAGACTGTCGGATTGCTGCGTCCGTCCCAATCAACGTAGCAGTCCGAGTTGCCGATGGCCTCCATCCTCCACCCAATACCCGGGAGTCTTTGGAAGGTGCCCCAGACCATTGTGAAAGCGACGAATATGAGAAGACCGGTCACCCACCCCAGCCAGTTTCGTTCTGATCGCTCAGCAACCTTAGCGCCTCCCCAGATCGCGCAAACGAACCCACCTATCACGATGCCATAGTGGAACGTTAGAGCGAGGAAGTTTTCAACGAAGGCCAGTGCATCGCGCTCTCGAATGGCTGGTCCAATCGACGAGAAAGCGAATAATGCCGCCACTGCCGTAAGCCACCGGCCCCACACAGGTAGCCGCAACCATGCCGATACAACGCTGTCTATCATTTCAAGCCCCTCAACCCGAAGACGCATTGATAGAGCGAGGTTACAATCAACGCAACGGGTCACTTAATTTGGCTGTGGTGCGTATTGTAGCGACAACAAACAAGGTGAGACGAAGCGTCGATCAAGATGAGACTCGACGGCCAGCCTTGGTTCGTCGTCGCTGATGTCCGTGCCATCCTCGGCATCCATCAAGGCGGAACCAACCTGCTACACCTCAATGAGGACGAGAAGCAGGTAATTCGTAAGAGTAGTTCGACCACTTTCAAAGGTCACGGCCTCGCAGTCATCTCCGAGAGCGGTCTCTACGAGCTGATCATGCGCTCCGACAAACCGGAAGCCGTAAGCTTTAAGACTGGGTCCCCCATGAAGTTCTCCCAGCTATTCGTAAGGACGATGACTGAATCACCATGTTCCCCCTGCCGTGGGCCGCAGCGCGGGATAGAATTGTCTCGCATCTGGTCCAGCTCGGAGAAGAAGACGAGTAATCATCCCCGCAATTCGCCAGCCTTTGTTCACAAATGTTCTCGCGCCTGATGTAGATTGGTTGAATCTCTGCTATTGTCTTACAACTCAACCGAGTCGCAAGGGCGGTGAATGTCGAAGACTAAGGCAGTCTATTCAGGCAAGCTCATTGTACGTCAGTACTCCGACGAGCAGCTACGAAGCATTACCCTCACAACAGATGACCCTCTGAGCATTGGTCAGGTGGTCCACAATCCCCCGCCACAGGATCAAGACATGGAGTTCGTGGCGCAGTACCGCTCCGCAGAGCCTGTGATCTGCGCCTTTGGTCACCACCACCAACGCGGCTTCCTACTGAAAGATGGGGTGGGGGATCACTACCTAATAGGCAAGGATTGCGCCGCTGACCACTACGGCCTGAACTGGGAGGCCTTTGCCAAGGACGTTTCGAGGAGCGTTGAGCGGCAGTCAAATCTCCAGTGGCTGGATGCCCTGTCTACGCGGGTGCTGGAAGCCATGCCAAAGATAGAAGCGATCATTGCCTCACCGGCTGTCGCCGCGTTCGATGAACTGCGCCGCCATGTGCAGGGGCTTCCTACCCCGGTTCTCGATGCATTTCGCGATGCCTCGGGGCTGAGCCACCACATATGGATGAGCGCAACGTTCAGGGAGAGAGATTTCGCTGCAGAGGAACGCGTTCGAGACAAGGCCTATGCGGACTATGAAAAGGCCCAGAAGGAACGCGCCCCATCATCTGAAAAGACCCGCCTGAAGCTGCTGATGATGGAGGCAAATAGACGCGAGATTTGGAAGACCACCAAGAGGCAGATATTGAAGTGCCCTGCGCCAGCGGTCTTCCGATCCATGCACAAGATGAAACCGCGACTTGAGGAACTCGCCAAGGGTCTTCAGTCCCAGGCAACCAACCTTTTAGGGACGCTGCGTGTTAGTCAGCCCAGTCTTGCTGCCCGCACGCTCTCAGAAGCAGCACGAAGGTTTGATTCGATCCTACGTGAGATCGACGATGCTGCCGCAATGTTCTCGCCAAGCACGCTTGACGCACTGATGTCGCTGTTCAATGGCCACGAGTTCAGGGAAGTCAGGGCCACGAGATTGTCGTACGGCATTAAGTTCGTTCTGAGTGACGACGAGTACTTCGTCCTCCGCCTTCCAGCACGACTGCAGCCGATGGATTTCAGTTTGCACGACCTCCTTCATCCCCAAGGATAGCTTGAAAGCGGGTTACTTACGGATAGTGCGGGGATGTCATGGACTTTCTATCGATCATTATGACTGCAATTGGCTGGGGGAAGGACCGGGCGAGCAAGATCAGTGATCGCAGGATTGAGGCGTATCGTCTGAACGCTGAGGTGGCCAGTGAAGCAGTGGGCGTGATCAACACATTGAACCTCGCCACACCTAATATTCTGCGACGGGTTCAAGCGCTCTGCCCCGACCAGCCCGAGGTGCATAAGGCCTGCGCTGATACTCTGCTCACCATGAGAACGCAGGCCGAGCAACTTCGCGCCATGGCTGAAGGCTACAAGGCCAAGATCGAAGGGGCCGGTGGCGATACCGACTGGGAGCGGTTGTTGAGGCAGCTCCATGAATGGAGGGCCACGGTAGCCAAGGCTCAGCCAGAGGCCGAGGCAATCATCAACCGGTATCACGACATACTGGCAGCAAGGGAAGCGGAAGGTAATCCTTCGGCCTCTCGGCCCTTAGGGTTTCGAGAGCGCGACCGTGGTTGGAATGCTCCTCCGCTCTAAACGGTTGACTTTAAGTTCATACATTGCGGATACAACCAGCAGTGGGGAAGCGTATGACCATAGGTTAAGGGCATGGCTGAATATTTATCTCAGTCCGAAGCAGACGCACTGTTGGAGATGGAGAAGTACGCGGAGGCCGGTGCTGCATATCGCTTCCCCGCAAAAGGCGAGCGGTTGTCGATACCGCTTCTCAGCGCAGATGAAAAAGAAAACTTCCACGTTGACGTCAATCGCAGAAGCGTCGCGCTCTACAAGTGCACTTTCAATGGACGCACCCGAGGGAATGTAATCCTTGCGCGCCTCGATTTGAACGGCTCACCTCATCGAAATCCCGACGGCGAGGAAATCGATTGTCCTCACCTCCATCTCTACCGAGAGGGATACGGCGACAAATGGGCCTATTCGTTGCCCGATGGAGTTTTTTCCGACCTCGCTAACCTAAAGGCTGTTTGTCAAGATTTCTTGACTTATTTTAAGGTCGTATCGCAACCTCAGATCACATCAGATTTGCTCACATGACCAAGTCCATACCGGAATTAGTCACAAGCTACCGCAACTGGCTCTCTGATAAGACCCAGGTTCGTGAACTCACCCAAGGATGGCACGAAATCACCACGCCCTTCGTTGACCACCACAACGATATGATCCAGCTCTATGCGCGCCGAAAGGGCGATCAGATCGTACTGACCGATGACGGCTACACAATCAACGATCTCGCAGATTCCGGCTGTGACATCGATAGTAGCCCGAAACGTAAGGCCCTTCTTTCCACCACATTGAACGGCTTTGGTGTTCATCGCGCCGGCCGCTCCTTGGAAGTGACAACGACCGAGGCCGATTTCGCCTTCAAGAAACACTCGCTTTTGCAGGCAGTCTTGGCTGTCAGCGATATGTTTATGCTGGCTCAGTCGCAGGTCCACAATCTCTTTGTCGAAGACGTTTACGGGTGGTTGGATCAGAATGACATTCGCTACACCCCGAGAGCTAAGTTCTCCGGCCAAACAGGCTTTGACCATGTCTTTGAAGCCGTAATTCCGAAGTCGAGAAGCGCGCCAGAGAGACTGCTGAAAACTATTGCAAACCCAACCCGCGAAAGAGTCGAGGCCGCAATATTTGCATGGTCTGATACTCGGAAGGCACGGCCCGAAGGCGCAAAACTGTATACGTTCGTGAATGATCAGCGACCACTCTCAAGCGGCACTCTCGATGCCTTGGGAGCCTACGATATTGCGTCCGTTCGCTGGTCCGAGCGCGACAGCTTCCGAGAGGCCTTGGCCGCCTGATTCAATTCCAACTTTGGACTTCGGCCTATACGATCGACTGAATATCCCAGTGTTGAAACTGCTACAGTAAACTGCTACAGCAACCACCACAGGAGAAGCTCTAAGCAGTTGAAACTGCAGGGATTGGAACGGTGCCTTGACCCCGGCATGGGGCACCACCGACAATCCACGAAAGTGTCATCGTGCGATCCGCTCCCGTGCTTTTCGGCCGCAGGCGTGGCAGGCTTCAGTGGAAACTCTCAGCGAAAACGACGCCGAGGGAGATAAAAATCACAGCCCCCACAAGCGCCACAAGCTTCCGGGTTGCACCAGGAACCTGAATGCCTGCCGCATCGACCTTAAATGCCAGATAGAGCGGGAAAGCCACGAAGAAGATTGTGATCCACTTCGGACGCATCATCGTCGCGTCGACGGCAAGCATGATCACGAAGACCAGAAACATGCAGATGAGAAGCATACGGCCGATCACCCGCGTCCATTCGCTGCTCGCGGTTAAGATCGTGCGGATATGACCACGATAGACGACGGCAAGGATAGCCAGCGTCAACGCAGAGCATTTGACGATCGATGCCAGCAGCTGCCACGCGGCCACCAGTTGGACGGGAGCCTCGTGGGTTGCTACTCCCCGCATCTTCGTCAGCGTGTCGCCGGTTGCCGTATCGAGATGGGTCATAACCCAGTAGACATGCGGCCCGGCGACGGCGAGACCAATCGCGATGGTCACCGCCAGGCGCCAGTTGAGGACCAATCGCCGCATACCGGGTTCAAGTAGGAGCGCGACGACGGTCGCGACGGGGATGATCGCAAAGTTGTACTTCGCAAGCAATCCAACACCGGCAGCCGCGCCGAGAAGCGCATAGTTGCCGGTTGACGGCCGTTCCGCCATTAGCGCCAGCACGTACAGGAAGAATGCAACGGCAGCGAAGGCGCCAACGCTATGAGTCAAATCCCGCTGCGAGAGCAGAAAGATCGCGGGCAGGCTGAGCAGGCCGAGGACGGAGATCCAAGCAGTGTCGCGCGCCCCCACCACTTTGCGGGCCGCCAAGCCGAGAAAGATGCAGCTCACCAGCAGCGTGGCATTTTTCAAGAAGGCGAGTGTGTCGACCGACACGCCGAAGACCTTGCCAAAACAGTAAAACAGCCAGTTGTAGAGCGGCGGCTGATCGCCGTATCCCAGTTGCAAGGCATGCGCGAGCCTGATCTGTTCTGCCTCGTCGGACCCGAGATCGCCACCGCGAAGGAGCCTAAGGGCAAAGCTTGCCGTGAAGTACGTCGCCAATAGTAGGACAGGCAAAAGCGCGTCCAGCCGCGCAGCGCGTGGCGCGGAAACGTATGAACCATCAGCAGTATCAGTCAATTCGGCCCCACGATCGGCTTGATCGGATCTTCACTGACAGGAACATGCAATTCTTCTGATGCACTGTATAGCGGTTCACCCGCCATTTAAGGCACTTGCCAGCGCCGTTCCGACAAAGTGTGTTGCCTCACTGCAACGCCTGCGCCACCAGCGCTCGCAGCATTGCTGCCTCAATTGCGCTCTACCCAGCAATTGGTCGGACGTGGCAAATCAACTGTTTAATTTCTCGGGCGTTTCGGCCAAACTGCGCCCGCCAAGAGGGAAAGTGCACGCGTGCATCAGGAAGTATCGCTTATTGCCACAGTTGCTGTGAGTTTCGTCTGTGCGGCGATACTCGGCTATATCGCCGATCGAGTGCGTCTGCCGCCGCTTGTCGGATACTTGTTGGCCGGTATCGCCATGGGGCCGATGACGCCCGGCTTCGTCGCCGACGCCGGGCTTGCCAGTCAATTGGCAGAAATGGGCGTCATCCTGCTGATGTTCGGCGTTGGCCTACATTTTTCCACCGCCGATCTCCTCGCGGTACGCGGCATCGCCGTGCCGGGCGCAATCGCGCGCATCGTTATCGTTACGCTGCTCGGTGTCGCCCTCGTCAAATGGTGGGGTTGGGGCCTGGGCGCGGGGATCGTCTTCGGCCTCAGCCTGTCGGTAGCAAGCACGGTTGTGCTGCTGAAGGCCTTGGAGGAGCGCAATCTGCTCAATTCGGCCAGCGGCCGCGTTGCCGTTGGTTGGCTGATCGTCGAAGACCTTGCCACGGTTCTGGCATTGGTGCTTCTGCCCGCCGTCGCCGAATTGCTCGGTGGCCATGCCGACAGCGGCAGCCTTGCACAAAGTGCGGGGTTGCCTCTTCCGCTGACGATTGCGCTGACACTGTTGAAAGTCGGCGCTTTTGCGGTCATGGCGATCTTTCTCGGCCCGAAGATCGTCCCTTGGCTCCTGACGCTCGTCGCCAGAACCGGTTCACGCGAACTCTTCACGCTGACGGTCCTCGCCATAGCGCTGGGCATCGCATTCGGCTCCGCGCAAATCTTCGGCGTCTCATTCGCGCTCGGTGCTTTTTTCGCCGGCGTGGTCATGAGCGAATCCAACCTCAGCCATCGCGCCGCTGCCGATTCGCTGCCGCTTCAGAACGCCTTCTCGGTGCTGTTCTTCGTATCGGTCGGCATGCTGTTTGATCCTTCGATCCTGGTGCGCCAGCCGATGGCCGTAATCAGCGCCCTGGCGCTGATCATCATCGGCAAGACCGTCATCTCCTTCCTCATCGTGGTCATGCTTCGCTATCCGATCGGAATGGCGTTGACCGTATCAGGCGGACTGGCGCAGATCGGTGAATTCTCGTTTATTCTTGCTAGCCTCGGCGTTTCTCTCGGATTGCTGCCGAATGACGGGCAGGACATCATCCTCGCGTCCGCCATCATTTCGATCACGCTCAATCCGCTCGTATGCGTGGGCGCCGAAGCGCTGCACACCCAAATCCACGCCAGATGGCCGGCGCTCAGCAATCACTTCGGCCGCCGTCGGCATGAGGCACTCGGCCGCGAACTTGAAAAGATCCGAGCGATCAACGAAGCCCGCGAGCACAAGCATCAGCTCGAGATGCAGGAGCTTATCGAAACCTTTCCACTCTTTGCCAAAGTAGACGAGGATTCGCAGGAGGAATTACTGCTCCTCTTTCGGCCGAAATCGGCCTTGCCAGGCGAGCGCGTGATGCGCAAGGGCGACCGAGGCGATGGTATGTACTTCCTGTCGTCGGGCGCGGTGGAAGTTCAACTGCCGGGTGAGCCGATCCGACTGGACCCTGGCGCGTTCTTTGGCGAGATGGCGCTGCTCAGCGGCGGTCGCCGCACCGCAGACGTCGTCGCCGTGGATTTCTGCCAGTTCTTTGTGCTGGAAAGGCGCGATTTCAACATGTTCACGGCAAAGCATCCCGTTTTGCGCCAGGCCGTCAGCGAAATGGCCCGCGAACGAACGGAAATGAACGTCATGCGGCAGAAGCACGATCAGCCCTCCCGCGTCGACTCGTGAGCTCCGTGCTCAGTGCGATCACGAAGATTTTTTGGCACGTCACCCTACGAACGACACAGCAAGCATTTACAGCCGCACCGACGCCCCATAAAGCTCATGCGCTCGAAGCGAAAGGATTGGAATGCTCCGCAGACTCTACGACTGGACCATGTCTCTCGCAGCTCGGAAATCGGCCGAAGTCTGGCTCGCCGTTATCGCCTTCGTCGAAAGCTCTGTCTTCCTGGTTCCTGCCGACGTTCTTTACCTGCCGATGGCGCTCGCTAAGCCGGAGCGCGCCTATCGCTACGCGCTGGTCGCGACCGCCGCCTCCGTCCTCGGCGGCATCGCCGGCTGGATGCTCGGCTACTACGCCTATGACGCGATCGCCCGCCCGGTTCTAGAATTTTACGGAAAGCTCGACGCCTTCGAGCAGCTGCGACTCTATATCCACGACGAGTGGGAAATCCTGCTGCTGCTGCTCGTGACCTCAGGCTTGGCCCATCTGCCGCCGATCAAAGTCGTGACGATCCTCGCCGGCGTCATTCACATGAATCTCGGCTTCTTTATCATCTCGGCGATCGTCGCACGCGGCGCGCGCTTCTTCTTCCTCGCGTGGCTGCTGCGCCGCTACGGCGAGCCGATCCGCCACTTCATCGAAAAGCGCCTCGGGCAGGTTGCGGGCGTTGCTGCCGCCGTCGCCATTGCCCTCGGGATCGCCTATAAATTACTTGCCCACTGAGCCATTTGCGCGGAGTCCGTTCATGCCTGCCTCGTATTCCCTTGCTCGCCCGGTCGTCGGCTACTCGATGGTGCTCGCACTCGGCATGGCGGTGGTTGTCGGCACCGCGCTCGGCTTTCAGTATCTTGGCGGCTACATTCCCTGTGCCCTTTGCCTGCTGCAGCGGCAGCCCTATTACTACGGCATTCCGATCGCGATCCTTGGCGCGATTGCTTCCGCAGTCGGTCTTCCCAGCTGGATCGGCCGCGCATTTCTGCTCGCCGCCGGCATCCTGATGATCGTCGGCGCCGGCATGGGCGTCTATCACGCCGGTGTCGAGTGGCAGTTCTGGCAAGGGCCGGCAACCTGCTCCACGACGGCGGGCAGCATGACACAGAACGCCGGCGACCTGTTGGGTGAATTGAACAGCATCAAGGGTCCGTCGTGCACCGACGCCGCGCTACGCGTCCTTGGCCTGTCCTTCGCAGGCTGGAACGTGATTGCGAGCCTCATCCTGGCGGCCTTCGCCTTTATTGGCGTCCGAAAGACGGCCTGAGCCTGACGGATGGGAGACTGATCAGGGCTGCAGTTCGCTGTCCCAGTAGAGATAGTCGAGCCAGCTGTCATGCAGGTAGTTTGGCGGGAAGAGCCGGCCGTTGTTGTGCAGATCCTGTACCGTCGGCTGGTAAGGCTTCTGATTCGGGAACATGCCAGCCTGTTTCGGCAGCTTGCTGCCTTTTCTGAGATTGCAGGGGGAGCAGGCCGCAACGACATTTTGCCACGTCGTCTCCCCGCCATGGGCACGCGGGATGACATGGTCGAAGGTCAGGTCGTCATGCTCGCCGCAATACTGGCATTCGAACTTGTCGCGCAGGAACACGTTGAAGCGGGTAAAGGCCGGATTGCGGGAAGGCTGGACATAGGTCTTGAGGCAGACGACGCTTGGAAGCCGCATCGAAAAGCTCGGCGACGATACCGAATGTTCGTATTCTGCAATGATATTCACACGGTCGAGAAATACCGCCTTGATCGCGTCCTGCCAGGACCAAAGCGACAAGGGGTAATAACTCAGGGGCCTGTAGTCAGCGTTCAGGACGAGCGCCGGCAGGGCCTGTGGGGAAACTGCAATCGTCAAGGGACTCTCCTGATCGATTCGGCATCTGCCCTCTTATATTAGGCCGGTTGTGACGGCATTGTGAAGTCTAATAAATTCAAGCATCAATGCCGCGATGCAAAGCGCTGTCGCTCAGTCGATCGGCAACATGCCACGGCCGAGCTTGATGGCATAATAGGCCCAGAAAAGCCTTGCTGCGACCGACCGCCATGGCGACCACGCACGGGCCAACGACGCCAGCTCGCGGGCAGGCGGGCGAGCGCCGAGACCGAATGCCGCAGCCACCGCGTTCTGCAGGGCGACGTCGCCGGAGGGAAAGACGTCCGCGTGGCCGCCGCAGAACATCAAGTAAACCTCGGCGGTCCAGGGACCGATTCCCCTGAGAGCCGTAAGCTCAGCCAGCGCTTCGTCAGGAGGCAAGGCGGAGAGCGCGAGGAGATCGAGGCGCCCGGAGGCGACCGCGTCGGCAACGCTCGATAGCGTTTCCGCCTTGGCGCGCGAGAGGCCGAACTCGCGCCACGCGTCGGGATGGAGAAGCACGTAGTTGTCCGCCGTCAGCACGCCTTCGACCGGTCGCATCCGTCTCCAGATCGCTTCGGCGCTGGCTCGCGACACCATTTGCGAGACGATGACGTGCGCGAGACCCTCGAAACCCGGTTCGCGCAACCGCAAAGGGAGGGGCCCGGCCTCGGCCGCAACGGCTGCAAGCCGCGGATCAAGACGAAGCAGGTTCTCCAGCCCCTCCCTCACATCATCATCGCTGCGAATGATCAACACGCTTCCTCGCGATCCTATCGAATCCATGGCAGAAGAAAGCATGACCGCGAATCCTCGTCAAAAGCCTGTTTTTCGTTTTGCGCCGAGCCCAAATGGCCCGCTTCATCTTGGTCACGCACTCTCTGCCTTTCTGAACCGAGACATGGCGATATCGGCCGGAGGACGCTTCCTGTTACGCATAGAAGACATCGATCTGACGCGCTGTACACCCGAATTGGAGGCGGGCATCTATGCCGACCTCGAATGGCTCGGCATAGACTGGGAACGACCGGTGCGGCGGCAGTCGGAGCATTTCGCAGAATATCAATCAGCCCTTGAACGGTTGATCGACCTCGGCCTCGCCTACCCCGCATTCATGACCCGGGGCGAGACCAGGACGTTGGTCGCAGCCGCCGAAGCAGATGGTAAGCTCTGGCCGCGAGACCCAGACGGCTCGCCGCTCTATCCGCCTGACGATCGCGAGCGGTCCGATGTCGACCGGCGGCAACTGCTCGCATCGGGCCTCAAGCACGCCTGGCGGCTCGACATGGGCAAGACTTTGGAGGCATTGGGCGAGGCCCTTTCCTGGGAGGAAACCGGAGACGCCGACCGTGGCCTGATCGCCGCAAATCCCGGCGCCTGGGGAGATGTCATCCTGTCGCGGTCGGATGCGCCGTCGAGCTATCATCTCTCGGTCGTCCTTGACGACGCCCTGCAGGACGTTACCCATGTGGTTCGCGGGCTCGATCTCTTTCATTCGACTTCGGTGCATCGACTGCTGCAGACCCTGCTCGGCTTGCCGGCGCCGGTCTATCACCACCATCGCCTGATCACCGATGAGGGCGGCCGCAAGCTTTCCAAGAGCGAAAGCGACACAGGGCTCGCCGAACTCCGCGGGCGCGGTCTTTCACCGACCGACATCCGCCGCCTTGTGGGGCTTTGACGTCTTATTCTGCCTCCCGCCGAGGAAGTTGTTCTTGAAGATCGCACGCACGCGAAACTTCAGGAGGGCGGCATTGAGCTCGGCGCCGATAATGAAGATGACACCGACCATATAAAGAAAGATCAGAACGATCATCACCGATGCCAGACCCGCATAGGTCGCGGTGTAGTTGGCGAACGTCGCCAGGTAATAGGCGAAAATCAGGGCTCCCGCCAACCAAAGCAACAGCGTCACCAGCACGCCCGGCACGACATCGAACACACGGCGTCGCCCGGCCGGCAGCCACAGGTGAACGACGAAGAGGCCGACGGTCAGCATGAACAGCGTTCCGTAGACGCGCCAGCTGAAGACGACTTCGAGCGTATCGGCAAAGAGAGGGAACCACTGGCGCGCATAATCGAGGGCAAGCGGCACGGCCACAAGCAGGATGCTGACAGCCGCAAAGATGATTACGGCGATGATGACATAGCCAAGACTTGCAAGGCGGGTGATGTACCATGGCCGCGTTTCCTGAACACGGTAGGCGCGGTTGAGCGATATCCGCAGCGCCTCGACCCCGTTCGAGGCGAAGTAAGCCGCCGCCAAGACGGACACAGTCAGCAGGCCGCCGCGCGGCACGGTTAGGACCTGGATTACCTGGTCGACCAACGGCTTGGCGATCGCCTCCGGCCAGGTATCGAAGATCAGATGTATCGCCCGGTCTGAGAATTGGTCAGCGCCCAGAAAGGTCGCGAGCGTCGTGCCGAAAATGAGAAACGGAAAGACAGCCAGAAGCGTAGACAATGCGACATGGCTCGCCATCGCGAAGCCGTCGTCTTCAATAAGGTGGCAGATAGCATCGTAGACCACATCATAGAAGATGCGCATTATCTTCGGCATTCGGTGTCCCGGCTTTGGTCGTTGTGTCGCCCGTTCGAATATGGGAAACCACTCCCATTTTGTACAGGAATCATTCCATGTCGGACCAGCGCACCATCATCGTGACCGGATGCTCTTCCGGGATCGGCGCATACTGCGCCCGGGCGCTGAAGGCCGATGGCTGGCGGGTCTTTGCCACGGTGCGCAAATGCGATGATCTGGCGCCGCTGGAAGCCCACGGCATCGAGGCCTTCCGCATGGACTATACGCGCATCGACACGATTTCGGATTTCGTGCGCGATGTGACGGCGCTGACCGGCGGACGCATCGACGCGCTGTTCAACAACGGTGCCTACGGACAGCCCGGCGCCGTCGAGGACCTTCCGACGGACGCCCTGCGCGCTCAATTCGAAACGAACGTCTTCGGCTGGCATGAGTTGACGCGTCAGATCGTGCCGCTGATGCGCAAGCGCGGCCAGGGCCGGATCGTTCAGTGCTCGTCGATCCTCGGCGTCGTGCCGTATCGTTTCCGCGGCGCCTATACCGCCTCCAAATTCGCTCTCGAAGGTCTGAGCATCAGCCTTCGCATGGAGTTGCAAGGCAGTGGCATTCACGTAAGCCTGATCGAGCCGGGCCCGATCGCCTCCCGTTTCACGGCAAACGCGCTCGCAAAGATCAATGAGCACATCGACGTGAAAAACTCGGTGCATGCGGCAGATTACCGCCGTCAGCTTGCACGGCTTGACGGATCGGGCCCTCCCAATCGACATAAGCTCGGTCCGGACGCAGTCTATGCCGTGCTGAAGCACGCATTGAACTCGAACAATCCGAAACCACATTACCCCGTAACCACGCCGGCCAAGCAGGGTATGGTGCTGAAGAGGCTGCTGCCTGCAGACCTGTTCTACCGCCTGATGCGCTGGGTGGACTAATCAGGAAAGCCAAAGCCAGCATGTCCACGGTCTCCTACATTCTCGCGATCATCGTCATGGGCATCGTCGCCCTGGTGCTGATTCGCGGCCTTTTCAACATGATGAAGGGCGGCAATCCGAACCTCTCCAACAAGCTGATGCAGTTGCGCGTGCTACTGCAGGCGATCGCCGTGCTCCTGATCATGCTGACGCTCTGGCTGACCGGTGGCGGCCGCCCTAGCTAAGTCAGGAAAGGGAGGGGTAGGCATGGTCAGACTCAACAAGATCTACACGAAGACCGGCGACGACGGCACCACCGCACTCGTTTCCGGGCCGCGCCGTCTGAAATACGATCTGCGCATCGAGGCCTACGGCACCATCGACGAGGCCAACTCCGCCATCGGCGTGGCGCGGCTCCACATGCAGGGCATGCCCGTCCTGGAGAGGATGCTGACGCTGATCCAGAACGACCTCTTCGACCTTGGCGCCGACCTTGCGACGCCAGATGATGGCAAGCCGCCCGCACACGAGCCGCTGCGCATTGTCGATAGCCAGGTCGCGCGCATCGAGAGCGACATCGACGAATTGAACGCCGACCTGCAGCCCTTGAAATCCTTCGTGTTGCCGGGCGGGCACTCGGCTGCCGCTCATCTTCATCTCGCCCGCACGATCGCACGTCGCGCTGAGCGGCTGATGGTCGAACTTGCCCGCACGGATGGCGAGGTCGTCAGCGACGCCGCATTGAAATATGTCAATCGGGTTTCGGACTTCCTCTTCGTCGCCGCCCGTCACGCCAATGACCGTGGCAATGCGGATGTGCTTTGGGTTCCGGGAAAAAACAGGTAACCTCGCCCTCGACCACATGACGCGAACGCCGGGGGCAGGCTTCATGTTCATACCGTTGCACGATGCCAATACGCTGAAGCATATCAAGGTCCAATGGGTCACCATGGGGCTGATTGCGGTGGACCTCGTGGTTTGGCTATTCACTGGGGTTGTCGCCAGCCAATCCGTGTCGCAGGCGACGATTGTGGGCCTGGGTTACATTCCCGCGGTTGCCTTTCACCACGCAAGGTTGGAGCCGGCGCTGGCCTTCATCCCGGAACCGCTGACCTACATCACCTACTCCTTCGTGCATTCGGGTTTCTGGCACCTGGCTCCCAACATGCTCTTCCTTTGGGTCTTCGGCGACAATGTCGAAGACGCGATGGGTCACCTACGCTTTCTTGTCTTCTATCTGCTCTGCGCGGCGGCCGGCGCTCTCGTTCATGGCCTCGTGGGGACGACATCGGAAGCACCGCTTGTGGGCGCCTCCGGTGCGATCTCGGGCGTAGTTACGGCCTACGTCGTCTTGCATCCTCGCGTAAAGGTCTGGGTACTCGTGCTGATGCGCGTGCCATTGCCGTTGCCCGCCTTCGTCCCGCTCCTTCTCTGGATCGGCCAGCAATTCGTGATGCTGGTCTTGGAACCCGATGGCAGCATCTCCTGGGGTGCCCATGTGGGCGGCATCCTCGCCGGCGGCCTGTTGGTCCTTCTCATGCGCCGCCGCGGCGTCCCTCTGTTCGATCGGGAAGTCGTTACACCGCGGGCCGTCAGAGACCGGCGAACAGCTAACCCGGCAATGGCCGTGGCGCCCGGCCAGCAGTTACGCCCGCGCCTTCCCTGGAACAGGGAATAACCGCAATATTGACGTGAACGTAAACGTCATATATTGACGAGCTCAATTTGCCTGTCTGCGTCGTGGAAGCGTTGTGTTTGGAGGAAAAACGCGTATCCATGTCGCCATTCGACAATCGGAGCAGCGCCGAAACGCGCATTTTCTTGGCGAAAGAGTTGAAGGAAGGACCCCATGAAAATTCTCGTCCCCGTAAAGCGGGTGGTTGATTACAACGTGAAGATCCGCGTGAAGGGCGATGGCACAGGCGTCGAGCTTGCGAATGTGAA
>NZ_JACIFT010000046.1:0-13928 GCF_014197575.1 Rhizobium sp. BK538
GTCATGAAAGGTGGCTCAGCCATGGATTCGATACAAATCGAAAGGAGCACGCTATGAAAAGGTGATTGATCTTGACGGCGAAATCCTCATGTGAGTTTAGAGCTGTGGCTATCCGGCCATGGCTTCCTCGTATTCCGACGAAAGCTCCAGCCACAGCTCTTCAGCCACAGCGAGCTTTGCGGCAGCCTCGCCACGCTGTTTGGCTTTCTCGGCGGCTTTCGCAGGCGCCTTTTCGTACAGCAGCGGATCTGCAAGTTCCGCATCAAGCGCCTGAATCAGTTTCTCCAGCTTGCCGGTCAAGGATTCGATTTCGTTGATCTTTTTCTTGAGCGGCGCAAGCGACGCGCGTTTCTCTGCATTCAGTTTGCGCTGGTCCGCCTTCGAGGCGGACTCTTCAGCGAGCTGAGGCCTCTCATCCTTCTTTTTACCCGATGTGACAACGAGGTCGCGATACTCGTCCATATCGCCATCAAAAGTCGTCACGGTGCCGTTGTTGACGAGCCACAATCGATCGACCGTCGCCTCGATAAGATGGCGGTCGTGGGAGATCAGGATGACGGCGCCCTCGTAGTCATTCAGCGCCTCGATGAGTGCTCGCCGGCTGTCGATGTCGAGATGGTTCGTCGGCTCGTCGAGAATCAGCAAATTCGGCGCGTGGAAGGCGGCGAGACCCATCAGCAGCCGGGCTTTCTCACCGCCGGAAAGATCCTTTGCCGCTGTCGACATCTTCTCCGTCGCGAGGCCCATCTGGGCGACACGCGCCCGCACCTTTGCTTCGGGTGCATCCAGCATCAAGCGGCGCACATGCTCGACCGGTGACTGGTCGGGGATCAGGTCGTCGAGCTGGTGCTGCGCGAAGAAGCCGATCTTCAGGTTTGGGGCGAGCTTGACTTCTCCCGCCTCCGCCGACAGGCGACCGGAAATGAATTTCGCGAAGGTGGATTTGCCATTGCCGTTGGAGCCGAGCAGTGCGATGCGATCGTCGTTGTCGATACGCAGATTGAGGCCTCTCAAGATCGGCTTGCCAGGCTCATAGCCGACCGCGCCACCGCTGATGGCAACGATGGGGGAGGCCGGCTGCTTTTCCGGCTCGGGGAAGGTGATCGGCTGCACGTGATCTTCGATGACGGCTGCCACTGTGCCCATGCGCTCCAACGCCTTGACGCGGCTCTGCGCCTGGCGGGCCTTGGAGGCTTTCGCCTTGAAGCGATCGATGAAGCTCTGCAGGTGTTTGCGCGCGGCCTCGTTCTTCGCTCGTGCCTTTGTCTGCAGCTCGTCGGCTTCGGCCTTCTGCCTTTCGAACTGATCGTAGCCGCCGCGATAGAAGGTGAGCTTCTTTTGATCGAGGTGGACGATCGCGTTGACGGCGTTGTTCAGCAGGTCACGGTCATGGCTGATGATGATGACCGTGTGCGGATATCGACGCACATAATCCTCGAGCCACAATGTGCCTTCGAGGTCGAGGTAGTTGGTCGGCTCGTCGAGGAGCAGCAGGTCGGGCTCGGAAAATAGAACCGCAGCGAGGGCGACGCGCATCCGCCAGCCGCCCGAGAAGGACGAGGCCGATCGCGACTGCGCTTCCTGATCGAAGCCGAGGCCGGCCAGAATGGCGGCGGCGCGCGCTTCCGCAGAATGCGCATCGATATCGACGAGCCGCATCTGGATTTCGGCGATGCGGTGCGGATCGGTGGCGCTTTCCGCCTCCGCCAGCAAGGCTGAGCGCTCCTTGTCGGCTGCCAACACGATTTCAATCAGCGCGTCTTCTGTTCCCGGTGCTTCCTGCGCCACCTGACCGATGCGGGCATTTTTCGGGATCGATATCGAACCGCTTTCCGAAGCCAAGTCGCCGGTGATGACCCGAAAAAGCGTGGACTTGCCCGCACCATTGCGGCCCACCAAGCCGGCCTTGGTGCCGGCCGGTAACGAAACGCCGGCGTGATCGAGAAGGAGGCGGCCGGCAACGCGCGCGGAAATATCGGAAATCGTGATCATGGTTCGGTTTTTGTCGGAACTCTTGGCCGAAGGCAAGGGCGCGCCGAAGCGGGACGGCACGATATGGCGGAAAGTTACATTACTTCCGTAACCTTTTGCTAATTGGCGTGTGTTGAAGTGCATTGCACGCCATGATTGTTTCGGCGGTGGGCTCGTGCGATGTCGGCGCGGATTGAAGGATAGGCATTCATGTCCCGCAACGCCGATATTCTCGTGGTGGTCGCGAGTTTTACGTTCATCTGCCTGCTTTCAGCCGTCGCCTTGCTCTTTCCCGCCGGTCCGTTCGTCGTCGTTATCGCCTCACCCGACATTCGGGCAGCGCAAATGCACCAAATGATCGGCGACGCGGGCGGGCAATATATCGCGGAAGGACGCTACCCATGGATGGCAGTCGCCCATTCCGATCATGCCGGTTTCGCGCAGCGCCTCCTCAGGCATGGAGCGCTGCTCGTTACTAACCACTGGATGACCGAGAGTTGTTTGATGAGGGGGACTGTATGAAATCGATCGACAGCCTGCGCATGCGCGTCGCCGGTGGCATTCTGCTGCTGCTCTGGATAGATCTGGGCCTTCTGGCCCTCAGGCTGTTCGCCTATTCCAGCCTTCCGGCAACGGTGGTTACTCTCTGCGGCGTCGCCATCGTGGCGTTGGCAACCATTCTCTGGTTCATCGATCGAGCAGGTGCTGTCACCCGTGTGGTATCGTCCATGGCACACGCGGCGCTCGTCGCTCTGCTCGTGTACAGTTTCAGCGGCTCGCCGCTGCAGATTGACATCCATATGTATTACTTCGCAACGCTGGCGATCTGCGCGGCATGGATCGATTGGCGCGCGATCATCGCCTATGCCGCCGTCGTTGCTGTTCATCACCTGGTGCTTTTCTTCCTGTTGCCGGTGGCGGTTTTTCCCGGAACCTCGGATTTCACGCGCGTGCTTTTACACGCGACGGTTCTGGTCCTGCAGAGTGTTGTGCTAGTCGCCCTCGTTCACCGAGTAGCAAAAGCGCTCGCGTTTGTGGAAACTGCGGAAGAGGCGGCCGAGTGGGCGACGGCAGCCCAAAGGGCTGCCGAGGAAATGGGAATCAAGATGATGGAGACGGAAGCACGTGCGGCGGACGAGCGCGCTACGCGGGATCGCGAGCGCATCGAGCAAGCCGAACAGACGCTCTTTGCTGTCAGGCGGCTCGATGAAGCCCTTGCCGCTTTGGCAAGCGGCGACCTATTGTTCCGGCTGCAGCAACCCTTCGCTGGTGATCTCGAGCGCTTGCGTACGGCGTTCAACCTTTCGGCCGGGAATCTGCAGGAGGTCATGTTGACGGTCGGCGATGCTGCCAGGGCCGTTCGCTCCAGTTCGTCATCGATCCGCGATTCCAATAACGACCTTGCCCGGCGTGCAGAGCAACAGGCTTCCTCGGTTGAGGAGACCGCGGCTGCCGTCACGCAGATCGTGGAGACCGTCCAACAATCGGCGAAACGCGCGGAGGAGGCGGGTCAGTTGGTGGCGCAAACCGTTGAGGTGGCGCAGAAGTCCAACGCTGTGGTGGTTGCCGCCGTTGGTGCCATGGGGAGAATAGAGGGATCAGCCAGGCAAATCGGCAATATCGTTGGGGTCATCGACGAGATCGCGTTTCAGACCAACCTTCTCGCCTTGAATGCGGGTGTTGAGGCGGCGCGAGCGGGCGAAGCGGGCAAGGGATTTGCAGTCGTCGCTCAAGAGGTCCGCGAACTGGCACAACGCTCCGCGGTCGCCGCGCGCGAGATCAAGACGCTGATTGCCTCTTCGGATGCGCAGGTGCGGGAAGGCGTCTCCCTGGTAAACGATACTGGACACACGCTGACGCTGATCGCCGCGAGCGTTACGAACATTCGCGTGCACATCGACGCCATCGTCGAGGGCGCGCGCCAACAGTCAGCTGCTCTCGGCGAGATTGGTTCGGCAATCGGCGCAATTGATGCGATCACGCAAAAGAATGCTGCGATGGTTGAGGACTCGACTTCCGCGGCCCGCCTGCTCACGACGGAAGCCGAGCGCCTTGAGGATATCCTCGGTCGCTTCGCGGTCGTTGGAAGACAGTCAGTGCTTCGACTGGCGGCGGGAGAATGAAGGCGCCGTACTTTGCGATAAGCGCATCGTGGCCTTGGGGCGGATGAAAGCTTGAGCGTGGCGCTCAGCGCCCAAACGCTTGCACGGGTTGCCGGCGGTTTGATTGGGCAGCGTAGAGTGCGACACGCGCATTTGCCTGCAACTGCGATGCCGTCGCTGCGTCGGCGCTCAGTGCGATCCCGAGCGAAATCGTCAGCCTCGTCCCGGTGCCGTTGTCGGAGGTCGCGAAGACCAGGTTGTCCTCCGCCGACGTGCGCAGGCGTTCAGCAATCACGACGGCCTCTTGCATGCCCACATTGGCAAACAGCAAGGAGAATTCGTCACCGTCCGTTCGCGCGACAACGTCATTCTTCTTGATTGATTTACGGAAGATGTCCGCCAGCTTCTTCAACAGCCGGCTGCCGGTGTGTGTGCCGTAGCGACTATTGAATGCCTTGAAGTCATCGATATCGACCATGATGAGAGCACTGCCGGCGAAGCCTTCGTCGCGTTCATAAAGATCGGCGATTACCTTGTTGAGCGCGATACGGTTTGGCAGGCCTGTCAGTTTGTCGGTCGTGGAGGCAACCTGCGCCGCCGCCACACCGCGTGCCAGCGTCTCAAGCCGTTCGAGATCGGCTTGCAGCTTCGTCTGCAGCGCCGTTTCTCCGCTTGTCGCTTCCTCAAGCGCTTGCGAGAGATACTCCATCTCGTTCATCAGAGAGGACAGGCTCTGTTCCTGATCGCCGACGATTGAGTTCAATACGGTTTCTGCCGCCCGCGTGAACGCTCGTCTTTGGATAAGGCAGTCGGCAAGATGCTCTGCTGCCTCTCGCAGGAGTTTGGCGGCCTCTGCCTGGGACGTATTGTCGATCATGCCGCAATGACTGACGAGACGGTACTTCAGGCCGAGATCATCGAGGGAAGCCTGGTTCGGAGCCGAGCCGAGGGATGCGATATCCTGTGCCAAGGCTGCGTTCTGCCCGATGATTGCCTCGTACAGAAGTTCGTAGTTGCGAGGCAGGCCCGCAATGCCGATACGCGTGATATGCTGGCTGACCCGTTGGATGTCCGTTCCAGAGCCTGGGCGTGAGGCTTCGCGTTGCACCTGTAAATCCGATGCTGCATGTCGCATGACCGTCCCCTTCGCTCGTCGGCCCTGTTCGGCCTGGCGCTGTTCTTCCTATGCGTGCAATGGCTTAAGATAGGTTGAATCCCGACCGTCTGAGGGGCGTGCGCCCGGGTGGTTCTTATGACGCGGTTAACGGGTGCTTGATGCTCAGTTGTCGAGCCATCGTTTGCCGTCTGCGCGCAGGTAGTATGCGAGGTCGAGGCGGAGACTGGCTTTTCCGAGCGCCGTCAGCGTCATGTGGCATTGGCCACGGTGATGGGTTTGATGATTAAAGAAATGTGAGAGGCCCGACCACAGCGGTTGCCTGATCTCGATCGGCTGGATGATCGGCATGTAGGTGAAGTTCGCAGCAAGAGAGGATTCATCGAGCGTATCTATCCAGTTTATGATCCGCTGGTCTTCGATTTGACGGACCCCGAGTAGTGACGGAAGATCCTCGTGAAGCACGCTGTCGAGCGTTGAAGGGGCATCGCCGGTGCCGGTAAAGCGCTTCATCCAGATCCGATCGGCCGCCAGGAGATGATTGAGTGTTTTCTGCAGCGAACCAAAAAAGGCCCCCCGATTTTCCTGAAATTCCGCCTCTGTCAGTTCGGACGCGGCGGCGTATACGATCGCGTTGGCCCAACGATTGTAATCCGCAAACATCTTATATTGTTTCAGCATTTTCTATCCTGCCTCCATTTGGCAGCTGATGTTAAGGCAATTTAGGTCAATCATCTTTGATAAGACCATGAAAGTCGATGATGGTTGGACTGTAGGCTGGAACATGACAGCGGCGTGAAATTGCCGATGCCCACTTGTTTTCGGGCTATCAGGCGGGTAAACACCGCCCACTTTTCCCACGGAATAAAGGATTTTGACCAATGGCGATTGAACGCACTTTCTCGATGATCAAGCCGGACGCAACGAAGCGCAACCTGACGGGCGCTATCACCAAGATTCTCGAAGACGCCGGCCTGCGCGTCGTCGCTTCCAAGCGCGTCTGGATGAGCAAGCGCGAAGCCGAAGGCTTCTACGCCGTTCACAAGGATCGCCCGTTCTTCGGTGAACTCGTTGAAACCATGACCTCCGGTCCGACCATCGTTCAGGTCCTGGAAGGCGAAAACGCGATCCTCAAGAACCGCGAAGTCATGGGTGCGACCAACCCGGCCAATGCTGACGAAGGCACGATCCGCAAGGTTCACGCCCTGTCGATCGGCGAAAATTCGGTTCACGGCTCGGACGCTCCGGAAACTGCTGCTCAGGAAATCAAGTACTGGTTCTCCGACACCGAAATCGTCGGCTGATTCAGGCTCTCAGCGAAACCGCTGAAGCTGTTGAATTGACTCTGAAAGCCGGGGCTCTGCTCCGGCTTTCTACGTTGAAGGACAGGTCGCAGCGGAATCGTAGTCTACGGTGCCGTCCGGTTTGAAGACCTCGGGGTTCTTCGTATAGAACGGCCCAACGACCAGCGGCTTACCGGGCATGACAGACTGGTCAAGGCTCGAAATCACCTCGGTCTTCAGGCTTTGCAACGTCTCTCCGTTGGCATCGACAAGGCGAACGCTCACGGCGTAAGGCTTGTCCTTCTTGACGCAATGAAGTGCCGGGCTCTGCAGCGTGATTTGGTCCCAGAACGGGTAGATCTTTTCACTGGTCACTAGCACGTCTCCGCCCGCAGGGTTCTCGAATTCCGCGATGGCGACGGTGCCTTCCGGGATCGGCGCCTTCTTGTTGAGGGTCACGACATAAGTCGCCACCGCGATCCGGTAGTTGAAAACGAAGACGCGGCCATTGACCTCGACCAGCTTGTCGGTCTCTCGCTGGCACCCTGTCAGCATTGCGGCTGCAACGAAAACGGCCATCGATAGCGCTTTCATGGCGCCTCCTCCTCTTTCCTCCGGCGATAGTGGCGGCTCGCCTTGGCGCGATTGCCGCACACCGCCATGTCGCACCAGGCGCGACTTCTGTTCTTGCTGCGGTCGATGAAGAGCCAGCCGCAATTGCGGCAGATCTTCATCCGCTCGGGATCCTGCATCGCGATCAGCCGCAACACCGAATGTGCGGTTGCAGCGTCGAGCCCATTTGCGTCACTGGCGCCGCGCAGCGTGCGTGCAAGCGCCTCCAGAAGGGTGGCGAGCAGCTGATCGTCGTTGTCGCCTGAGACGCGAGCCCGGAAATACCTATCCGTCGCCTCGCGCAACTCCAGGAAGTTCCTTTTGTTATGTGGTGTCGGACCAACCATGTCACCGAAGATCGCCCGCTCCGCGCAGAACTCCGCTGCAGCCTGCGGAAAGGTTTCCAGTTGGGCGGGTGCTTCGAAACGGTCGATCCGTCGCGTCTCGTCATGCCGGAGGACAACGCTGTTGGCGACATCCAGTGCCAATGCGCCTCCGGAAAAGCGGTGTGGGGTCCAGGAAAAGCTCATGATGAAAATATAACTGGTAAAATACATTTTGCTAGTTATGATTTCTGCAATCGGGAGTTCTTTATGGCCTATCTGCTGCAGCAATTGGCGAACGCGGTCCCTGTGGCTGCACTCTACGCTGCGCTTGCGTTCGGCTACGCCATCGCCTTTGGGGTCACCAAGCGCGCCGATGTCACCTATGGGGCGATCTTCGCCTTCTCGGGTCAGATTTTGCTGCTCTTCACCGACCTCAGCTACAACAGGCTCTGGCTGATCCTGCCGGCCGCGCTGGCAATGGGGACGCTGTTCTCGTTAATCTATTCAATGCTGGCGGCGGCCTGGATCGGCCGCTCCATCATGCTGCCACTGGTGCGCCAGTCCTCGAACACAGTGATCGTGGCGGCGCTCGGCATCACTATTGTCCTCATGGAAACGGCCAGGCTTGCATCCGACACGAAAAGCCTGTGGCTTTCGCCCTTCCTGAACAGCGTCGTTGTGTTCTGGAGTGACGGGGCGTTCAAGGTCGCGCTTACGGAGATCCAACTCATCAATACCGGATTGATGTGCGTCATGATCGCGCTTGGCGTTATCATCATGAGGGGTACGTCCTGGGGGCGGCTGTGGCGGGCCGTCACCGACGATCCTCTGGCGGCAGAACTATGCGGCACCAGCGCCGATCGCGTCTTCCTCGTTGCCTACGCGGCGGCAGGCTTGATTGCCACAGCATGTGGCATCCTCGCCACTTTCTACTACGGCACGATGGATTTCGGTGCCGGTCTGATGTTCGGCCTCAAGGTCTTGATGGTTGCTGCCGTCGGCGGATATTCGGACCCGTTGAAGTCGGCCGCAGGCGCAGCCGGTCTCGGTGTCGCGGAGACGATGTGGAGCGCCTTCGGCCCCTATCTCTGGCGCGATCTTGTGGTGTTCTCGCTGCTTGTGCTTCTTCTCGTCCTCAGCAGGAGGGAGCGAGCCATACCCTGATTATTTCCACTTGTCGCGTGCGGCGTCATCCGCGTCCCTGGCCGCAACCCATTCGCCCGTAGCGCCATCCTTGCCGTGCTCCTTCTTCCAGAAGGGAGCGGCTGTCTTCAGGTAGTCCATCACGAAATTCGCACCGTCGAATGCAGCCTGTCTATGGGGCGCAGCGGCGACGACCAGCACGATATTCTCCCGCGCAGCGATCTTGCCGTAGCGGTGGATTGCCGTCAGGCCGAGGAGCCCGAAGCGCTCGATCGCAAGGCTGGCGATCCGGCTCATCTCCGCCTCGGCCATGCCAGGATAATGTTCGAGTTCGAGCGCTGCGAGCCTGCCGCCTTCGTCACGGCACAAGCCTGAGAATGTCACGATCGCGCCTATGCCGCTGGCACGCGTGCTGAGCCGATCGACTTCCGCCTGAAGGTCGTAATCCTCGCGCTGGACGCGAATATCGGGCTCGACCTTGCTGCTCACGTCAGCCTCCGGTCATCGGCGGGAAAATGCCGATCTCCCTGGCATTCCCGATCGGCTCGTCGTGCTCGACATGCTCCTGGTCGATCGCGACGCGAATGACGTCGGGAAACTGAAGCGCGGTCTCATATTCTTCGCCCATCGTCTTCAAATGATTCAGAAGATCGGCAACGGTGACGACGGAAGAGGGCAGGGCTATCTCTTCTTCAGCCTTGCCGATCCGTTCGCGCACCCAGGCGAAATAGACGAGCTTTGTCATTCTTCATCATCCACGATGTGCTTCAGGCCCGCCCGGAAATAGTCGTAGCCGGTGTAGATCGTCAGAATCGCTGCGATCCAGAGAAGGCCGATGCCGGTCTTCGTCGTATAGGGGAATATTTCGTCACCAGCAGGGCCGGCCAGCAGGAATGCGATCGCGACCAGTTGCACCGTCGTCTTCCACTTCGCAATCCGGGTCACGGGCACGCTGACCTTGAGGGCCGCCAGATATTCGCGTAGTCCGGAGACAAGGATCTCGCGGCAGAGAATGGTGATCGCCGCCCAAATGGACCAGCCGGCGATCGTCTGGTCGGCAGCCACCAGCAGGAGAATGGACGCGACCAGCAGCTTGTCGGCGATCGGGTCGAGCATCCGGCCGATATTCGATGTCTGATTCCAAATGCGGGCGAGATAGCCGTCGAGAAAGTCGGTGATCGATGCGATGACGAAGATCCACAGCGCCACCCATCGCGCCGTATTGCTGATCGCAAGCTTTCCTTCGAGAAAGAAGCACAGCACGATCAACGGCACTGCCAGAATGCGGCCGTAAGTCAGCAGGTTCGGTATATTATATGCGCGCGATGCCATGAAACATGTCTCTGAAGTGATGTGCCCGTAGATGACGGCTTTGACCGCAAAGCGTCAACATTCTTTCTGTTTTTTCGCTGCCTTTGCGTGGAATTTGCGACCGTCTCCACCTATTTCGCGGCGTCGTCGTGAAAATGGTTGTAAACCTGCTTGGCGACGGTCTCAGAAATGCCCTCGACGGCCATCAGGTCGGAAAGAGCGGCGCGGGAGACCGCCTTGGCGGTTCCGAAATGCTGCAGCAGGGCGCGCTTGCGCGACGGCCCGATCCCGCCGATCTCGTCGAGCGGATTCTTAACCATCTCCTTCTTGCGCCGGGCACGATGCGAGCCGATGGCGAAGCGGTGCGCCTCGTCGCGCATGCGCTGAATGAAATAGAGGACGGGGTCGCGCGGCGGCAGGGTGAAGCTCTCGCGTCCCGGCGGGAAGAAGCGCTCGCGCCCGGCGTCTCGGTCGACTCCCTTGGCGACGCCGATGGCGATCACGCTGTCGGTAATCCCCAGCTCCTCAAGGATGGCGCGCACGGCCGTCATCTGTCCCTGTCCGCCGTCGATCAGGATGACGTCGGGCCAGGCGGGGAAGGACATGTCGGCTGCATCTGCCGGCGGTGCCTGCTGGCTACGGTCCGGAATTCCCTCTTCCTTGATTAGCCGGGAAAAGCGACGGGTCATCACTTCGCGCATCATACCGAAGTCGTCGCCGGGCGTGATGTCGGTCGATTTGATGTTGAACTTTCGGTACTGGTTCTTCACGAAGCCTTCCGGCCCCGCCACCACCATGCCGCCGACCGCATTGGTGCCCATGATGTGGGAGTTGTCGTAGATTTCGACGCGCTGCGGCGTATAGGGAAGCCGGAACGTCTCCTTGAAGCCCTCGAGCAGGCGTGACTGCGAAGCCGTCTCCGCGAGCTTCCGACCGTGCGCCTCGCGTGCGTTGGCGATCACATGCTCGACCAGATCACGCTTCTCTCCGCGCTGTGGCACGAGGATGGACACCTTATGTCCGGTTTTTTCGCCGAGCGCGGCGGCAAGCAGTTCGATTTCCTCGACGGTCTCCGACAGCAGGACCTGCTTCGGCACTGGCTTGTCATCATAGAATTGCGCCAGGAAGGCGTTCAGCACCTCGGCTGCCGATAGTTGCGGATCAGCCTTTGGGAAGTAGGCGCGGTTGCCCCAGTTCTGTCCGGTGCGGAAGAAGAACACCTGGATACAGGAGACGCCGCCTTCATGATGGATGGCGAAGACATCCGCCTCTTCCACGCCGGCCGGATTGATGCCCTGGTGGCTGGAAACATGCGAGAGCGAGGCCAGACGGTCGCGGTAGACGGCGGCGCGTTCGAAGTCGAGATCCGCCGCCGCGAGGTTCATCGCCTTGGCCATATGTTCCTTGACCTTCTGGCTCTTGCCGGAAAGGAAGTCCTTGGCCTCCTGAACGAGCTCGCTGTAGCCCTCGTCGCTGATCTCACGTGTGCATGGCCCGGAACAACGCTTGATCTGATAGAGAAGACAGGGGCGGGTGCGCGTCTCGAAAACGCTGTCGGTACAGGTGCGAATGAGAAAGGCGCGCTGCAGCGAGTTGATCGTCCGACCGACGGCGCCGGCTGACGCAAAGGGGCCGAAATAGTCGCCCTTGCGGGCGCGGGCGCCGCGGTGTTTGAAGATCGCCGGGGCGCGGTGGTCGCCCGTGATCAAGATGTAGGGAAACGACTTGTCGTCGCGCAGCAGCACATTGAAGCGTGGCCGCAAGCGCTTGATCAGATTCGCTTCCAAGAGCAGCGCTTCGGTTTCGGTGCGCGTCGTTACGAACTCCATGTTCGCCGTCAGGCGCACCATTTGCGCGATACGGTTGGAGTGCACGCGGCCGAGCGCATAGTTGCTAACGCGCTTCTTCAGACTGCGGGCCTTGCCGACATAGAGGACGTCGCCGGCCTCGTTGAACATGCGGTAGACACCCGGACTGTTCGGCAGCCGTTTGACAAATTCGGCAATCAGTTCGGCACCGACGAGGCCGGTTTCGTTGATCCCGCCTTCATTCCAATCGATCGCAGCCGAAATCGGCGCAGCGGAGGCCTCGCTCTCCACTTCGATATCGTCGTCGCTTTCGTCCGTTTCGTCGTAAAGAACGCCGCCGTCCGGCAGCTTTCTTGAATTCATTCCATAATCTCCGCCACATCGGGCGTCTGCCAGGCAAGGTGCTGGCCGCCGTCGAGGGCAATCATTTGACCGGTGATCGAGGGCGTTTCGTAGAGGAAGCGAATCGTTTTGCCGAATTCCTCGAGCTTCGGCCCTCGCTTGAGGATAAGCGCTGAAACCTGAGCTTGGAAGTCTTCTTGCGACTGCCGTTCGCTTGGCATCGAGGGGCCGGGCCCGATGGCGTTGACGCGGATGCGCGGCGCCAGCGCCTGCGCCGTGGTCTGCGTCGCGGTCCACAAGGCTGACTTCGACAGTGTATAGGAATAGAAGCTCGGTCGCAGCGCCCAGACGCGCTGGTCGATAATGTTAATGATCAGACCATCCGCCCGTTCGGGCAGTTGCGCCGCAAAGTTCGCCGAGAGAATCGAGGGCGCGCGGACGTGGACGGCGAAATGCTCGTCCCAGGCCTTGGCGTCGATATGGCGGACGGAATCTTCGTGGAAAACAGAGGCATTGTTGACAAGCAGATCGATCGGTCCAAGCGTCTCTGAGACCTTCCTTATCAGATCGCTTGTCTCGTCAATTTTCTCGAGGTCAGCTTGCACGGCAAACGCCCGGGAGCCGCTTTGCCGCAATTCCGCCGCGAAATTCTCAGCCGCCTCAATCGAACGGCTGGCGTGGATCGCAACCGAAAATCCATTCGCGGCCAGATCCTCGACTATCGCCCTGCCTATTCTTTTGGCCGCTCCGGTCACGAGTGCCGTCCGAAGTCTTTTCTCGTTCAAAATCATGCCTTCTCGCCGCGAAACTCTGTTCGCTGCTTATATAGGCGCGGGAGAAGGTGAGATAAATAGCCGTTTTGATTGCGACGGCGCCGGAATTACTGTATGTATTAGTTAAGAATATATTTCCGTAAAATAAGTATTCATGATTTAACCATTCATTATGGTTAACAAATATTCTGTTGCGACAAAGCAACATCGAATTTCAGCCATCCAGGTGCCACAATCAAATCACAATTTGGCTCTTTCAAATCCTCAATTGGGCATCAATTTCTCTCCCTAACCGCAAGGGACATTTGTAATAGCCCGCGAATGCTTCGCTGTAGGACAGTTGACGAAGGACGCGGGTCTGAAAGGAGACGAGTATGCGTACGTTTATTGCTAGCCTGTTGGTTTCGACCGTTGCCCTTGGTGGGTTTTCCGCCGCTTATGCAGCCGATGCCGTTGATCAGATCCCGGAAGCTCCGGTTGCACAGAATGAACCGGCTCCAGCGGCCAACTGGCAGGGCTTCTATCTCGGCGGTGCCGGCACCTACAACATGGGCGGCTTTGGCGACAAGTACAACGCGCGCGCTCTCGGCGGTCAGATCTACACCGGCTACAATTGGCAGGCTGGCCAGATCGTATACGGTGCCGAAGCCGACATCGGCTACTCCGGCGCTGACGGTGCTGCTGGCGGTGGCACCGGCAAGAACGAAGTCAACGGCTCTATCCGCGGCCGTATCGGTTACGATCTGAACCCGTTCCTGCTGTACGGCACGGCCGGTCTTGCTGCTACGAAGAACAAGTTCAGCAACGCAGCCGGCTCTGACACCGACACGTCGCTCGGTTACACGGTTGGTGCGGGTGCAGAAACCTTCGTGACCAACAATATCACGGCCCGTGTCGAGTACCGTTACACCAACTACGCTGACAGCGACTTCAACGTCGGCGGCGCGAACATTTCGCGCGGCTACGACGAGCACAGCGTCAAGGTCGGTATCGGCGTCAAGTTCTAAGCCGAACATCAACTGCGGAAAAGCCGGGCTCTAGCCCGGCTTCAGAGCGCTGACAAACCCGTCGATTTTTCGGCGGGTTTTGTTTTTCGGATAGGATTTTTCTGGCTGCAGGATTTCTGGCGGAGGAAAGTCGGGT
>NZ_JACIFT010000047.1:0-13321 GCF_014197575.1 Rhizobium sp. BK538
TCCATCAGGTTGGTCTTGAACAACCCGACCCTAAATGGAAAACACTGATGGCCGCCTAAACCTCAGGACCTACACCACCTCCCGGGGCACGATCCGCCTCAGCCACGCAATATGGGTACTTGTATAGCGTGTCTTATCTTGATTGGGTTCTTCCGCATATTTGGTGCAGGAGGATTCACGTACGGCGCGAATACGGTCATAGATTCGGAATCGTAGTCTATGCAGTGATTTGCTCGTGCTTCATTTTTTCAACTCGTTGCTTCCAGAGAATTTCGAGGTCGTGGAGGTCGATCGCCAAGGTGGGACAGTCGTTATTTCGGCGCGGTCGATTTCGGCCTCGGCAAGCCCCAGTTGCGACCGATCCAGCGGGCGCGTTCACAGCCATTACCTGCGCCGGCTTGCCGATCTGCCTTTCCAGGATCAAGCTGCGGCGATCCGACTTCGTGCCAGGCGTTTTCGTTGTGTCGACAGACAATGCGTAACGCGTATCTTCACCGAACGATTTCCGGAATTGGTTTCCACCAAACCCGTCGAACCAACCGCCTCAGAGCGGCGCAAACAGCGGTCGGGCTTACGGCGGGAGGCGAGCCCGGCGGTCGCTTATCGCAAAAGCTGACCATTCCTGTGAGCGGCGATACACTTTTGCGAATGGTGAGCGCATCGGTGCATGAAGCCTACCCTGCCCCTCGGATCGTTGGTATCGACGATTGGGCCTGGCGCAAGGGTCAGCGTTACGGCACGATTGTCTGCGATCTGGAACGCAACCGCGTTCTTGATCTGCTTCCCGAACGAAATGCTGATGTCGTAGCCGAATGGCTTGCCCGACATTCCGGCGTAGAAATCATCGCCCGCGACCGTGCTGGCGTTTATGCAGAAGGGGCGCGACGAGGCGCCCCTGATGCCGCTCAGATCGCGGATCGATGGCATCTTCTCGCGAATCTGGGTGAGGCTCTTCGTCTGGCGGTCGGTCGTTATCGCAAAGCTGTCCATCTTGGCAGCGTCGCCGCGATGAATGAGATCGCCGCAGGAAGTCATGAGGCCCGAGAACACCCATCGCAGAAGCAAACATCGCTGCAAAGCTTGCGGCACCAGCGAAAGCGGCAACGTCGTGATCTGTATGAGAAGGTGATGCGCCTGGGTGATGCGGGGATCACCTGTGCGAGGCAGATTGCGCCACAGGTCGGCACGAGTGTGCGGACAATTGAACGGTGACTGGAACCATTCAGCATTGCCTGTGGCGGCGCCTCGGCCTTAGATTTGTTCGAAGCGCTACAAGGATCGCGATATGACTGCGCATCAGACATCCTTCACCGAAGCAATGAGCCTTGATGATCTCGAAGCCTATCTCATGTCCGACAGTTCTCCAGCGGAGAGTATGCTGCTGTCCGATCTAGATGGCTTTTTGACCGGCATCGCCGTCGGGCCGGAGGCAATCCCGCCCGACGAGTGGTTGCCGGTTATCTGGGGCGAGACTACGCCTCAGTTCGACGATGAGAGCCAAGCCCAGGCTGTCCTTGGGGCCATTATGGGCCGGTACGACGAGATCGTCCGGCAAATCGACAACGAGACCGTCGAGCCTATTTTTTGGGAATCCGGCGACACCGTCATCGCCTGGGACTGGGCTGACGGCTTTGTCGAGTCCTTCGCGTTGCGCCAGCGTCACTGGACGAAGATGCTCAAGTCTGAAGCCGCGATGCTGCTCGTTCCCATCATGATGCTCTGTGATCCCGGCAATCTGCCCGATGAACTCGCCACCGAGGAAAAAGAGCAGGTGATTGACGACGCAATTGAGGCCCTGCCGGACACCGTTTTGGCAATAGCGGCCTATTGGCGTATGTCCGAACTCGAAAAGAAGAGCGTCTCTGCTGGCTTGCGCTCGTTTGCCAGTCCCGGCCGAAACGATCCCTGCCCATGTGGATCAGGCAAAAAATTCAAAAAATGCTGTGGAACGGCCTCCTGAACAACCATAGCGAAACCGCAAGCAGGCGAAGACCCTGACCTGCACCAAATATGCGGAAGAACCCTTTATTGACGCTGAAAGGACAACAGCATGCGGAACTTCGAACAACCGGGGCGCTCGATTGCCGTTGGCCGTAGCGGCATGGCCGCCACCTCCCATCCCATGGCAACCATGACCGCTATCGACATCCTCAAAAGTGGCGGCAAGGCCATCGATGCGGCAGTAGCAGCCTGCGCCGTCCAGTGCGTGGTCGAGGCAGGCTCCACCGGCATTGGCGGCGATTGTTTCGCGTTGCTAGCCCCCAACGGAGGCGACCAGGTGATCGCCTATAACGGGTCTGGTCGCACACCCGCGGCCGTGGATCTCAAATGGTTCAAGGACCAGGGAATTTCCGAGATCGCGCGGTCTTCGCCTCACGCGGTGACCGTTCCCGGCGCTGTCGACGCCTGGACGCGCCTCGTCGCAGATCATGGGCGCATGTCGATGGCCGATATCTTGGCGCCAGCAATCGCGCTTGCGCATGACGGCTATGGCATTACACCGCGCGTTTCCGCTGATATTTCGCATCAGCGCGCCATGCTCGCACTCGACCCGTCGACGCGCCGCATTTTTCTCGACAACGATGAAGTTCCCGCAGTTGGATCCATTCAGCGTCAGCCGCAACTCGCACAGACGTTGTCGGCGATCGGCAGCCACGGCCGGGATGCCTTCTATCGCGGCGATGTCGCCGAAGACATGGTTTCTTATCTTCGCTCGCTCGGCGGTCTGCACACAATCGAGGATTTCGCATCCGCCGCTGGGGAATATGTCACCCCTATCAGCGCAACCTATCGCGGCTGGACGGTTCACGAATGCCCACCAAATGGGCAAGGTATCATTGCATTGATGATCCTCAAGATTCTTGAGCGTTTTGCGCCGTCAGGCGACCCCCTCGATCCCGACAACCTTTATGTTGAAGTCGAGGCGACCCGGCTTGCCTATGCAGCGCGCGAACGTTGGCTTGCAGACGCCGCCTTCTCGAATGTCCCGGCAGATTTTCTTCTGTCGGATGAACTTGCCGACCGTCTTGCCTCGAGCATCAACTTGAAAGAAGCTGGTAATGTCACGGGTGTCGTTGAAGGCGTCGAGCACTCGGACACGGTCTATATCTCGGTGGTCGACAAAGACCGCAATGCCGTCAGCTTCATCAATTCGGTCTTCCATCCCTACGGCAGCGGACTGATGGCACCGAAGTCGGGCGTGCTGTTCCACAACCGCGGCCAGAGTTTCGTGCTGAAGGAGGGGCATCCAAACGCGATCGCCCCGCGCAAGAGGCCGATGCATACGATCATCCCAGGAATGGTCACGCGAAACGGCAAAGCGACCCTCTCGTTCGGTGTTATGGGAGGTCACTATCAAGCTATGGGACATGCTCACTTTCTGTCGAAGCTGTTCGACTTCGGCATGGATATCCAATCGGCGGTCGATCTTCCTCGTCTGTTCCCCCTCCCCGGCACACTAACGATTGAAGCGGAGGAAACAATTCGAACCGCGATTGGCGAAAATCTCAAGGGCCGAGGCCTCAAAGTGGTTCCTCCGAAATCGGCCATTGGCGGCGCGCAGGCGATTTGGATTGACCAAGAGCACGGAACCCTGCTCGGGGCGTCGGACCATCGCAAGGATGGTTGTGCCCTCGGTTACTGATTCAAGAGCATCGGAGAACCAGATGTCGGACTACCCAGAAACCCAACTCTTTATCGATGGCACTTGGCGGGACGGTTCGAACGATCGCCTGCCGATGGTCAACCCAGCCACAGGTGAAATCATCGGAACTGTCGCCAATGCCGGCCGCGACGACCTCGATGCCGCACTTGTCGCAACCGAGTCCGGGTTTGACATCTGGCGTGAGGTCAGCGCTTTCGATTGTGCGAGGGTGTTGCACAAGGCTGCGCAGTTGCTGCGGGACCGGGTTGAGAAGATCGCAACGATCATGACCCTCGAGCAGGGCAAGCCGATCGCAGAAGCCAGGGCGGAGACGTTGGGAGCAGCCTATATGATCGACTGGTTCGCCGAGGAAGCCCGACGGGCGTACGGTCGGGTTGCCCCTCCCCGGTTCGCCCCTCCTCAAAGAGCCGGTCGGCCCCGTTGCCGCCTTCAGCCCCTGGAACTTTCCTTTGAACCAGGCCGTTCGTAAAGTTGCGGCAGGTCTTGCTGCAGGCTGCTCGATCATTCTCAAGGGACCGGAGGAGCTGTGCCGAACTTGTCTACGCATTCGCCGATGCCGGACTGCCAACCGGCGCCCTCAACCTCGTTTATGCCACTCCCGCCGATATCTCCAACCACCTCATTGCGCGCCCAATCATTCGCAAGATTACGTTCACCGGTTCGACAGCTGTCGGCAAGCAGCTTGCCGTACTTGCCGGTGTGCATATGAAGCGGATGACGATGGAACTAGGCGGTCATGCCCCAGCAATCGTTTTTGACGATGCCGACGTGGATGTCGCCGTGCGGATCCTGTCCGGCTCGAAATTCCGCAATGCCGGCCAGGTCTGCGTTGCTCCGACTCGCTTCCTCGTCCAGGAGAAGGTCTGTTCTAGGTTCCTCGCCGGCTTCGTGAAAGCGGCAGAGGCCATCAAGGTGGGCAATGGCTTGGACGCAGAGATAACAATGGGCCCCCTTGCCGGCGGAAAGCACGTCGAAGCCATGGAAGCTCTCACGGCTGACGCCATCTCTCGCGGGGGGGAGGATTGCGACCGGCGGGGAACGGATTGGAAACCAAGGAAATTTCTACAAACCCACGGTCCTCACCGACGTGCCACCCTGCGCCCGCGTCTTGAACGACGAGCCGTTCGGCCCGATTGCTGTCGTCAACGCTTTTTCGACGTATGAATCCGCCATTTCGGAAGCCAACCGCCTGCCTTATGGCCTTGCGGCCTACGCGTATACCTCGTCGGCAAAGTGCCGCACTCGGGCGCGACATGCAAAGCGGCATGGTTTCGATCAATCATCACGGTTTGGCGCTGCCGGAGTTGCCGTTCGGTGGCATAAAAGACTCCGGCTATGGGTCAGAAGGCGGGACGGAGACGATGGAAAGCTTCTTCAACACGAAGCTGGTGACGGAGACCATCTGATCGCTGAGGTTCTAATTGCAGCCGGATGAAGGTTCCGCGGCAGGTCACTTGGTCCGGTAGCCTCGAAGCGGAAATCCAAAGCCGACTGAAAAGAGGAAGTGGCCTTCCCTTTGCAATCGAGCCCCGACGGCGCGGGTCGCTCGAACTCGCAACTATGTAAGACGAATTCCATCAACAGCTGGGTCATAAAACTTGAGTATCCTGTCGTCACTGTCTGCCATATCAGGCCGTGTGGCAAAAAATGTTGCCGACCAGGATTCGGCTGCAATGCAGAATATTTCGCAGAATTGCTGTATCGGTAGTTGGAAGATTCTGGTTCCGCCAATCTGGCGTGGATGAACGGTCAGGCCTTTCTGCGGTGCAAGAAACCGATATCTTTCGATGACATCCTTTTTCTGTTGGTTGGAAACGTCTTCTGAACCTTCGTGCAGGTAGGCGCACCTTAACACATAGAATTCGCCGCCTGGGATGATGATATCATGTTGATCCGAGTAGATTGGCGAGATCCATCGATCGCACCAGCTACTATAGCGTGCGCCCACACCACCAGGTGTTCCTTCGATGTTCGAACACACATCCGGCAGCATCAGCGCCAGTGCAAGCGCCGCGTACCAGTTCGATGTTTCTGCGCTTCTTCGAACACTCTCTACCATCGCCTTCATTTATCTTGCCTCCAAAACGACGCGGGAATCCGCACCACAAAACTGCTACACGCCCCAAGGGGATTAGGGGCAAATCGTCGAGCAGAACGAGCCCAAGGCATTTTCAGCAACCCCCAGTCGAATCGCACCAGCTCTTTCTCAGCCAAATCTTAGGTCATTGAGCAAGTTGAAGACATTGCCTATCGTGCCAAAAAGATCGGCTCTTGGCCTGCGATAGCCTCAAGGTTCCTATGGATTGAGAATACGAACGCCGGTCGGCATAAAATCAGCAGCGTTGCGCGTTGCGACCGTCATCCCGTGGATCAGTGCTGTCGCGGCTATATAAGCGTCGTTGATCGGTTGAGGATCTGGAACATGTAGCCTGGCCGCCATCCTCGCAACGGCACGGTCGACCGCCAGAATCCGATTCTCGAAGGCCGGCAAAACTTGCGTTTCAAGCCAGCCGCTAAAAATTGCACCCTGCTCTGCGCGGCAGCACCAGAAGAACACGCTGAACCTAGATGAGCCGTGACCCTAACGCCGCTGATGCAGACTGATCCAGACTTAGCTGGAAATGCACGGCTGGGCATCCAGGCAATCATGAATCGGATGACAAAAAAGTATCGGTGCGTAGGGGCAAATGTGGTGGAGCGCCCTGTCGCATCCGGCTAAACTTCTTTCATGGTCGCGGGATGGAACCGGGAGAGCTCCACCTGCTTTTAGCCCAGTAACAGAGTGAGGAGACCCTGGGAGGGGTAGTCGTATGAGGGATGTATCAGAGCCCGATCTGGAAGTCGTCCAGATACGTTCCGGCGAGTCCTTCAAGATGTGGTCGCATGGATATCCCTATCATACGGTGCGGTGGCACTTTCATCCCGAATATGAAATCCACCTGATCACCGAAACCTCCGGCTGCTATTTCGTCGGTGACTTCATCGGCGATTTCCAGCCGGGGAATTTTGTGATGACCGGCCCGAACCTGCCGCACAATTGGGTAAGCGAAGTCCTCGACAACCGGCGCATCGAGCAGCGCTGCATGGTTTTGCAGTTCTCCGAGCAATTCATCGATGGCCTGCTTGCCATCCTGCCGGAACTCAAAGGGTTTCGCTCGGTGCTCGCCGACAGCCGTCGGGGCGTCCTCTTCCCTGTCGAGACCGCCGCACTCGCCAAACCGATCATGCAGGAGATGCTGGATGCCACCGGTGCGCGTCGCATCGCGCTTTTCATGCAGCTTGTCGAACTTCTGACGGCTGCCAACAATCGCGTGGCGCTGACCACGTCCGACTATCAGCCCGATCCGTCCGGTTATATGTCGATCGGCACCAACAAGGCCCTGGCATTTATCCGTGAGCGACTAACGGAGCCATTTTCCGAAACCGACCTGGCTGCGATCGCCGGTCAAACGCCGAGTGCGTTCTCCAGGTCGTTTCGCAAACATACCGGCTTCTCGGTGGTTCAGTATGTGAACCGCCTGCGCATCAACCTCGCCTGCCAGCTGTTGATGAGCGGCGAGGACATGCCCGTTATCGATATCTGCTACGCGTCTGGGTTCAACAACCTTTCGAATTTCAACAGACACTTTCTCGCGCAGAAAGGGATGCCGCCCTCCAGGTTTCGAGCCTTGCGGGCACAAAACGAAAAAGCGGTGGAGGCCGCCTAACCAGGGAGGACAGGGAGGAGACAGGACACATTGATGGCAAGTTCGAACGGAGACCGTGGCGGCCTCCGCGAGAGAACGCTTGTCTTCAGATTCATAACATGTGCGCCTCAGCAGCATGGCCGGCGATGGTCTTTGACCGCGGTTCCGGCAGAGGCTTTGTGCGCTTTGCACTCAGGCCACCACGCGCCTGAGACGGTCACTGCAACAATCGATCTCTTCAATGGAGAAACCGAAATGACGCAACTCAAAACGAAACTCGCAGGCGCCGCGATCCTGGCCTTCGGCCTTCTCAGCGCAACGTCCGTCTTTGCACAGTCGGCCAAAGTCACCGACGCGACTGTCGCCTTCCTGATGCCCGACCAGAGCTCGACGCGTTACGAAGAGCATGACTTCCCGGGCTTCCAGGCGGAAATGGCCAAGCTCTGCGCCGGCTGCAAGGTGATCTACCAGAATGCCAACGGCGATGCATCCCGTCAGCAACAGCAGTTCAACTCCGCGATCTCGCAAGGGGCCAAGGCGATCATCCTCGACCCGGTTGACTCCACCGCTGCTGCCTCGTTGGTGAAGATGGCACAGAGCCAAGGCGTCAAGGTTATCGCCTATGACCGCCCGATCCCTTCCGCGGCAGCCGACTACTATGTCTCCTTCAACAATGAAGAGATCGGCAAGATGATTGCCGTATCGCTCGTCGAGCATTTGAAAAAGAACAACGTCAAACCAGAAGACGGTGGTCTGCTTGAGATCAACGGCTCTCCGACCGATGCAGCCGCCGGCTTGATCAAGAAGGGTATCCATGCCGGGATCGCCGAGGGTGGATATCGAGTTCTCGCCGAATACGATACGCCGGAGTGGGCGCCGCCGAAGGCACAGCAGTGGGCAAGCGGCCAGATTACCCGCTTCGGCAAGAAGATCATTGGTGTCGTAGCGGCCAATGACGGTACTGGTGGTGCCGCAGTTGCTGCCTTCAAGGCTGCCGGTGTCGATCCGGTCCCGCCAGTGACAGGCAATGACGCGACGATTGCCGGCCTGCAGCTGATCATTGCTGGTGATCAGTACAACACGATTTCCAAGCCGAGTGAGATCGTTGCTGCCGCCGCCGCCAACGTCGCACTGCAACTGCTTTCCGGTGAGACGCCGAAGGCGGATACGAAGCTGTTCGACACACCGACGCAGCTCTTCACGCCGGCGCTTGTGACTGCAGAGAACCTGAAGGGCGAAATCATCGACAAGACCGTCAACGGTAAGCCGATCCAGACGCCTGAACAGCTTTGCGGCGATCGTTACGCCGAGGGTTGCAAGAAGCTTGGTATCGGCAGCTAAGAACTCCTCCCGAGGGTCCTCCGGCGCATGTCGTCGGGGGGCTCATTGCAGGCATCACGAAGTCATACGGAAAGGCTTGCCTCGATGATGGACGACCAACATGACGCGCCCCCGACCGGCGAGCTGGTGCTCAGCCTGCGTGGCGTCTCCAAGAATTTCGGCGCCGTTTCGGCCCTGACGGATATCGATCTCGACGTGCATGCGGGCGAAGTCGTGGCGCTGGTCGGCGACAACGGTGCGGGCAAGTCGACACTTGTCAAAATTCTTGCCGGTGTCCACCAGCCGACATCGGGCACGATCACTTTCGCGGGCAAACCCGTAACGCTCGCTGACCCCAGTACGGCACTTGATCTCGGTATTGCGACGGTTTTCCAGGACCTCGCGCTCTGCGAAAATCTCGATGTCGTGGCCAACATCTTCCTTGGCCGGGAGACCAGTCCGCTAAAGCTCGATGAAGTGTCGATGGAGGTACGCTCCTGGAAGCTCCTGAATGAGCTGTCGGCGCGCATCCCCAGCGTCCGCATTCCGATCGCCTCGCTTTCCGGCGGCCAGCGTCAGACGGTGGCGATTGCGAGATCGCTGCTGTTGGAGCCGAAGCTTATCATGCTCGACGAGCCGACCGCTGCGCTCGGCGTGGCGCAGACGGCGGAGGTCTTGAACCTTATCGAACGGGTCCGCGACCGTGGCCTCGGCGTGATCATGATCAGCCACAATATGGAGGACGTGCGGGCCGTGGCAGACCGCATCGTCGTCCTGCGTCTCGGCCGCAACAATGGAATATTCTATCCCGACGCCACCAATCAGGAACTCGTCAGCGCCATCACAGGAGCCGCCGACAATTCCGTCTCCCGCAGGGCAAGCCGACGCCAGGCGCCGCGCGAGATCACGAACGGAGGAACCCCATGAGCAGCAACGCCAATCAGAGCGCGCCATCCGCACCGTTGCTGGATAGGAGCGACGTTCGCGTCAAGCATGAAACCGGCGTGAGCGGCGCCATCCGGGCCTTTGCCGATCGCGTGAGATCGGGCGATCTAGGCTCGCTGCCGGTCGTCGTCGGCCTAGTTCTCATCTGGACCGTCTTTGCGTCGCTCAATCCCATCTTCCTCTCGGCCAACAACCTCGTCAATTTGCTTTTCGATGCATCGACCGTCGGCGTCATCTCGCTTGGGATCGTCTGCATCTTAATGGTTGGCGAGATCGACCTGTCCGTGGGCTCGATCAGTGGCTTTGCTTCGGCGCTGGTCGGCATGCTCTGGGTCAACGAAGGCTGGCCGGTTGCGCTGGCGATTGTCGCTGCTCTTGCCGCCGGCGGTGTCATCGGTGCGCTTTATGCATTGCTCTTCAACCGCCTCGGAATGCCGAGCTTCGTTTCGACACTGGCTGGTCTTCTGGCGGTTCTCGGCATGCAGCTTTATCTGCTTGGCGCTACCGGTTCGATCAATCTGCCCTACGGCTCTGCAGTGGTGAACTTCGGCCAGCTGTTGGTCATGCCGGACCCGGTTTCCTACGTTCTGGCCGCCATTCCCGGGATCGTGATGTTCGTGACCGATTACCGGACCGTCGTGCGGCGCCGCGAGGCTAGCCTGTCTTCGCAGTCGCTTGGCAGTCTCGTGTTCCGTGCGGTTATTATTACCGTGGTGCTCGAGCTGATCGTCTTTTATCTCAACCAGGACCGCGGCATTCCGTGGATGTTCGGTCTGTTCGTCGGCCTTGTCGTAGCGATGAGCTATGCGCTAACCCGCACAAAGTGGGGCCGCTCGATGACGGCGGTCGGCGGCAATCGCGAGGCCGCGCGCCGCGCCGGCATCAACGTGCGCCTGATCTACACGAGCGCCTTCATGCTCTGCTCGATGCTGGCTGCGCTCGGCGGCGTACTGTCTGCTGCGCGCCTTGCATCGGCAAGCCAGCAGGCTGGCACCGGCGACGTCAACCTGAATGCGATAGCCGCTGCCGTAATCGGTGGCACCAGTCTCTTCGGCGGCCGCGGCAGCGCCTATTCGGCACTGCTTGGCATCATCGTTATCCAGTCGATTGCCAACGGTCTGACGCTGCTCGATCTGTCATCGTCGCTTCGCTACATGATCACCGGCGCCGTTCTTGCCATTGCCGTTATCGTCGACTCCCTTGCACGCCGTTCGCGAGTGTCCCACGGACGCGCGTAAAACCCAGACAAAAGGTAAGGAATGCTATGAGACAGGAACTTTCTGGAAAGGTCGCTGCAATCACCGGCGCGGCCTCGGGGATCGGCCTTGAATGCGCAAAGGCATTGATCAATGAGGGTGTCAACGTCGCCCTCATTGACCGGGCTGAGGATTCATTAAAGCGGATCTGCGCCGAATTGGGGCCACAGGCGCTCCCGCTGGTCGTCGATCTGACAAGCCCGGAAAGTGTTGCGACGATGATGCCGCAGGTCCTGGAGAAGTTCGGCAAGCTCGATATCTTCCACGCCAATGCCGGTGCCTATATTGGCGGAGACGTGGTTGAGGGAGATCCGGATGCCTGGGACCGCATGCTGAACCTCAATATCAATGCCGCCTTCCGTTCCGTTCAGGCCGTGCTGCCGCACATGGTTGAGCGGCAGACCGGCGACATCATCATGACCAGTTCCATTGCGGGTCTCGTTCCCGTCGTTTGGGAGCCGATTTACACCGCCTCCAAATTTGCGGTACAGGCTTTCGTGCACACGGTTCGCCGACAGGTGATGAAGCACGGCATTCGCGTCGGCGCCGTTGCGCCGGGACCCGTTGTCACGGCCCTGATCAGCGATTGGCCGAAGGCGAAGCTCGAAGAAGCCATCGCAGCAGGTGGGCTGATCGAGGCAAGCGAAGTGGCTGATGCCGTCATGTTCATGCTCTCGCGGCCGCGGAATGTGACAATCCGCGACCTCGTCATTCTGCCTCACAGCACGGATCTCTAGATATGAGACGTCACTTTCTCGGAATCGATGTCGGTACTGGCAGCGCGCGGACCGGAGTGTTCAGCGAGAGCGGTGATTTGCTATCATCGGCAAAGCACCCGATTGCCATCTGGCATGAAGCTGGTGGCATCGTAGAGCAGTCCAGTGAGGACATCTGGCGGGCAGTGTCGCGCACCGTCCGCCAGGCCGTCAAAGAGGCGGGCATCGATCCGGCCTCCATCGCCGGCATCGGCTTTGACGCGACCTGCTCGCTGGTCGCAGTCTCCGAGGACGGACGCCCGATCAGCATAAACAGTTCCGGCGATCCCGATAGGAACATCATCGTCTGGATGGATCACCGGGCCGTTGCGGAAGCCGACGAGATCAACGCCGGCGAGCACGCCGTTCTGCGCTATGTCGGCGGTCGCATCTCGCCGGAAATGGAAACTCCGAAGCTCCTGTGGCTGAAGCGGCACCTACCCGCGCAATATCACGCTGCATCCCACTTCTTCGACCTTTCCGACTATCTGACCTGGCGTGCGACCGGCAGCTTGTCGCGATCGGTCTGCACAGTGACATGCAAATGGACCTATCTCGCCCATGAAGGGCGCTGGGACGCTGACTACTTTCGCGCCATTGGGCTTGAGGATCTGGCAGGAGATGGTTTCAAGCGGATTGGGACGGAAATTGTCGCGCCGGGAGCCGCGCTTGGCACGGGGCTTTCTCGCCAGGCGGCGGCCGACCTCGGTCTCTTGGTCGGGACACCGGTTGGCGCAGCCCTCATCGATGCGCATGCCGGCGGGATCGGGACACTTGGGGCGGTCGAGAACGAAGCGTTGGGCAGCGCCGAGATCGGCCGTCGCCTGGCCTACATCTTCGGTACTTCGGCATGCTCGATGGCGACCACAGAGCAGCCGACCTTTGTTGACGGCGTCTGGGGTCCGTATTTTTCAGCGATGGTCCCGGGCCTGTGGCTGAACGAGGGTGGACAGTCGGCGGCAGGCGCGGCCATCGACCATCTGGTGACCATGCATCCGGCAGCTGCCGAAATCGAGGCACGCGCCAAGGTCGAGGGTTTGTCGCTCATTGGCTATTTGGAGCGAGCAGCCGCCCGCGCCGGCGACGGCGCCGCTGATCTTGCCGGGGGGATCATTGTGGTGCCGGAATTCCTGGGCAACCGCGCGCCATTTGCCGACCCTGATGCGCGTGCGTTGATTGCCGGGCTTGCGCTTGACGAGGATGAAGCATCGCTTGTTGCGCTTTACGTTGCCGGCCTCGCCGGGCTCGGCTACGGGTTGCGGCAGCTGCTCGACGCATTGGAAGCCAAGGCGATCGATATCGACCTCATCATAGCCAGTGGTGGTGCAGCAAACAGCCCTCTCGTTCTACAGATGATCGCCGATACTACGTCGACGCAGGTTGCCAGCGTGACGAGCCGGGAGCCGGTGCTGCTTGGCGCTGCCATGCTCGGTGCCGTTGCCGGTGGCTGCTACTGCGACATATCAAGCGCGATGGGCGTCATGTCGCGCATTGCAAAGGTCTTCCGGCCTGCCTCGGGTGCGATGAGAGAAAGACATGATCGGCGATATCAGGCCTTCAAGCTGCTGCAGGAAACCGGCCGAAAGCTGCGTGACATGAACTAGTGTGCTGTCTCAGAGATTATGACTCGTTGAGCACAGGTGTTGGATAAGACTTAGCCATTTTTTCGCGCGCTTGGTCGACTGAGAACATCCA
>NZ_JACIFT010000048.1:0-11069 GCF_014197575.1 Rhizobium sp. BK538
GTCGACACGTCGCCGATGTCCTTGGCGCCACCCTCGCTGAACTTCGCCGGAAGCGGCATCTCCGGGGGTACATGGTCCGGGCCACTCACACAGCCCGCGAGTAGAAGCAGAAGCGCCGGAGAGGCAAAGCGAAAAGATGCCATTAAAAATCTTCCTGTAACTCGACCAAATCTATTCTTGTCAGAAGCCTTCATGCTTCGCTATCGGCCGCGCTTCGCTCGTACGAGAAACACCATCCCGAAGCAGTTGGCGGCAATGTATCAACGAGTCTCACCTTCTCACAGTGCATTTATATCACACTCACGCTTCATTTTTGCTCGTCCGCGAGAAGATCCGGCGGATAACAACGAAGAACGAGGGCACGAAGAAGATGCCGAGAGCGGTCGCGGCAAGCATACCGCCGAGCACGCCAATACCGATTGCGTTCTGCGCCGCAGAGCCTGCTCCGGTTGCGACTGCCAGCGGCACGACACCTAGAATGAAGGCAAGGGATGTCATGATAATGGGGCGCAGGCGCAAGCGCGCCGCCTCAAGAGTCGCCTCGAGCAGTCCCATTCCTGTTTCCATTCGGTCCTTCGCGAACTCCACGATCAGGATCGCGTTTTTCGCCGCCAGACCTATGGTCGTCAGCAGGCCGACCTTGAAGTAGACGTCGTTCGCCTGACCGAAGAGAGTCGCAGCGGCGAGGGCGCCGAGCACGCCGACCGGCACGGCCATGATGACCGAGAACGGGATCGACCAACTTTCGTAAAGCGCTGCCAGGCAGAGGAAGACGACGAGAACGGAAATCGCATAGAGCATCGGTGCCTGCGAACCGGACAGGCGCTCCTGATAGGAAATGCCCTGCCAGGCCACGGTGTAGCCGCCGCCCAATTGTTCAGTCAGCGCTTCCATTTCGTTCATGGCGTCGCCCGAGCTCACGCCCGGTGCCGACGCGCCCTCGAGCGGGATTGCGCTCACTGCATTGAAGCGTGCGAGTGTCGGGGCGCCCTTGACCCATTCGGTGCGGGTGAAGGCAGAGAAGGGCACCATTTCACCACTTGAGTTGCGGGCATACCAGTGATCGAGATCGTCAGGCTGCATGCGGAACGGTGCGTCACCCTGCACGTAGACCGGCTTGATCTCGCCATTCAAGGTGAAGTCGTTCACGTCGCGACCGGTAAAGATGACCGAGAGCATCGAGTTGACCGCGGTGATATCGACACCCATCGCGCCGATCTTTTCCTGGTCGATGACGATCTTCATCTGCGGCTCGACCTCCTTGTTGTTACTGCGCAGCGCGACGACCTTGCCGCTGGAGTTTGCGGCCTGGATCAAGCGCTTCGAGGCAGCGTCCAGAGCGTCGGTGCCGTGACCGCCGGTATCGACGAGATACATGGAGAAGCCGCTTGAGACGCCGAGACCCTGGATGGCCGGCGGCAGCAGCGCGAAGACCTGCGCTTCGCGGAAGGTGAAGAAGGTCTTCAGCGCCCGCGTCACGACAGCCTGCGCATGCAGGTTCGGATCCGTGCGCTCAGAGAAATCCTTGAGCTTAGTGAAAACGATGGCGCTGTTCTGGCCGGAACCATTGAAACCAAAGCCAAGGGCGCCAAAGACGGACTGCACGGCGTCTTTCTCGTTCTCGCGGTAGTATTTCTCGACCTTTTCGACGACGGCCTGGGTCTGCTGCGTCGTCGAGCCGGGAGGCGTCGTGACGATCGTCAGCAGGACACCCTGGTCTTCCTGTGGAAGGAAGGAGCTTGGCAGACGATTGAACAAGTAGGCGCAGCCAAGACCAATGAGGAGGAAGACCAGCATGACGCGGATCGGCCGTTTCAGCAGGTAGCCGATGCTCCGGACATAGCCGTTGGTAGAACGCGTGAAGTTGCGGTTGAACCAGTCACCGATCCGGTGCTTCTTGTGTTCGGTCACCGGCTTTAGCATGGTCGCGCAAAGCGCCGGCGTCAGGACGATCGCGACGAGTGCCGAAAGCAGCATCGCAGAGACGATCGTCACGGAGAACTGGCGGTAGATGATGCCGGTCGAGCCGCCGAAGAAAGCCATCGGGATAAAGACGGCTGTCAGGACGAGCGCGATACCAACGATGGCGCCGGTGATTTCGCCCATCGACTTCTCTGTGGCTTCGAGCGGCGACAGCTTCTCTTCCGTCATGATGCGTTCGACGTTTTCGACGACCACGATGGCGTCGTCGACGAGAAGGCCGATCGCCAAGACCATGGCAAACATCGTCAGCGTATTGATCGAATATCCCGCCATGGCGAGGATGCCGAAGGTCCCAAGCAAAACCACTGGCACGGCGATCGTCGGAATGAGTGTCGCCCGGAGGTTCTGCAGGAAGACCAAAAGGACGATGAAGACGAGAACGATGGCTTCGATCAGCGTGTGAACCACCTTTTCGATCGACAGTTCGACGAAGGGGGTCGTGTCGTACGGATAGGTGATTTCCACGCCTTCCGGCAGGCCGTGGCTGATGGTGTCGAGGGCAGAGCGAACGCGGTCGGCGGTATCGATGGCGTTGGCGCCGATGGCGAGGTTGACGGCAAAGCCGCTCGACGGCTGGCCGTTGTAGCGGGAGGAGCCGCCGTAGCTTTCCTGGCCGATCTCGATGCGTGCTACATCGCTGAGGCGGACGGTGGAACCGTCCTTTTCAACCTTCAAGATGATGTGCTCGAAGTCGGAAACGGTGGTGAGCTGGCTTTGCGCCGTGATGGTCACGTTGAGCTGCTGGCCGTCGACCGACGGCTGGGCGCCCAGCGATCCGACCGAAACCTGGGTGTTCTGCGCTTCGATCGCGGAGGTAACGTCGCCGGTCGTTAACTGATATTTCAATAGCTTGTACGGATCGAGCCATACGCGCATGGCATAACCCGAACCAAAGATGTTGATGCTGCCGACGCCCTCGATACGCTGGATCTGATCTTCGATGGACGTCGACATGATGTTGCCGAGGTCAACCGAGTTGCGCTTGCCGTCCGTCGAAACCAACGAGCCGACGAGCAGAATGCTCGAGGTCGAGCGGGTGACGCTGATGCCGGCGTCAATGACGTCGCTCGGCAGCTGGGACTGGACCAGCTGGAGCTTGTTTTGGACTTGGACCTGCGCGATGTCGGGGTCGGCGCTGGTGCCAAATGTCAGCGAGATGCTGGCAGACCCGGTCGACGAGGTCGACGTCATATAGGTCAGGTCGTCGAGGCCGGTCATGCCGTCTTCGATGATCGTCGTCACCGATTTCTCGACGGTTTCGGCGCTCGCGCCGCGATAGGTCGCATTGATGCGTACCGTGGTTGGCGCGATATCAGGATATTGCGAAATCGATAGCGTGAAGATTGCGAGCAGGCCCGCGAGCATGATCGTGATCGCGATGACCCAAGCAAAGATCGGGCGTCGGATGAAAAACTTGGCCATTGGCTTACTGTTCCTGTACGGCTTTGATCACGGTTCGTCGCGATTACTTCGCGGCGGGCTTCTGCGCTTCACCGGATGCGGCCTGATCAGCGGGCACAACGATCCCCTTGTCATTGATTTTCATCGGCATTGGCTTGACGGGCATGCCTGCGGAAATCGACTGCAGGCCGCTGATGATCAACTGATCGCCGTCGTTGATGCCCTCGGTAACGAGCCAGGCGTTGTTGGACGGCGATGCGTTTTCGAAGATACGGGTTTCGACCTTGCCGTCGGCTGAGACGAACTGCGCGGTCAGCTCACCATTCGCATTTCGGCTGGTTGCAAGCTGCGGCAGCGCATAGCCTTGCTCTGCGCCGAGTTCCAGCGTGGCGCGGACATACATGCCGGGCAGGATGATATGATCGGGATTTGGAAAGCGGACGCGGATGATGAACGTGCCGGTCGTCTCGCTGACGACGGACTTCGACATGTCAAGCGTGCCCTTCTGGTCATACTCCTTGCCGTTTTCCAAGATGAGGCGGAAGGCGGCGTTGCCGGCATTGCCCTTGACTTCTCCGCTTCTGATCGCGTCGCGAAGCCGCAGCAGGTTCGTGCTCGATTCCGTCAGGAGGATATAGACGGGATCCAGCTGGCGTACGGTCGTGAGCGCCGTCGTCTGGTTGGCGGCGACGACGTTGCCGACGTTGTATGCCGTCTGGTCGATCACGCCATCGAATGGCGCAATGATCTTCGTGTGGTCGACATCGATTTCGGCGGCGGTTAGGGCTGCCTTTGCGGATTCGACCTCGGCTTGCGCCTGCAGAAGGTTGGTGCGTGCCGTCTCAAGTTCGATTTGCGTCGCGCCCGAACCCACAAGGCGCTGATAGCGATCGAAATTGCTTTGCGCGCTTGGAACGCTTGCTTCTGCCTTGGCAATGGCGGCGCGTGCCTGTGCAGCGGTTGCCAGATAGGGCGCGTCTTCGATCTGGTAGAGAACGTCACCCTTCTTGACTTCGCCACCTTCCTTGAAGGGGATCTTCTCGATGATGCCGCTAACTTGTGGGCGAATGTCGGCAATCTGCGAAGCTTCGGCGCGGCCTGGCAAGATCGTGGTGACAGGGAAGCTGCCCTTCGTCAGGGATATGACACCAACCGGGGCGGCCTGCTGAGCAGCGGCACCCGCGGCGCCGGCTGCGCCCTGCTTGTTACCGCTATCGCTGCATGCGGCGAGTACCCCGCCGAGAGCAAGGGCGGAGGAAACGAGGAAAATGCGCCGTATCATAATGAATTCCTTGTGCGGTGGCGTCCGAACCAATGGCCTTCATCAACAATGAGGGCCGATCATCGATCCAGAATCGAATGCCACTGATCCGAATTTAAGAAAGACTTTACGAAGTGACGTAAGTTATGAATCGTCACTTAGCAAGCGCTATTTTGCAGTGCGGCATCGACGAAAATGACGATCTGCTTTGCGCGGTGGACAAGTGTGTCCTTATCATCACGGGCGATCAGAACTGGGTGCAGGACGCTTGCCAGGACATCGGCAACTGTGCTGGCGGCATCTTGCGGGTTGCTGCAATGGTAGCGTCCCGCGGCGATACCTACCCGTATGATATCGTCCAGCTTTTGAACGATGCGCTCTTTGTATCGATTGCCGGCCTCGAGCTTGGCTTGCACCGTCATCAGGACCATTTCGAAGATATAAGGGTTCTGCTGAATGTCCTGCAGATGGCTGTCGAGCAGGCGCAATACAAAACGCAGCAGCTGCTCGTTGGGCGGCAGTTCATCGTCGAAGGCGGCAAAGCGATCTGCGACCTCGCCGAGGTGGCGTTCCGCAATGGCGTCGACAAGCGCGCTTTTCGAACGGAAATGCTTGAAAACATTGGCCGGCGACATACCGAGCGAGGCGGCAATGTCGGCGATGGAAACGGCGACGAAACCACGTTGGCGGAACAGCAATTCTGCCATGGAGAGAATGTCTTCGCGGGTCTCTTCGGCCTTGCGTCTTGGCCTGCGTGCCATCCATTCCCCCGCCGGCTTGAGGCCGGCACCCCAGTTTTACAGATGCTAGCGCCAACGACGGAAAGCCTGCAAGCCAATGTTGCAGGCTTCCTGCGCGGCGGCCTTACGAGAAGTAGGCCGACAGATTTTTGCGGATGCGCTCGACCGGGGTTGCTCCGCTGTCGTCGGGAACAAAGTGTTGCGCCGTGATGCTTTCGTAGGCCTTGATGTAGACTTCGGAGGTCTGCTGGATCAGTTCGACGGGGATTTCCGGGATCTCATCCTTATAAGGGTCGCAGCGCTCCGCGACCCAGGCGCGCACAAAGTCCTTGTCGAAGCTTGTCGGACGTGTTCCGGCCTCGAAGCTTGCCTGATAGCTGTCGGCCAGCCAGTAGCGGCTGCTGTCCGGTGTATGAATTTCATCCGCGAGAATGATGTTGCCATTCTCGTCGGTGCCGAATTCGTATTTGGTGTCGACGAGGATAAGGCCCCGCTTGGCCGCAAGGTCCTGGCCGCGCGCGAAGAGAGCCAGTGCGTAACGCGATAATGTCTCCCACTGCTCCTTGGTCAAGAGACCGCGCTCGACGATCTCTGCCGGCGTCAGCGGCTCGTCGTGGCCGCCATCGAATTCCTTGCTGGTCGGCGTGATGACCGGCGTCGGAAGCTTCTGGTTGTCGCGCATGCCGTCCGGCAGTCGCATGCCGTACATCTCGCGCTCGCCTTTCTTATAGAGCGTGAGGATCGACGTCCCCGTTGTGCCGGCGAGATAGCCGCGAACGACGACTTCGACCGGCAGGATATCGAGACGCTTGCCGATGACGACGTTCGGATCGGGATAGTCGAGAACGTGATTGGGGCAGATGTCCTTCGTCGCCTCGAACCAGTAGCGAGCCGTCTGCGTCAGCACCTGACCCTTGTAGGGAATGCAGGTAAGAATGCGGTCGAAGGCGCTCAGTCTGTCGGTGCTGATGATGATGCGCTGCCCATCCGGCAGGTCATAGTTCTCGCGAACCTTGCCGCGATAGTAATTGGGGAGCTCTGGGAAATGGGCTTCGGAGAGGATTCGCACGGGCTCGACCATCCTTCTGCGTTGATCGTGAACTTTCCCCTGCTCTAGTTCCATCGCCGGGGATGTCAAGCAAACCCGCTCCTAAAGCCAGAAGAGATAGATGAGAAGTAGCGTAAGACCATAGCTCACCACCGTCAGCAGTGCCCCGGCCTTCAGGAAGTCGCTGAAGCGGTAGCTCCCGATCCCCATGGCCAGCGTATTGTTATGGTGGCCGAACGGCGTCAGAAAATCCAGCGAGGCGCCTGCGGCGACGGCAATCAGATAGGCGGATGGAGACTGATGCCCGGTTGCTGCGAAGGCGACGGCGATGGGGCTCATGACGATCGCGACGGTCGCGTTGTTGACAAAGGGCGTCAGGAGCATTGACAGAAAGAGAACGAGCGCCACCCCCGTGGTCGGTTCGGCCAGCGACACCATGGAACCGAGCGCCGCCGCGATGACTTGGGCGGTGCCCGTTGTAGCGACGGCGGAACCTATCGGGATCATCGCACCGAGCATGATAATGATCGGCCAGTTGAGGTCCGCCATTGCCTGGCGAATGTTCAGGTAGTTGAGAAGCGCCAGGACAAGCACGACGCCCGCAAACGCAATATCAGGTGTGACGAGTTCAAAGGCCGTTGCCGCGACGCCTGCGGCAAAGATGGCAAAGGGCTGCCAGGACGATGCCGACATTCGGAACGGCGGCTGCGACGCCAGCGGAAGACACTCGCACTCCTCGAGCGCTTCGGCGATCGCCTTTTGCTCGCCCTCCAGCACCAGAATGTCGCCAATCGACAGCTGCAGATCGGCAAAGCGCCCCTCGATCCGAGGTGAGCGCATCGAGAGGGCGGAAACCGTGACGTCGCGACTGCTGAACACCTCCAGAGAATGCAGTCGCGAGCCGACCAGAGTGCTCTCCGGCATCACGACCGCCTCGACATAGTCGAGATCGGCAACGGCTGCGCTCCGATGTCGCTGCGGAAGCAGCGTTCCGGACGTTTGAAGCCCATCAAAAACCGTATCGTCCGCTTCGGCCAACAGCAGGTCGCCCGCCTCGACGACCAGTTTATCGGGCGTCCCGAACACGAACTTGTCATTGCGAACGAGGGTATGGGGCTGCAGCGAGAATCGATCGGGGAGATCCGACAGGGGCGCGCCGATCAGCGATGAACCCGCAGGAATACGTCGTTCGGTGATCCTGCGTCTTGCTGGCGAGGCAGTTTCTGCCGAAGCCGTCCCGTCGATTTCCTGCGGAAATAGCCGCGGTGCGAGCCATGCGGTCAGCACGATACCAACTACAGCGACAGGCAGACCGACATAGGCAAAATCGAAGAGTCGGAAGCCGGTGCCGCTCGTCTCCGCCCAAGCATTGCTGACGAGCATGTTCGCGGGCGTACCGATTAGCGATACGATGCCGCCCAGGAGCGCCGCGAAAGAGATAGGCATGATCAACTGCCGTTTGGGTATCTCGAGCGCAGCACTGACGCGCAGCGTTGCCGGCAGGGCGATCGAAAAGGCGCCGATGTTATTCATGAAGATGGAGATGAAGCCGGTCGCTCCGGACAAAGTGGCGATGACCGCAGCGTTGGAAAATCTAGCGTGCACGAAAAAATCCGCGAGCCGATCGAACAATTGCGCCCGTGCCAGCACCTGCACGACGAGCAGGATCTCCACGACCGTCACGACCACGGGGCTCGCGAAGCCGGAGAAGACCTGCTCGGCGGAATAAAGGTGGAGGGCATAACCGGCGAGCAGTCCGGTAATCGCGATCACCTCGATGCGGAAGCGTTCCAGTGAAAACAGGACGAGCATCGCGAGCAGGAGGATCAGCAAGGATGCTTGCTCGAACGTCATGGCTTGTCCCGAACCTCAGTCCACCGGGAGAATGTAGCGGTTCGGGCCGCGCTGTATAGAGCGAAATCTCCCATTCCATGCTCCACACCGACAATGCGCTCAGTCAGCGGGCCGGCGCCAGGTGCCGGTCTCGGTCATCTCCAGCATCGGGGTGGAAAACACGCCCACTATTCTTTCCCGCCATTGTGATCCGGCTGCATCGAGCGCTCCGCACCAACGGCGCGACTGCAGCATCGCAGCACCGATCGCAACAGGCTCGATGCCGCAACCGGCGAAAAGCTGCAGCCCGGAAATGATCGAGGTGCCGCTGGAAATGACGTCGTCGATCAGCGCCACGCGGTGGCCCTCCAGCAACGGCAGCATGCGGGGATCTATATAGAGACGTTTCTGTTGACTTGGGGTGGTAATCGATGAGAGCGCCACGGACAGGTCGTCGCGGTACCAGAATTTTCGGGACGTTCCGAGCGGCACATATCGCGAGTGCCCCAGCTTTTGCGCCACGGCAGCTGCGAGCGTCAGCCCAAGTGTCGGCAGGCCCGCAACGACCTCGACCTCGAAAGACTTCAGCTTCTCGGCAAGCGACTGAGCCAGCAAATCGAGAACCTCGAAACTCGCCTGATTGATGATCAGCGAGGCCAATGCATGCTGCCCGTCTGCCAGCACGCGTACCGGCAGGCGAAGCTGGCGCCCATCGTCCAACTCGGCGACATAGGAAGATGAGAAGTCTCCGTCGCTCCTGAAAGTGCCCGGGTTGTGAACTTCCTGCCAAAACTCGTGCGCCGCCAATTCCGTCATGCACTCAATTCCGTCTTGCCGGTTCCATGCCTGCGCTCCGGCGCAGTTCCTTCAATTCTGCATCCGTCAAGGCGCGCACTGCTCCCTTCGGCAATTCGCCGAGCGCCAAGCCCCCGATCGCAACCCGCACGAGGCGGAGGCATTCGATATCCAGGGCTTCCAGCATGCGACGGATCTGGCGGTTGCGGCCTTCATCGAGTTCGACCTCGATCCAGGCGTTCTTGTCGCCGCTCCTCAATAGCGCCGCGGACGTTGCCCTCAGAACTTCGCCGTCGTGGTGGACGCCAGAGGTCATCGCAGCCAGCATCTGGGCATCCATGATCCGGTTGACCTGGACATGGTAGGTCTTCGTGACATGGGTGAAGGGGTCGAGCAGCGCCTGGGCGAAGACGGTATCGTTGGTAAAGAGCAGCAAACCTTCGCTTGCCTTGTCCAATCGGCCGACCGGCGAAAGGTGCGGCGCTTCGAAGTCCCTGAGACAGTCGTAAACGGTGGGCCGGCCTTCGGGATCATCGCGCGTCGTTACCAGCCCGCGTGGCTTGTTCAGCATCAGATAGATCTTCGCCTCGGCGGCCACCTCGGTGCCATCGACGCGGATCTTGGCCGATGCCAGGTCCACCCAGGCGGAGATGTCGGTGATTTTGCGACCATCGACTGAGACGCGCCCCTCTAGGATCAGCCGTTCAGCTTGTGTCCGCGAGCAATGGCCGAGCTTTGAAAGCGCACGCGGCAGGGTTACCCGCTTGCCGGGCGCTTCGCCGTTCGGTCTTGCGCGCTCGCGCGATTTCTGAGGTGAGCGCCGTTGCCTCACTCTGTACCATCCTGTCAATTCCGTTGATCAGGTTCTGACACGAACACTTTCATGATGCCAGCAAGACGCCGACAAAACGCGGGGAAAAATTAGACGCTCAAGGGTTGGTGGGTGGGGAAGGTCAAAAAGCCGGACGGCGCTTTACGCGCCATCCAATTCGTCTTCGGGGGAGAGATCGGCAAGCCTTAGTGGCAAGCCATGAAACCGGCGAGTTCCTGGCGGCTGATAACGACACCCGCGGCCGCTTTGGCGGGGTCCGGATGAGTATAGGCTAGGCAAGGCAATTCAGGTAATTCAAGGGCTTGGCGCATGTTCATGATGCCGACCGCCTTGCGGCCGTTGACACCGTCAACACTGACTTCGACTATAAAGTGCGCTTTCTGGTTCTCCATGAGTAATCCTCCCGCCCATTTTAGCCGCAGCAATAACGACTAAACTTGGTTTTTCTAAGACCAAAGTATTACGAGCCGCATTGACCTCCAGATCATGCGGCTCGCGATAAAAGCGGAGCGTTTCCGCTGGCGCTATATCAGCGCCACCAATGGTGTGGCGGCTGTTGGCTGCCGCTCAAGAGATAGCCAGCTAGAAAACCGATCGCGCCGGCAAGTGCCAGCGCGGTCGTCGTCGCCGCTGCATGCTCGCGGGCAGCGCCTGCGGCAGCCACACCTTCGGCCCGAATCTGGGCAACGGCGCCCTTTGCGCGGGGGAGGGCATCTTCATAAGCCTTGCCGGCACGGTCGCGCACTTCGTAGTAGGCTTCGGCACCCTGCGCCGAGATCATTTTCTGCAGGCGGGATACTTCCTGCTGGAGCGCGGCGATATCCTTGCTGACGGACGCTCTGATGTCGTCGGTGGTGGCAGCCATGTCTTTCTCCTTTCCTCTGCACGAACGAGAACACGAAAGAGCTGCTTTAGGTTCTGCGCGATTTGATCCGTGTAAGGGGCAAATGATCCTCATCTGCTGACTTTCAACCCTCAAACGCCGCTTTTGCGCTGTTCGGATAGGACAGAAAACGGCTGAAGCCACGATTTTTGACCATTTGATAAAGGAATTTCGAAGTCGGCTGGAGCGCCGTTCGGCACCAAAAACACTCTTTCAGAAAATCCGTCAATCGAATCAATCTGTTACAAAAATGTCAAAAAACTTTGTTGGGTGGTGTTGACTTAGAAAAGGGG
>NZ_JACIFT010000049.1:0-10978 GCF_014197575.1 Rhizobium sp. BK538
CAGCCCTACTACCTCGCCTCCCTCTCCCTTAACGACCAGAACCTCCTCAAGGACAACAAACTCATCCCCGGAATGCCCGTCGAAGTCTTCGTCCAAACCGCAGAACGAACCGCTCTCTCATACCTCCTCAAGCCATTCACCGACCAGATGATGAAGGCATTCAGGGAGAAATGAGGGGACGACCCCAAGAGAGCAGAGGAAACGTGCGCACGCCATCGGCAAGTCTCCCGGTTATCAGCCGGCGGTACGAGAGCACTCCTCGACGCTCAAGCGGAGAACCTTTCTGTCATACGACTGGCGGCTGCGATCTTATGCAAGCGTCGCCAGGAAGACGACCTTTCGGCGTGTCTACCGGCCATGCCTCGATCGTCCTCGCTCTTTCGAACTCGTCATGGCGGATTGCGTTCCCGTCATTATCCTCGTGCCCACCCGGGGACGCCGAGGGTTGACATGCCACGCGTGGGAAGCGGGTCGGCACGGAGGGGAACAATCGTCCAGTTTAACTCGGACATTCGGCCCCCAGATCGATCCATGCCGAGATCAACGCCGCAAATGCCTCTTGTGAACCGGGAGGCGGAGCACGGCCGCTTCCCGGATGCCACGCCCAGCCGACGAGATGATCGGTCCCCATGTGACGGACCAGGTCAGCATGTGAACGATTGCCGTTGCGTGCTGGGTCCTTGACCTGCTGACATATTTCGCCGACGGTGAGCCCCTGCCAGGCCATGCTCGCAGGAGCGAGAGACCAGTGGGCATTGCCAGGGATCGACTTGAGACGGCTTCCGACGACACTCCGGTTCTCCGGACCGTGACAGGTACTACACACGAGACCCGCAGGCCCCAGCGAACTATCGGCTGCAATCATCAGTGGGACGTGCGGATGCATGTCATCGCCCTGCGTTGGGCGGCGCGTCGCCGGGTGACAGTTGATGCACCGGGGATGCGTCAGGACACGGCTGGCCTCTTCGAAGATTGCTTTTGAACGAGCAGCTTTGTCTTCGATCGAATTGAAGTCGGAAACGGTCTTCAAGCCGTTCTTCTGGGAGTTTTCAGCCTTGGTCTCCAACGGGCCCATGCCAGCAACGATCGCTACGGACGTCATGGCCGCCGTCACGAGGACGGCGATTGTTCTCTTCGTCATAATCACACCCTCCGCAATTTGGACTGGTCGATGGGCAGAGTGCGCAATCTCTCGCCGGTCGCCACGAAGATCGCGTTGAGCAACGATGGCGCAACGCCGGGTGTGCCGACTTCCCCGATACCTCCCGGGGCTTCCGAACTTGGAACGATGTAGACCTCGATCGACGGCGTCTCATGAATGCGCAGGACCGGCGAATCGTCAAAGTTGCTCTCAACGACGGCGCTGTTTTGTACGGTGATGCGGCCATAAAGTGCCGCGCTCAAGCCATAAATGATGCCGCTCTGGATTTGAGCCTCTATGGTGTCGGGATTGATGACCTGGCCGCAGTCGACAGCGCAGATGATACGGTCTGTGGTAAACGTTCCGTTGTCGTCTATGCTCACCTGCGAGATCATGGCCGCGAAGCTGCCGAAGTCCTCAGAAAGTGCAATTCCCCTTCCCTTTCCCTTTGGAAGCGCAGTAGCCCAGTTGGCTTTCTCCGCCGCAAGGTTCAGGGCCCCGAGTAGCCGCGGCTTCTGCTGCAATAGCCGCCTCCGGTATTCTAGCGGATCGACCCCGGCAATGTGAGCGAGTTCGTCGATGCTGCCTTCAACCGGCGGAATGTTGCGGGTCGCGCCGACGCCACGCCAGTTGCCCGTCAGCATCCCGTCCGGGGCTTCGTGACGTACGAAGTCGGTGTATTTGTTCGCGATATCGTAAGGCGATTCCGCGCCCCCCATAATGTCGAGGTCTATCCCATCGCGGGTGAATGCCGGCAGCCAGCGTGCCATGACCGAAGGGCCGATGACGCGATGACGCCAGGAAACGGGCATGCCATCCTGCCCGAGCGTCGCAGTGACCTTGCTATAGTTGAGATAGCGATAGCAATCGTGGCGGATGTCCTCTTCCCGGCTCCACGTCACCTTGACCGGGCCGTCAACCTGTTTTGCGATCTTCGCCGCCAGTATGATGCCATCGACGTCCAGCCTTCGGCCGAAGCCCCCGCCGAGCAGATGGTTATGAACGACCACCTTCTCGACCGGGAGCCCGGTCACATCTGCAACGGCCTGGCGTGCCCGTCCCATCACTTGGGTGCCTACCCAAACGTCGCATCCATCGTTACGAACGTGGAGGGTGCAGTTCATCGGCTCCATCGCCGTATGGGTAAGGATGGGCATGCGATACACGAATTGATGTACAGGCCCGTGCTCTGCCTCGGCCTTGGCGACGTCCCCCTCATTGATGTGCGCCAGGGCTTCGCCGCCAATCGCATCTTCGGCACGCCTTTCAAGCTCCGCCGATGAGACGTCACCGTGTGGGCCGGCGTTCCACTCGATGGAGAGAGCTGCCAGCCCCTTGCGCGCAGCGCCCGTATTGTCGGCGACGACTGCAACGGCATCCTCGGTTCGGACCACCTGTTTGACGCCTTTGACCTTCGTAGCGGGCTCGTCGTCGACCGAACCGAGCTTGCCGCCGAAATAGGGACAGATCGCAATCGCCGCATACGAGACGCCTTCCGGGCGCGCGTCGATCCCGAACTTGGCGGTCCCGTTAACCTTTTCCGGACTGTCGAGACGCCGGATGGACCTGCCTATCACGGCGAAGCTTGAGGCCGCTTTGAGGGGCACTTCCTGTGGCACGGCCTCCGAGGCGGCCGCCTCAATGAGGCTTCCATAGGCAGCGCGACGGCCGCTTTCCGCGTGGACAACGTGCGCGGCTTCGGCTTTGCAGCTCTCCGGCTGGACGCCCCAACCGCGCGCAGCAGCATTCACCAGCACAATCCGCGTGGCGGCACCTGCCTTGCGCATTTGCTCGTAGACGGCACGGATGGCTACCGACCCCCCGGTAATTTGATCGCCAAGAAGTGGATTTGCATATCGGGTCGGGTCTGCAGGCGCATGCTCGAGAACCACCTCTTCAAGCGGGACTTCCAACTCCTCCGCAAGGAGCATGGCTACCGCCGTGTAGATACCTTGCCCCATCTCCACGGAAGGCATGATGAAAACGATCTTGCCCTCGGCGGGGATGCGGATGAAGGGGCTCGGCTCCAAGGCCGCGACCGCGGCGGAGGATTTCTCTGGTTGAAGGCCGATGAGAAGTCCCGAGGCCGTCAGCGAGGCGCCGATGAAAAATTGCCGGCGCGAGATTGTGAGGTTGATTTTGTCGTGGAGCGACATGACAGCTACCTCGCCTCCGCAGCCTGTTTGATGGCAGCCCTGATGCGAGGATAAGTTCCGCATCGACAGATGTTTCCGGCCATTACGGCGTCAATGTCTTTGTCCGTCGGCGTGGCATTTGCGGCAAGCAATGCAGTTGCCGACATGATCTGGCCCGATTGACAATAGCCGCATTGAACGACATCGATGTCGAGCCAAGCCTTCTGTATCCGCGCGCCTGCCTCGGTTTCCCCGATGGCCTCGATCGTAGTGATCGGCTTGGCCGCCGCATCAGCAACGGGCATCACGCACGACCGGACTGGAACTCCGCCGACATGGACGGTGCACGCGCCACACATCGCAATGCCGCAGCCGAATTTCGTACCAGTGAGTCCGATCGTATCCCGTAGGACCCACAAAAGTGGAATGTCGCCATCGACGTCGACAGCGTAGTTCTTACCATTGACTGAAAGATCGAAAGACATCGCGAACCATCGGCTGGAGCCGTCCCCCTGTTGTAAACGCAAAGTGCAAGCAGGTTGCCAGCAAGATTAGCCGCCTGCCCCTGAAGCATTGTGAAATCTGGCGCACGCTGCCTGAGCGACAAGAGGGTAAACCGCTCCGCTTAGGAAAAGAGCGCCAAACGCCTTCTGCCAGCAGCCGGTCACCTGCGCCCCTCCATGCTGAACGAGGTGGGATACATTCACGTTGGGGCTTGTCAAAATGCCTATCCAGTATCATGCGAAACCTGGAGTGAGCTGGGACGACGGCAACGACTACGGATATTGATGTCTTGGTCGATATCCAATCATTCCGCCGCAACGACTTCCAACCGCCTGCCCGTCCCGACCTCGTCCAGGTTATGGACCCGAACTGAAGAGCAGACCTTCCGGGCAATCTCCGTCAAGTGCCGGTGATGCGTGAAGTAAATCACCTGTCCGTGCTGAGCCATCTCAGCGAATAACTTGAAGGCCTCCTCGGCGCGGAAGTCATCAAACGTCTCCATAATGTCGTCGGCAAGAAAAGGCACTGAGCCGCGACTGGTGACGAACTCGTGGTAACCTGCCACCCGGAGCGCGAGATAAAGCTGGAAACGGGCGCCCTTCGAAAGCTCGTTCGCCGCCTTCGATCCGCCACCGGCCGCGACGGCGATCAATACCTCTGCGTCCTTTCCCGGCTGAGCGGCGACGCCCTCGTAGGCGCCTCGGCTGATGGTCCTGAACGCCGACGACGCGCGGGCCATCATCCCGCTGCGATGCCTGTCCCTGTATATTCGAAGTGCGTGTTCGGCGGCCGCCACGCCGGCTCTAATCTCCATGTAGCGCCCGGCGCTTTCCGTGATCTCGAGCAGCAGGGTGCGCCGTTGCTCCTCGATTTCGGCGACCTTGGAGTCCCCTCCCACGGCGTCGAGCGCGTCCACGGCTTTGGATTTCGAATGATAGAGGTCGTGGCATCGGGCTTCTTGATCTTCGACGAGCGGTTTCAGCGTAGCGAGCTCTCTTTCCAGTTCGGTCCTGTCGCTCGCGGATAAAAGGCTTTCGACCGCCAGGATGTCCGAGGCGCCGGTCATCTCGACGAGCTGGTGTTCGAGGTCGAGTATCGCAACTTGCAACGCACGCCGCTGCGTCACGATCTCCAACGAGGACTCGACTTCGTCGAGGGTCGCCACCCGGAAATGATCCAGCATCGCACGTTGGCGGATCGCGGACACCTCACGCGACGAGGACAGCGCGCGTTCTTCCGCCCGCAGAGATTTGAGGTCTTCCTGAAGCTTCTCTCGGCGATCTTTGTCGAGGCCGGCCGTCTTCACCCGTTCTGCGATCGCATGGAAGAGTTCGCCCGGCGGTCCGCCGCAAGGTATCCCGAGGTTGCCGCAGACGCGATGAACATCCTCCTCGAATAGCGCCTGGTCCTTTTCCATCTTCTGGATACGGTCAAGGTATCCTTCCCTGGCATCGATCGCGGTAGCCAGCAGGTCGAGAATCTCCAGGATTTCCGTTACCGACTCCGGTCCCGGAACACTGTCCAGCTCGTCCAGCCAGCAATCCCCGCACAGCGACTTCCAGGTCGCAACCCAGCTCGACGCTGCCGCCTGCGCCTTGTCCGCCGCCTCGCGTCGCTCGGATTCCTCCTTTTCGAGGCGGGCAAGCTGCTGCACCGTGCTATCGTACGCGTTGTAGTCGTCCAGCACGTTTTCGCAGGCGGCGATCAACGCTCCCATTTCGGCGTCCGGATCGAAGGACACTCCTGCCCGGCTCATCGCGTCGGTCAAGAGACGCCTTGACCGGTTCAGCCTGTCTCTTGTCTCTGCAAGTTCCATCTCGATGGCTTGCACTTCCCCATGTGATCTTAAAGCGTCCTCGCGGCGCTGGAGCCATTCCGAGAACTCCGACGGCTCCATGGCTGCGCCAGAGGCAAAGGAAGCCGTGTACTCGCCGATCTCCGTCTTAATCTTCTCCAGTTCGCTCGACGCTTGCTGCAGTCGGTTGCGACAGGTGTCGATTTCCGCGCCGACGGCGGCCCGTCGATGGCCGAGCTGATGGAGCTTGCCTACTTCGGCAAAATACAGCAGTCGCCGTGACGTCAGATGGTCGTCCGTCTTCATAGCGGCTTCGAAGGCGTCGGCCGAGGCGGCGTCCAGACTGTTTCGATGAGCCGTCCAAGCTTCGTTGCGTTCTGCCCTCGCTGCAGAGGCGGCTGACTCGTCGATATCACCTGCCTGCCCTCGAACCGCACCTGTTTCGGCGTCGAGCTTCCTCGCCTCAGCTTCCAGACGGTCGAGATCGACGTTCGACGCGCGTACCACTTCTTCTGCCTGCTTGTGGCGGCTCTTCCAACTTTCGATCTTGGAGCCCGTCGGGCACGCAAACGCGGCAAGCTCTTCACCCGAGCCGCGCCAAGGCAAGAGCCTGGCCAGGGTTTGGGTAAAGGTGGCAGAGGTCTGTTCACGGCGTCTCATCAAAGAACGCAGCCCCAACTCTTCGTCGGAGCGCGGTATCGTTCTTATCATCGTCGCGAGCAGCTCGAACGCCTTTATCTTTTCCGGCGTGAGTTCTGCAAACCTGCCGAGGTTCGCGCGCTGTTCACACAACAGGCGGGCGACCTTGGCAAGCTCCTGCGAGGCAGTGACTGCATTGGCGTCGACCCCTGACTTCGATCCGATCAGCCCGCGTAGCTTTCCAACATGGGCGGCATCGAGGACCAATCTCGCAGGGGATGCTTCACCCGGCTTGCCAAGCCGGAGGAGCAGCGCGTCGATCGAGAGATCGGCGGCCTTTGCGGATATCCTTGGAATGTCCAGTTGGGCGGTCATGTAACGCGCCCGCAAGTTTGAGAGCTCATCCATGCGGGACGACATGCGCAATGCTGCGTCATCTACGACGAGACCAGCTATCCGATCTTCGAGTTCGAAGATCGCGCGTTCAAGGCCGCGACTTTTTACGTCGTACTCGATCTCGGCCTTTCGGAGTTCCGGCAGTTCCCGCCCCCAGCTCTCCGGCGCCTCGGGCATCTCCACAAGAGCGGCCAAGCGTTCCCTGGCGGCGCCAAGACGGGTCATAGGTGGGAGCGCCCCCAGGATACGTCTGATCTCGTCTATGCGGCCCTGCGTTCCGGCTCGTTCGGCTACAGCTTCGTCGTAACGTCGGCTGAATGAGACCTTCTCGCCCACGAGGCGAGCATAATCGCTTGCCTGTACGTCCAGCGCCTCACGCTCGGTCTTGAGCGAGATCAGCCTTGCTTTGAGGTCAGACAACACGCCGCTTCGCGCGCGATACTTGTAGAAGCCGTCCGCTTCGGTTCGGATCGACAGCAGCTCCCGGCTGAGCTCAGACAAACCAGCGCTGGCCGAGAATAAAAGCTGGCCAAGATCGCCCTTGCTCGCCAGAATCCCCTCGCCGCCTTTCTCCAGTGTGTCGTCGTCCAAGGAAAACATCGTGCTGAAGGCGTCGCGATCGATGCCGCCTAGGTCAGCCTTGATGAGCGTTTCCGCCAGAGGCCGATCCTCGCTGTCAAGCAAGCTGTTCTGGGGCCGCTTGATGCGTACGAACTCCCGATCGATCCCCGCTACGGTGACGTTCGCGCCTATCCGCATTGTCGGGTATGGATGCAGGAAGCCGTACCGGCTCGTGGTTCCTATCCCGAATATCAGATCGAGAATGGCGTCCAGGGATGTCGATTTGCCGGCTTCGTTCGGGCCGTAGACGACATGCAGGTCAGGCGACCCGTGCGGCTTGTCGCCGAAATCGAGCACCCCATCGGTGAACTTTCCATATCGGGTGAGATCGAGGCGGTTCAGGCGCATCTACTCGGCCTCGCGCGTTCTCAGGCGGGCCAGCACGCTCGCCGACCCCTCCCGGCCGAAGTTGGTCAGCATGTTCTCGAAGGCGTCCCGGTCGGCCCCAAAGATGTCGCGAAGCTCCGAGGGTAATTGACCTCTAAGTTCCTCCGCGATCTCGCGCAACTCGGCGCGGTATCCCGTCGAACCGTCGACTTCCTGCTTGATAATTGTTGCGAGCTCTGCGAGTGCATCGCACGACACGCCATCGCCTTCCCCCGCTGGGGAAGTTGCGATCTGCACCTTATCGATCCACGTCTTGCCAATGATCGATCCACGCGTCTCCATTTCGGTCCGTAGCAGGTCCGCATCCCGCCGCATCCGCCAGGAAAGCACGCTGGTTCCAGTGAGATGGATGCGGGCGACCAGATGGTCAGCGGAAACTGTTCCACGCATCCGCTCCAGTTCTACATTAATTCTCTCGACCAAGTCCTTCCATTCGTTGACACCAGTGACATTAACGACGAGCCTCTCGAACTGGGCGACGCACGTCTGACGCTCCTCGATATCGATGGAGCGGTCGTCCCTTATTGTCACCAGGGAGATGGATTTCGGACCATCTTCATTGATGTCCCTTCCCTGCGGCATGCCAGGCATGACAATCGCTGATGATAGATCCTCAACGATCGACCGCTTGTGAATGTGGCCAAGCGCCCAATAGCGGAAACCACTCTGCTGAAGATCGGCGACGCTGCATGGAGCATAAGGATCGTGCTTCTCGGATCCGCCGAGGCTTGTATGCATGACACCGATGTTGACCGTATCGGGCAGCGGAATGGCGTAGTGCCGCAGCAGACTTTCGGGCGCGTGCGGCTTGGCGAAACTGAGACCGTGAATTGCGACCGGAAACTCGCCAGGAGCGCGATCTATCGCTACGACTTCTGCAGCCGCTCCGAAAACCTTCACGCTGTCGGGCATCACCAGTTCCGTCGTGATTTTCGACAGGGCGTCGTGATTGCCCCGGATGAGGAAGGTTCTGATCCCGGCCTCATGCAGTCGACGGAGCTGCTCCGCTAGGAAGCGTGCCGTCTTCATGGACGTCTGATCGCCGTCATATAGATCGCCCGCCAGCACAAGCGCGTCGACTCGTTCTTCAAGGCAGAGATCGATGATCCGTACGAACGCACGCCTCGTCGCTAATCCAATAAGCTCGGATAGTTCGGGATTACGCAGCGCGAGCGTTCTCAACGGCGAGTCGAGGTGAATGTCAGCCGTGTGCAGGAAGCGATAGGTCAAGTTGGAACCTCATCCATTGCGCCTGATTGATAAGGCAACGCTGGGATTCGCGCCAGAACATATTCGCGTTTTGTTCTCTTCTCCACAGCATAGTTGGTCGACGCAAACCCGACCGTGGCGAGCGTCGGTGTCCGGTCGTCGTCCCAGTTCCCATGGCTTTGCCGGGGGGGCAGGAACCATCCTTGTCTCATTCGAGTTTTCAATAATGTCAGCGCATTCGGTTTTGAGAGAACTGGATGCCGCGGGTTGTTCCTGCAGAAATTTTGACGAGAAAGGCGATGGATTTTCAAGAAACGGTCAATGCGACTGGATACTGGCTGCAAACCGTCGTTCTGAACGAGTGGACGGTCTATCAGGCCGTCGTGGTTGTAGCGGGCTACCTGTTTTGCGGTTTCCTGGCAAAACGGATAGAGCCTGCATTGGAGACCCGCGCGCGCACGATCAAAGGAAACCCCGATCTGCTCCGCGTCATCATCGCCTTCATGAGGCGGCTGCGCTGGCTCTTCTTGATCGTATGGCTCTGGATCGCCGATGTGATCCTGTCGCGATTCGGATGGCCCTCGTACCGGTGGCTGGTGGGCATAGCGCTTACGCTCGTGGCGGCGTGGTTTGTGATCGCGGTGCTGACGCGCATAATCAGAAACCAAATGCTCGCAAGGGTCGTTGCGGTCGCGGGCTGGTTCTATTTTGCACTGTACGCACTTGGGCTGGATCAGGCGATCCTCACCGCCCTTGATGGCGTTGCCGTCAACCTCGGTGCTGCCCGTCTTTCGATGTTGCTGGTCTTGAAGGCCATCGTCCTTTCTGCCGCGCTGGTCTGGCTGGCCGTTCTGATCGGTAGCATGTCATCCCATTGGATACAGAACTCTGCGGATCTCACACCATCGCTAAAAGTCCTCATCAGCAAGCTCATCAAGATCAGCTTGATCGGTCTGGCGATTGCGGTCGCCCTCTCTGCGACAGGCATCGACCTGACAGCCCTCACGATTTTTTCGGGTGCCGTCGGCGTCGGCATCGGTTTCGGCCTGCAGAAAGTGGTCTCCAACTTCATTTCCGGAATCATCATCCTTCTCGATAAGTCGATCAAACCGGGCGACACGATTACGCTTGGAGAAACCTTCGGCGCGATCCGCGACCTACGCTCCCGTTTCGTCTCCGTTATCACGAGAGATGGGAAAGAGTACCTGATCCCGAACGAAGATTTTATTTCTCAGCAGGTCGTCAACTGGTCCTTTTCCAGCGAGTATGTCCGCATCGAGGTCGATTTTGGCACCTCGTACGACAGCGACCCACACGAGGTTGCCCGCATTGCGGCCGAAGCTGCGAAGACCATTCCGCGCGTTGCCAGTGCCCACGCCCAGCCGGTCTGTTGGATGACCGCATTTGGTTCATCGTCGCTCGACTTCAAACTGAGATTCTGGATCTCCGACCCGAGCAACGGGCTGACCAATGTCCGCGGTCAGGTCCTGATGGCATTGTGGGATGCGTTCAAGGCGGCCGGTATTTCAATCCCGTTCCCGCATCGTGAGATTATCATGAAGACACCTGTGGAGGTCGTGGATTCACTCGAACGCAGCGAAGAAATGCGGCGCGGGCGGCATCGAGTGTGATGTCCTGTCCAGCCTTGACGGTGGAGCCGATGACATTGAGGTCGGTCTCCCGCGCCGTGAGCGTCACATCGGTGCCGGCCGTCAGCGCCGAGGCGACGTTGAGCTCGGAGGCCTGCTCACAACGACCTTGCTTGTTGAAATATTCTAATTGGTTGTTGGCCACTCCAATCCATCGGCAAACTTTCGATGCCAATATTCTCGTATATAAGGCTCGTCGAGCCGGTCGAATTCGCGAACGAAAACATCCAACTTCTGTCCGAGAGAAATGTTGTGTTTGAACGAAACTTCAGCAAGTGCTGATTGAATACGCGACCTACCCAGTCCGCCATGACGGAGCGGGAGAGCTGGCTCGGTTTGTCTGAACAGATTGCGGCGTTTCGCTAAGTGGATTTCCGCCTCGATTATGCCGCCACCATCATTGGGGTCAGCGCGTTGAAGTAAGCCTGATCCGGCGTCTGCCGGTCAAGGGATGAATGTGGACGTCGGGTATTGTAAAAGGTCAGATAGCGGCCGATGCCAG
>NZ_JACIFT010000050.1:0-2500 GCF_014197575.1 Rhizobium sp. BK538
ACAAGCGCTTTGGCGCTTGCCTTGAGATGAGCATTGATCAATGAGAACGATCAAGCCAATCGAGCTATTAGTACCGGTAAGCTTCACACATTGCTGCGCTTCCACACCCGGCCTATCAACGTGGTCGTCTTCCACGGCTCTGATAGGGAATACTCGTTTTCAGGTGGGTTTCCCGCTTAGATGCCTTCAGCGGTTATCCCTTCCATATGTAGCTACCCTGCTATGCCCTTGGCAGGACAACAGGTCCACCAGAGATATGTCCATCCCGGTCCTCTCGTACTAGGGACAGATCCTGTCAATATTCCTACACCCACGGCAGATAGGGACCGAACTGTCTCACGACGTTCTGAACCCAGCTCACGTACCGCTTTAATTGGCGAACAGCCAAACCCTTGGGACCTGCTCCAGCCCCAGGATGCGATGAGCCGACATCGAGGTGCCAAACAACCCCGTCGATATGGACTCTTGGGGGTCATCAGCCTGTTATCCCCGGCGTACCTTTTATCCGTTGAGCGATGGCCCTTCCACGCGGGACCACCGGATCACTATGACCGACTTTCGTCTCTGCTCGACTTGTCAGTCTCGCAGTCAGGCGGGCTTATGCCATTGCACTCGACGACCGATTTCCGACCGGTCTGAGCCCACCATCGCGCGCCTCCGTTACTCTTTCGGAGGCGACCGCCCCAGTCAAACTACCCACCATACACTGTCCCGGATCCGGATAACGGACCGCGGTTAGACATCCATGACGATAAGGGTGGTATTTCAAGGATGGCTCCACGGAAACTGGCGTCCCCGCTTCAAAGCCTACCACCTATCCTACACATGCCGACACGAATGCCAGTGTAAAGCTATAGTAAAGGTGCACGGGGTCTTTCCGTCTGACCGCAGGAACCCCGCATCTTCACGGGGAATTCAATTTCACTGAGTCTATGTTGGAGACAGCGGGGAAGTCGTTACGCCATTCGTGCAGGTCGGAACTTACCCGACAAGGAATTTCGCTACCTTAGGACCGTTATAGTTACGGCCGCCGTTTACTGGGGCTTCGATTCAAAGCTTGCACCTCTCCTCTTAACCTTCCAGCACCGGGCAGGCGTCAGACCCTATACGTCGTCTTGCGACTTCGCAGAGCCCTGTGTTTTTGATAAACAGTCGCTACCCCCTGGTCTGTGCCACCCCACCATACTTGCGTATCATGGGGTCACGCTTCTTCCGAAGTTACGCGTGCAATTTGCCGAGTTCCTTCAACATAGTTCTCTCAAGCGCCTTGGTATACTCTACCTGACCACCTGTGTCGGTTTCGGGTACGGTCTATACGGTGGAGCTATTTCCTGGAACCGCGTCCCTGCAAGATCAATCCAATAAGACCTCACAAGTTGAGCAATCCGTCACTACCACCAGGCCCACGAATATTAACGTGGTTCCCATCGACTACGCGTGTCCGCCTCGTCTTAGGGGCCGGCTAACCCTGCTCAGATTAACTTTAAGCAGGAACCCTTGGTCTTTCGGCGAGAGGGTCTCTCACCCTCTTTATCGTTACTCATGTCAACATTCGCACTTCCGATACCTCCAGGAGCCCTCACGGGTCTCCCTTCATCAGCTTACGGAACGCTCCGCTACCACGTGTATTGCTACACATCCTCAGCTTCGGTGCATGGCTTCAGCCCCGTTACATTTTCGGCGCAAAGACCCTTATTTAGACCAGTGAGCTGTTACGCTTTCTTTAAATGATGGCTGCTTCTAAGCCAACATCCTGGTTGTTTTGGGATCCTCACATCCTTTCCCACTTAGCCATGACTTGGGGACCTTAGCTGGAGGTTAGGGTTGTTGCCCTTTTCACGACGGACGTTAGCACCCGCCGTGTGTCTGCCGACTAGTACTCCCCGGTATTCGGAGTTTGGTTAGGATCAGTAAGACGGTGAGTCCCCATAGCCCATCCAGTGCTCTACCCCCGGGGGTATTCGGTCGACGCTCTACCTAAATAGATTTCGCGGAGAACCAGCTATTTCCGAGTTTGATTGGCCTTTCACCCCTAGCCACAAGTCATCCCAATCTATTGCAACAGATGCGGGTTCGGTCCTCCAGTTGGTGTTACCCAACCTTCAACCTGCTCATGGCTAGATCACTCGGTTTCGGGTCTAATGCAACAAACTAAATCGCCCTATTCAGACTCGCTTTCGCTTCGCCTACACCTACCGGCTTAAGCTTGCTTGTTACACTAAGTCGTTGACCCATTATACAAAAGGTACGCCGTCACCCTTGCGGGCTCCGACTGTTTGTAGGCATCCGGTTTCAGGTTCTATTTCACTCCCCTTGTCGGGGTGCTTTTCACCTTTCCCTCACGGTACTTGTTCGCTATCGGTCATGCACGAGTACTTAGGCTTGGAGAGTGGTCTCCCCATGTTCAGACAGGATTTCTCGTGTCCCGCCCTACTCTAGGACAATCATGGTATCTACGCGTACGGGGCTGTCACCCACTACGGCCAAGCTTTCCAGCCTG
>NZ_JACIFT010000051.1:0-4542 GCF_014197575.1 Rhizobium sp. BK538
AAAAGGCACTTGGCCAATCGGCGAAACGCAAGATGCTGCCAATGCAAAAGGGTGACGTGCCGCGCACCTTCGCCAGCCCCGATTTGCTGCTGGCTCTGACCGGCTACAAGCCGGAGACGACACTGGATGTCGGCGTGAAGGCTTTTGTCGACTGGTATCTGGAAGCACGTAGCGAACTCGATCGCGAAGTGGAGGTCGTCCGATGAACTATCGCGCAGAGATTGACGGGTTAAGAGCAATCGCCGTTGTTCCGGTTCTCTTCTTTCATGCCGCGATCTATCCCTTTAGCGGGGGGTATGTCGGTGTTGACATCTTCTTCGTGATCAGCGGATACCTCATCACCGGTATTTTGCTGAAGGAGATCGAGCAAGGCAGCCTTTCGGTCGTCGGCTTCTATAATCGTCGTATTCGACGCATTTATCCCGCAGTTTTTGCCACTATCATCGTCTCGGCGATCGCCGCTGCGTTTGTCCTTTACGCTGACGATCTTAAGGACTTCGGACAAAGTGTCATCGCAACGCTCACCTTCATGTCGAACGTCTTGTTCTGGCATGAGACCAATTACTTTGCGCCAAATGCAGAATTCAAGCCGCTGCTGCACACCTGGTCGCTCGCAGTGGAAGAGCAGTTCTACGTCCTCTTTCCTCTGCTTCTGGCTGTCCTTGCCAAGCGGGGCCGACGAAACCAGTTTGCAGTCATCGCCTTTTTGACCGCCGCAAGCTTTGCGGCAGCCGAGATTGCTTCCTTGCGATTTCCAGCAAGCGCTTTCTTCCTTCTGCCCTTTCGAGCATGGGAACTGTCAGCAGGTGCGCTCCTTGCGCTTTATGAGACAGGACGCGCGCGCCCGGCCGGACGTGTCGCGTCGACAGGCGCGGCGGTTGGTCTTCTGCTGATTGCCTATGCCATCGTTAGTCTCGATCTCGAGACTCCATTTCCGGGGCGATGGGCATTGCTTCCGGTTTGCGGGGCCGTTCTGGTCATTCGCTTCGCACAGCCCTCTAATTTGATCGGCAGGGTCCTCGGCTCGCCGGTTGCGGTCGCGGTCGGCCTGATCAGCTACAGTCTCTATCTGGTCCACCAGCCCATATTTGCCCTGTACAGATATGCCCGCGTCGTTGAGCCATCTCGCCTCGAGATGGTGGGGCTGATCGCGCTGAGCTTTGTGTTGGCAGCGATTTCCTGGAAGCTTGTCGAGCAACCATTCCGAAGGGCCCGCTATCGGTCACGTACGGTCTTTGCTTCAGCCGCATGTGGCAGTCTTATTCTGATATCACTTGGCGCAGTGGCGCACCTGAACGCAGGCTTCCCCTCGTGGACGCTTGCACGGCTTTCGCCTCAGCAGGCGGTCGTCTATCGAAATCTGCTGGAGGAACGCGGTCGCATCGATAAGGTCGCCGACAGCAACAAGTTCACTGAATGCGTGTTTCGCACGGGTAAGCTTAACGAGATCTTCCGTCGCCAATTTGCCGATTGTGCCGAAGAGCATGGCACCGCAACCATAATTGTCGGTGATTCGCATGCCGGTAACCTGTTCGACGCGATCGCGCCGCTTTCAGGTCGGCCGTTTGTCATAGGGATAAACAAGGGCTTTTGCCGAGCGGTCGAATCCAATCCCCAATGCTTCTATGGTGAATTGTTGGACTTCGTCACAACGAACGCTGGTTCGATAGATAGAGTCATCTACATGCAGGCAGGTTTTTATCTTCTCGATGCCCCGGACGGAGCCATCGGCAGTCGGGACATGTTCCAACGCTACACCGACCGACCGTTCCCCGTCAGCCAATCTCGTATCGACCTGACGCTGACTTATCTCGGCAAGCTTGCGAGTCACGTGAATGTCGTTTGGTCAGGTCCGTGGATAGATCCGCACGTCACACATAACCAGCTTGTTGCAAACGGCTGCGACGGCTCGACTGATCTGCCCAATTCCTTTGTGGTCCCGTCCTATACGCGCCTTGACCAAACAGTCCACGAGTTGGCCCGCGAAAGGCGAATATCCTACGTGTCGACGATCAACGCGCTGAATTTCAATGCGCGACTGGATCTTGTCGACTGCCAGAATGTCTACTTCATCGATGCCGACCACTGGAGCGTCGCAGGCGAACAGAGGTTTGGGCCAAAGGTCCTGGGGGCACTGAACATGACGATGTGAAGGGGCTGCTGCCGGGCAGGGCTCCTTGATCAAAGGCAAGCTATCGGCGTGTGATCCATCAGGGGGATTTGTTATGACAACGAATACACCGCGATATCATGCCCTCGACGGTGCACGCGGCGTTGCCGCCTTTGTGGTAGTGCTGTGCCACGGCCTATCGAGGGCATATCGCCACTATGACCTGTCGCCTCTGCAGTTGAACGCGTTGAAGGCTTTCCTTACGCTCGGTCACCTAAGCGTCATCTTCTTTTTTGTTCTCAGTGGGTTTGCTCTCGCCATTCGCTACACCCTGGGGAAGAACAATTCATACTGGCGGTTTCAGCTGGGCCGGCTGGTGCGTCTTGTGCCGAGCGTGGCAGCCGTCGTCGCGACCGCAACCGTGCTTCGCGTGGTGACGCCGGACCTGCCCGTCGAGATGCTCTCTGGCGCGTTTGTCGACTTATGGAAGCTTCCGATCAACGTCGAACTGTTGGCGCGACACATCTTGCTAATCGGCGTCAGTCGAACGGACACGGACCTGGATCCTCCATTGTGGAGCCTCGTATACGAAATGCGGGCCGGGCTCTTCATCCCCTTGTTCATGTATTCGCTCAAGCGATATTCGCTTCACAGCAATATCATCCTGATTTTTCTCCTCTACGCTTTTTCGTCGATCTCACTGTCCCTGTTCGGGCTACCAAACCCAGTTTTCTATGGGGAGACGCCGCTTGGTTCGCTACTGGCGACACTCCACTATCTGGGGTCGTTTCTTTTCGGGTGCGTGATCTGCCATTGCCTGCATCAAAGCGAAGGGAGTTGGTCGGTAAACGGAGCTCGGCGCTTCACATTATTCATTGTGTTCGCTCTCCTTGCGTTCTGGCTTGGAGGCATTCTTACCCATAGCGACCTCCTCCTAAGTCTGGCGGCGGGTTGCGCGATCTACTGCATTTTGCGCATCGAGCCGTTGAAGCAAGGGCTAGAGTTGGCACCGATCCAGTTTCTGGGAAAAATATCCTATTCACTGTATCTCGTTCACATGCCTGTTTCGCTGGCGGTATTGCGACTGGCGGGGGGCGAAATAGGCGACGGCACCTTCCTTATCATTGCCCCGACGCTCAGTCTCATTGCCGCAACGATCTTGTTCGTGATCGTCGAACGTCCGTCGATAGCTCTTTCGAGAATAGTCGGGCGACAAAGCACGACCTTAAGGCCAGGCGGCCAAAGCGGGCATGACGAGGAACGTCCAGCCGGGACGAAAAAAGCGTCGGTTGGAGAGCCTGAAGACCTGGAAGTTCAATCCCTGCGATCATGAAGGAGAAAATTGATGAATACCAATGACCTAGACTGCCCCAAGAGTGTTGATGAAATGGCCCTGTTTGCTGCTTCGATCCTGAGCTCGGCCACGTCTTCATCGGTTGAAATCTCCAGTGCAAGGAGTGTTCTGGTCGAAGTTAAGCGCGCATCGTACCGCCTTGCCACCGACGAGGACGTCAAAGCCCAATATCAGCGACTTGCGCTGGCATGTGCTGCTCGTGGCCAGACGTCAGGGCGCTGAAAACAGCGAAGTGCTCTTCGCCCGGACATCAGATCGTGCTCGTGAAAACTCAAATTCATTAGGTGGCAGATGGGAAAGTTAGATAGGAACGCCATTACGATCCTCATCGTGGACGACGAGTTGTCGGTGCGGACGGCACTGCGCGCGGAACTTGAGGATGCCGCGATGACTGTGATCGAAGCGCGTAACGCCACCGAGGCGCTGCGGGAGCTCGAAGCAAATATGAACATCGAAGCCGTATTGAGCGATATTCGAATGCCTGGGGGATTTGATGGGGTCGCTCTTGCAAGACTGGTGGAACGTCGATGGCCGTTTGTGAGAATTCTGCTAACGTCGGGAGAGCATGCGGTTTCGGGCAGGGACCTGCCTTCGGGCACGCGCTATATCGCCAAACCGTACGAAAGCCGACAAGTAGTGGCAACCATTCGCGGGATGGTGCGAGGTTACGCCTGATCACGCTCCAACACCGATGATACGAGCACTGGCAATCTCGATCAGCTTTTGATTGGAGCACCACTTCTAGAAACGGACTAAATCATCGATGGCCAGCTGAAACATGCATCGTTTCGTATTTGTCTGCTTTAGTGGTTTCGAATACGCCTTGTATCGGAGTTGTCCTCCTGTTAGCCACCTCCTGCCTGGCCCGCCTTTCGAGCGGGCGATTTTTTATCGTCGCTTACGTCACCGGCCTTGAAGAGTGTCGGACCTCAGCCCGCGGTTAGCTTTACAGCCGGTGGAACGACATTGCACGCTTTGAGATCCGTAAGCGCGAATTTCGGTGCGCCTTTTGAGGCGCAGCGCTCTGAGGCATGAAGTGTCCACCAAAATAGGTGGACACCAAATCATGGATGAAGAT
>NZ_JACIFT010000052.1:0-3574 GCF_014197575.1 Rhizobium sp. BK538
ATCAGGTTGGTCTTGAACAACCCGACCCTAAATGGAAAACACTGATGGCCGCCTAAACCTCAGGACCTACACCACCTCCCGGGGCACGATCCGCCAAAAAGGTCACTTTAGTGACATTTGAATGGCGCAGTGGCGAACCTAGTGGCGCGCTACTAACTACAGTCAGTCGTGAGAAAACGGACCAATTCCTGGCCAATGTGTCTGTAACCCATTGATTTTTGGTCATCGAAAGCCAAATCCCGAACCGAAACTGGCCGGGCTGGAAGCAAAAACCGGCCAAGTCGCAGGCCAAAAGAAAAGGCCGGGATCAAAACCCGGCCTCAAACGGTGCTAATCACGTCAACAACTACAATCGATCGAGATCTGACGCCTTATAAAATGATGTTCCAGCCGCTTCGAAGGCGGGCCAGACTCCTGCTGCTTCAAACCGGTTCTGAAGGCTCCAGGTCCTTGTTCCAAGTGCCGTCGCGATATTCCCAATTGATACGTATGTTGACGTGAATTGTGACAAAGCTTTTGGCTCGACCACTGTTTGAAGCGCCCGCTTCACCGGATTGCGAACCTTCTTCGAGGTCAGGTGACCGTCCACGATGAGAGCTTTCACAATCCGGCTGGCGGCCGGAAGAAGCTTCTCGATTTCCCGAAGAGTGAAGCAGCCATGATGATCCTCCAACCGCGTCTTCGACTTGACCTCTTCCGGGTCGAGACGGATGTCGACAAAGGTCGACTCCGGAGCAACAGTTGCAACGCGTTCGAGGTGGCCGCCCAAAAGCAGATCGAAGATTTCGCGCAGGGTGCAGTTCGCCTGGCGGCGCACCGAGCTGATATCCGCCATGTTGTCTATCGCCTCGGTGGTAATCGCCGAGCGCAGCTTGCCGAGTAGCTCATCGGCTTGACTGATCTGGAAACGGCGATCAACCCGCTTGGAGACCTCACTGTCGTCACCGGCACCTCCGTATGGAACCAGTTCGCCTCCGCTCACAAGCTCCTCAAACCAGAGACGCGTCAGGCCGAGACGGTCCTTCGTTTCCTTGACGTCGATCGTCGCCTTCGCATCGCTCGCGAACTGCTCCATCGCCGCGGCATCGACGAGGATCCGTTCGAAGGTGTTCTTCGGGCCCCTCGGGTCGACGGTGCCGGAATTGACCAGGAGCTTGTAAAGACGCTTCGGGTGAACGTCGAACTGCTTGGACGCCGACTGTACGGAATGAAGTCGCCGTTCGGTGACAGGGCCAAAGAATTCGTCGCCGGGGCCGAGCGGAAGCGACCTAATCGCGACGTCCTTCATGATGTCGCGAATGGGATCGAACGCGGGATCCCTCGTTTCATGCGCCACCATCTCGTACAGACGGCCGAACAAGGATCGACCGCCCATACCCGCGAGAGGATCGAATACACCGGGAAGTTTGAAATACCGATCGATCAGGCCGTAGTCGCAGTCCGACGTGACGAGGGGGATGCCGTAGCTGATCGAGATCGCTGCAATTAGAAGGTCGTGACCTATCCTGCGATGCTTGGTGTGGGGCTGAACATGCCAAAGGTGCTTTAGCGCGTTCACGGAGAGCATCTCAGCATAAATGTCGGCCGAGCCCTCGGTGCCGATGTAGAGGAAATCCGCCTGCAGCACTTCTTCTATCATATCGCGGATGCGTCTGGACTGCGCGGCGTCGGACGAGAGCAGGAGGCCACGCTTCATTTCGACCATGACCGGAAAGCAGATGCAGAAGTCGACTGTCTCGCTCGCCTCGGCCAGCCACTCTCTCAAGCCGACCGGCGGCCGCTTCCTGGCGCGAGCGGCCAGGATGTTCGTGTCCAGGAGCAGCAAAGGTCTGGCCCCAAGTTCGCGGCCACGGTTGCTAGGCAACATCACGAGTCCAGAAAAGAAAATGACTACAATGAAAATCTGCAAATTGCTCTGGGCGAAAAGAAACAGTAGATTGAGGCTGGCGTCAAAAACAAAGATGCAACCCGTCAGAGATTCTATTGCATGAGCAAATATCGGCTTCCGATCCGCGACTTCTGCACTCGGGAAGAGTTCGAAGCTAATCCTGCACCCGCCCTTGATGCGGCCATGAAGGCGCCGGTCGTGATCAGTGCATCGAATGGCAGGTTTGTTCTTCGGTTCGAGGAAGGTCTGAAGCGGTCGGTCAAGGACTGGGCCCTGAGTCCCGGCCAGCTCGAGGACGACGATCGCCTATAGACGCGACTACGGCGAGAACTCGGCTTTTGGCGAAGGGCGATCGTTGAAAGCTCCCTCCATGGGCTCCCGCCGCCTATCGACACCGCTAGACGGCCGGTCTCACCCGCAATTCTGAAGCAGAACGGATCGAGCGCTTCCTTGGCGGCAGAGCTGAAGTCCTTGAGAAGGAACTCGGTGTCACCGCTAATTCCCGAGACGCCGAGAAGCATCGTTCTTCACAAGGTTGGCGTAAGCTATCCGATGAAAAAGGCAATGGTCGCCGAAGAGATTGCGATGATTCCAAAATATTAATGGCTTATCCCGTTTGCACAGGGACATACCGTAGATAGCATAGGGCATCGCTCAGCTTTAGCGCCGGGGCGGATTACACTGGCTTTGGCTGTGGCAGGAAAGGAAGCGCTGCTCGGCATCCTCGATGTCGTTCGTGACAATGCAGCGAGCCAACCACGAATAGAGTTGATTGCTGCAGCGCGTGCCGAAGCTTTCCATCATGCGTCCAGGCTCGATGCTCGACCTCGGCGATCAGGGTGGGCTGGACCCAAACAATGTTATTTCGCCGCCCATCGTAATCTACCGGCGGCCGCTTCCTGACGCGATGCGATCCAGCATGCTGCGGAGCGACGCCGCGCTGTTTTCGTTAAAGCCGGTGCCGACGTTGCCGAGGCCTTTTCGAGCAGCCAGTAGCAGACTGCCGATCCGAGGCTTATCGTCTAGTAGCAGGCGATCACCTTATGGGTTGGCGAGGCGGTGCAATAGCCGCTTCCGGGGCACGAAGGGTCGTCGCCCCACTTACAATAGACAGCGAGTGCCCCTAATCTCAGACGGTAGATTACCCGACCGTTGAGACAGCATGAACCTTCATGTCATCGCGAACTTCATAGAACTTGTTCCCGTCGATATATATGGAGTGGCAACTTGGCTTCTCGCCCTTTCCGTTCGAGCAAGCTTTGCCATCTTTGAAGGTAAGCTTGGTCTTCACGTCCATCATTTTCCCGTCGACGTTGGCCTTACCGGTGATAGTGCCCTTCTTCCAACTCCATACCAGATCGGCGGTCACGGGCTTCTCCAGATCGAAAATCTCGACCCTTACATGCTTGCCGTCAGCAAAGGCTTTGAACTCGTCCATCGTGACCTTCTTGGCACCTGCTGGAAGGTCCACGGCATATGCGTTTATGCCTGATAGTAAGAACGCCAGTGAACCAATGCTTGATAGAAACTTTCCCATGGCAAGGTCACTCCACCAAAAACTAGTACTAGCTAGTGCCCGTCCATAAACGGTTGGTTTTCTAGTGCTTGCAGCGCGTTTGGGTTCCGCTTGGTGGCCGCTTTGAAGCCATGCGGTGTGGCTTATGGGTGCTAATTGCGGCGGCCAGG
>NZ_JACIFT010000053.1:0-3335 GCF_014197575.1 Rhizobium sp. BK538
CTCACCGAGACGCATCCGACCTCTTACCGGCCTTGGGGCGGCTATACATCGGTGCTGAACGGCGACCGCTTCCAAGTCAAACGCATCTTCGTCACACCGGGCAAGAAACTGTCGCTGCAGAAGCACCATCACCGTTCCGAGCATTGGGTCGTCGTCAAAGGTACGGCCGAGGTGACCATCGGCGAGAACGTGCAGATGCTCAGGGAAAACGAATCCGTCTACATTCCGCTTGGTGAAGTCCATCGCCTCGCCAATCCCGGCAAGATCATGCTCGAGCTGATCGAAGTCCAAACCGGATCCTATCTCGGAGAGGACGATATCATCCGCATCGTCGACGAGTTCGGCCGCAGCTGATCAGGCCAGACGGTGATTTTCTATACGAGACGGAGGCAACGGCAAGCAAATGGACTTACTTGAAGACATGGGCCCAACGTCCACCACGTCTGATCGTGGCTCGAAGCTCCCGCGCTTTCTTGTTCAGCTTGAGCGAGAAAGGCGCTTCTTTGACCTGGAGGCACCATGCGAGTTGAGCCGACAACCACTACCACAGGCTTTGGTCTTTCCTCGACGCCTCAAAATCGGTCGCGTCGATGAATGAAGGCGTGCGTCCCCAAACGATCGAGCACAGTTAGTTTTTCCTATCAGAACGGAAGAGGCACGACCCAATGCACTGGCTCCGTTACTTTGCAAGAACCCGAGATTTGTTGGCGCCAATTGAAACTGGTGAATCGAAAAGCCACCGCTACGCTGGGCTGGACCTTTTGCGCGGCGTTGCGGCATTGGTTGTTGTTCTCAAACACTTCGTGACGCGCCTCGAGCTGCCGTATGTTGCCCCAAATGCTTATCTTGCCGTTGATTTCTTTTTCGTTCTGAGCGGATTCGTGATTGCCGGTGCATATTGGAAGCCACTGGAGAGCGGAAACCTCCCTGTGGGCGGCTTTACCGGAAAGCGATTAATCAGGCTTCTCCCGCTGATTTTTGTGGGCACGTCAATTGCTGCGTTCATCGAGCTTGGTAGGCCTGAGATCAGTGACGAGCTTCAACATTTAACTGATATCGCGATCGCATTCGTCTTTGGCATCACCGCGATTCCCTTATTGCAGACCTCTATGCTGCACACTGTAACCTTGGAACAAACCGTCTTCCCGCTAAACACCCCGACCTGGTCGCTATTCTTCGAGATTTTTGTGAATATCGCATTCGCCATGTGGGCACGCGCACGAATAGGTCAAGCAGCGATGTGGCTTGTCCTCGCTGCCAGCGGGATTGTGCTCCTGTTAGCCATTGTGAGGACCGGCAACGCCAACTTTGGTTTTCGTCCGAGCGAATTCTGGTACGGCTTTCCGCGAGTAATCTGGTCATTTTCGATCGGCCTGCTGATTTACAAACACCGCGATTTTGCACCCAGCAAGTGCTTTGCGTTGGCGACAATCGTTTTGATCACCATTTTGCTCCTTCCCGATCTAGGACTTCCAAAGGCCGAGCTCGATGCAATTTGTATTGCTGTGATAATGCCGGCTGTCGTGTTTTTCAGCCTTAGTGCAAAGCTTGGCCCCGCGACCCGGCGCGTGGCAATGTGGTGTGGCAATCTATCGTATCCCGTTTACGCCGTTCACTATCCGCTGGTTCGCGCAATCTCTTTTGTCGCAACTGAGCTTCATTTGTCCTGGGTGGGACAGGTCACCGTCATCGTCGTAGGAACCGTTTTTATCGTCGGACTGTCGGCTATTGTGTATCTCGTATTTGATGTGCCGTTTCGGCGAAAGCTTTCAGTATTGTCGAAGGGGGCATGAAGACCTGTTGCTCGCCAGATCCGGGTCAACGGCATTTGTAACAATTTCAGTGCTGGTTTGATTTCGCGTGCCAGTTCCACGCCGAGCGGATGATTTGAGACAAATCATATTGTGGTGTCCAGCCGAGAATCTCCCGCGCCTTGTCATTGTTGGCAACCAGCGTGTGCGAGTCGCCCTCGCGGCGACCGACATACTCCACAGGAAACGGCCGCTCGGACACGCGTTCGATGGCGCCGAGCAACTCCTTCACCGTTGTTCCCGTGCCGGTGCCGAGATTGAGCGCGACCGACTCCCCACCCCGCATCAGATGCTCCACGGCGCGGACATGCGCATCGGCAAGGTCGAGCACGTGGATGTAGTCGCGGACGCAGGTGCCGTCGCGGTCTCGTAGTCGGTACCGAATACCTTGAAGCCTTCACGGCGGCCCAGAGCGGCGTCAATCGCGAGCGGTATGGCCGGCGGAGATCGTCGGAGCGGCTTCCTTCTTCGGTTTTTCGCCGATCATAGCCTCCGTCGTCACCAGCAGGCCGGCGACGGAGGCTGCATCCTGAAGCGCGGTGCGCACGACCTTGGCGGGCACGATCCGGGGCGGGACCGGATGCCGCGTTCTATACGCCCCGGGGACGGTTTACCACGGTCTACCCGCCGATCTGCTGCCCTTCACGGAAAAACCAAAGGGCAACTACCTCGCGTTTCTCGGCCGCATTTCGCCAGAAAAGCGACCCGATCGCGCCATGGAGATCGCGGCAAAAGTCGGCATGCAGCTGAAGATCGCCGCCAAGATCGACAATGCCGACCGGGCCTACTGGGAAACGGTCGTCGAGCCGATGGTGAAACGTCATTCCAATGTCGAGTTCCTCGGCGAGATCAATGAGCATCAGAAAGCAGCGTTCCTTGGAAATGCTGGAGCCTTGCTTTTTCCGATCGATTGGCCGGAGCCGTTCGGACTGGTGATGATCGAGGCAATGGCTTGCGGCACCAGCATAGGTCCAAGCATCGCGATCAGCGCCATTTTGAATTGGATACCTGTCAATTCGCCGCCCCATCTATCGTGCGACGGCATCGCGATTGCCCGAGCGCCCAGGGATGATGTTGCAAAAGCCCCCTGCCGCAGTCGCCTGGACCCGGCGCATTGAACAGATAAGTCCCCGACCGGGATCACCCGGTCGGGGCGGCGCGCTCGTCCCCTCAGGAGACGCCGTTGAAGTCGCTGGCCGTCAGGTTGTAGTCGCCCTTCAGCATCAGCACGAAATCGGCATCGGTGTTGCTGTCGACATTGCCGTGGATCACCGTGAACTCGTCGCCGTTCAGCACCTCGTGGGTGACCACCACCTGGCCGGCCGCCGTCAGCGAACCGCCAGCGGCAAGCGAGAAGTGCTGCACGCCGGCACTGCCCGTATTGGCGTCGATGGCCGCAAAGTCGATCTTGTCGCCCGGCTGGAACCCGTGGATCGTGTCGCCATCGGCAGCGCCCGCCGACAGGAAGCGGAAGGTGTCGTTGCCGAGCCCGCCGTCCATGACGTTGACCGCAGCCGTTGCCGT
>NZ_JACIFT010000054.1:0-3270 GCF_014197575.1 Rhizobium sp. BK538
GTTGGAGATCGGAGGGGCATGCGCCCCTTGCCATCAGGCGTCCAGCCAAACGCGGGTCGCGACGTAGCCGTTCGACATGTCGTTGCCGATATCGTCGACATAGCCCTTCAGCGTCTTCGAAGAGGCCATGATGTTGTCGTTGAAGACGGGCAGGATCAGACCGCCATCGTCTCGCACCATCAGAGCCAGCTGTCGATAAAGCACCTTGCGCTTGGCTTCATCGAGCTCAGACCGCGCCTGCAATACCAACTTGTCGAAGTCAGGGTGCTTGAAATGCGTGTCGTTCCATTCGGCGGTCGATAGATAGGAGGTGGAATAGCGCGAATCCTGTGTCGGCCGGCCGCCCCAGAAGGAGGCGCAGAAGGGCTGCTTGTTCCAGACATTAGTCCAGTAGCCGTCTTCGGGTTCGCGCTTCACGTCGATCGTGATCCCGGCCTTGCGCGCGCTTTGCTGGAACAGGATCGCCGCATCCACGGCGCCCGGGAAGGCTGCGTCGGAGGTGCGCAACAGAATTGGACGGTCGAGACCCGATTTCTTAAAGTAGAAGGCGGCCTTGTCGGGATCATACGGCCGTTGCTCGATATCGGTCGGCGCCAGGGGGTAGTTGGAGTTGACCGGATAGTCGTTGCCGATCGTTCCATAGCCGGCGAGAACCTTGTCCAGGATCGACTGGCGATCGATGGCATATTTCAACGCGAGACGAAGGTCGCTGTTGTCGAAGGGCGCCGTGTCGCAATGCATCAGGAAGCAGTAGAAGCCCTTGCCTGCATTTCGGATGATACTCACAGTCGGTGCCCGCTGCAGCATGGGAACTGTCTTCGGGTCGATACTGTTGACGAAATGAACCTGGCCGGAGGCAAGCGCCGCAACGCGGGCCGTGTTGTCGTTGATGACGAGTATTTCGACGCTGTCGACAAAGCCGCGGTCGGAGCGCCAGTCGTCCTTGTTTTTCTCGAATGTGGCGCGGACCCCGGGTTCGAAGCTTTTTAGAATGTAAGGACCGGTGCCGACAGCTGCTGCCGGCTTTTCGACGCCGCCCTTCGGCTGGATGATCAGGTGGTAGTCGGTCAAAAGGAGGGGCAGATCCGCATTGCCTTCGGAAAGCGTCAGAACGAGATCGCCCGCCTTTTCTTCAATGCCTGCAATTGACGCCATGAGCCCAAGTGCGCCCGACTGCGAGTTTTTGTCCGCGTGCCGCTTCAGCGTCGCGATGATATCGGCGACGGTCATCTTGCTGCCGTCGTGAAACCGTACATCGTTCCTGATCTTGAAGGTCCAGATCGAAGCATCCGCCGACGGCGTCCAGGAGGTTGCCAGCGAGGGCAGGGGTGCACCAGTCTTGGGATCGGATCCGACAAGTGTGTCGCCCCAGAGGCGGCCAATGACGAACAGTACCGAGGCACTGTATGTCGCCGGGTCGAGCGCGTCGCTGGTGGCGCCGCCCTTGAGGCCAAGCTTCAGATGGCCGCCACGCTTGGCTTCCTGCGCCCGTGCGTCACGCGGCATCAGGAGGCCCGAGGCGAGGGCCGGCAAGGCGCCGAGCGCGACGGCACCGCCGAGGAAGTGGCGGCGGCCGATTTTCGGCTGCGAAGATTGATCCTTTTGATGCGTCATGACGGTTCCCTCTTTTTCATTTGTAAGTGGGAACGTAGAGGCTGGGCCGGCTCACGCAATTTCGCGACTTGACGCATCCTTAAGCGAGTTTACGCTGGTTCACGAGAAGACGGAGTTACGGATGCCTCACCTGGTCGAGAACCTCAAAATCGCCTGCGCAACGCAACGTTCAATTTCGCATCTGTGCCGTGCAATCGATATCAACCGGCAACAATTCAATCGATACATCAACGGCCAGACGAGGCCTTCCGCCCATAATCTGGCTCGCATCGCCAACTATTTCGATCTTGACGCAGCCGACTTTGGCCTCGCTCCCAAGCAGTTTCGCGAGCGACTTCACAAACCCGTCCTCGGTATCAACGGAGGTTCAGAGCTTCTCAAAGCGTTTCCCGGAAACCTAGCCGCGCTCAGGCGTCACATCGGCTATTTTCAGACCTATTATCGTTCGCCATCCTGGCCCGGGATGGTTGTCTGTTCGTGCAGCCGCCTTATTGAGCAGGGTGGATTGGTGCAGGCCAAATCGATGGAGCGGCTTCGAGACCTCGGAAGCGGCATTCAGCAGTTTTCGAAATATGTGGGCTTGGCGGCCTTCTATCGGAACCGGATCTTCATCACGCAGCGTGTCGTCGGACCGAACGCCATGCTGTCGCAGACGATCCTCCTGCCATTCGACGAGTATCAGCGCGTCTATCTACGTGGGACGACGATGGGAATTTCCTGGCGAAGGGAAAACCTCCCCTATGCCTCGCGGATGATCTGGCGGCATGTCGGCACCGAGCCAGACTTGCGTGAACTTCTTGCGCGCTGTGGACCTGTCCCGCTATCGTCGCGCCAGCTACCACCGACGGTGCGCTCATTCCTCGAGGATCCAGCTGCAGAAGTATATGAGGTGCCCGCGGAGTATTGAGAAAAGTCCGGGGGGATGTCACAACGGCCGCCAACGGATCACCAGGCAGTTTTCCTAGATATTAGTCGCTGTGTAGAAGTCGAAGGGGACAATGTGCTGCGACACGGTCGGTGATCGGTCGGTATCGAGAGCTTGCGCCATTGCACGCACCAAGGTCTCCCCCAACTGCTTTGCCGGGTGAGATAGGACGACCTTGATCAATCCTTCAGCAAGACCGGCTTTTGTTTCATTCGTGAGTTCGTGTGCTATGACCACCAGGCGTTTGGCTGCCGGACCACCATCCTCCCGCAGGGCTCGCATCACACCGGTGATGCCGCCGCCGGCAACGTAAAGTCCGACCCAATTTGGTTCGGTCTGCAAAAGGTGACGCGTGGCCTCATAAGCAATTTCGGGCTCTTCAAGGGTTGCAACCGTCTCCAGCATCTGAAAGCCCGGCGCGCTCTCCCGGAAGTATGATCGAAAACCCATTTCGTTTAGTTCTTGCCCGGATCAATTGAGTTCCGGGCATCCATAATCAGATCAGGCTGTTAGGCTGCCTCACGGAAACCGATGATGGCCTTGGTCTCAAGGAATTCAGCGATCGCCATCGGACCCCATTCACGTCCGTTGCCGGACTGCTTGTAGCCCCCGAAAGGCGCAGCCAGATCAAGATTAACATTGTTCAGGTAGACTTGGCCGGCACGCAGGCGACGCGCGACAGCTTCGGCCGCAACCCGCTCACCCTGGACATAGGCAGCAAGGCCGTAGGT
>NZ_JACIFT010000055.1:0-2857 GCF_014197575.1 Rhizobium sp. BK538
ACCCCGACGCCGCTGCACAGCGACGCCGACATCGAGCATCTCGTCGATGCCCTGCATTCGCTCTGGTCGCGCTGCGCCCTGGCGCGGCACGTGGCCTAAAGGCATTATCCGAGAAAGTGAGGCCGCCTCAGGCGGCCTTTTCGTTGAGGGTTACCAGTTCCGCGGCAAGCCTGCGGGCCTCCGCATCGGCGACAAAGACGTCGTCCATCGTCTTCGCCTCGCCCGTTGCGATCATCTTATCCATGACCGCTTCGGCAATGTCGGCCATGGCCAGGAAGCCGATCCGCTCCTCGACGAAGGCGTGAAACGCAACTTCCTCGGCCGCATTCATGATGGCGCCCTGTAGGCCGCCACGTTCCAGCGCCGTACGCGCCAGCCTCAGCGCCGGGAAGCGCTCTTCATCCGGCGCCTCGAAGTCGAGGCGGGAGAGCTTGGCGAAATCCAGCCGCTCGACGTTCAATGTCGGTCGGCGCGGGTAGTCGAGGGCGTAGCCGATCGCCGTCCGCATGTCGGGGCTGCCGAGCTGGGCGATGATCGATCCATCCGTGTAGCCGACCATGGAGTGAATGATCGATTGCGGGTGTACGATCACTTCGATCTGGTGCGGATGAACGCCGAAGAGATGCTTTGCCTCGATCATCTCCAGCGCCTTGTTGAACATCGAGGCACTTCCGACCGAGATCTTCAGCCCCATCGACCAGTTGGGGTGTGCTCGCGCCGTCGCTGCGGTCACATTCGCCATTTCGGCGCGTGACCAGGTGCGGAAGGGCCCACCCGAAGCTGTCAGGATGATCCGTTCGACAGCGTGCCGCTGGTCTTCGTCCAGAGATTGAAAGATCGCGCTGTGTTCGCTGTCGACAGGGATCAGCCGCCCGCCGCCCTTTGCCACGGCATCGACAAAGAGGTCGCCAGCCGACACCAGACATTCCTTGTTGGCAAGCGCGATCGTGGCGCCCTTGCGGGCGGCGGCAAGCGTCGGCGCCAGTCCCGCGGTGCCGACGATGGCGGCCATGACCCAATCCGCATCGAGGTCTGCGGCTTCCGCAAGGCCGGATATGCCGGCGGCCACGGCAATGCCGCTGCCGGACAGTTCTTCCTTCAGAGAGTGATACTTGCCGTCGCTGGCCGTGACCGCAAGCTTGGCACCCGCGGACCTGGCCTGCTGCGCCAGAAGCCGGACGTTCTCGTTGCCTGTTACGACGGAGATCTCATAGCAGTCCCGTCCGCCTAATTGCTCGACGACGTCGAGCGTATTTTGTCCGATCGAGCCGGTTGAGCCAAAAATACTGAGGCGCCTGGGCGCGCTTCCGCCTGCCATCATCGGTGATTTCGCCAAAACACTTGCATTGGCTCTGGCTGTACAGGGGATTGAAATAAGCGGCAAGTGTGCGGCGCAGCAGAAATCACGCAGTCATCTCAATGTCAGCAGCTTTCATCCGTCGGGTGGTTCGGGGCGAAACCAACTGGCCAGTTGCCGCGTTTTGCAACTATCGAGACAGGAGGAAGGAAGAATGGTTTTCAAGCAACCGACGTTCTTTGGCGAGCCCTACGAACCGGAGACTGGGGCGGATAAGGACGCAGCGCTCGAGGAGGCCGTGGGGAATGCCCTGGCTGTAGCCGGTGGGATTGATGCCGCGGATGTGAAGGTGACTCTGGACGATCATGCCGTGGTGCTGACGGGCATCGTTGCCACAGCCCCGGAGATTGAGCGCGCGACTGCTGTCGCACAGGCAATCGCCGGGACGACGCCGGTACGCAATGAAATCAAGATAGCGCAGTGAGATGTCAGCCCGCGAAGCGTTCCATCTCGAAAACCGCGACCCTGTCCGTCTTGGGCGTCGTGATCGGCCCTGTCGATTTATAGGCGGTCGCGAGCAACAGGCCGCTGACGATGAGATATGCGAATGCAAGCAACGTCAGTTTCATGCCCATGGCGAGCACTCCTCTCTTTATCCCCCAACGCCGTTTAGGTCGGAAAGTTCCCGCTTCGGATTACGGTCAGAAAATGTGATCGGCAAAGGCTTGCACTGGCTTCTATCGGCCGTCCTGTCGTAAGGAGAAGGTCGGCCGTCTGTGTGAACTCCTCGGCCGATGCTTTTGGCAAGGGAGGTGCGTATGCGCAAAGCGATCATCGTCTGGGGCGGTTGGAGCGGTCACCAACCTGAAGCGTGCGCGCACCGCGTCGGGGAGCTGTTGCGGGAGGATGGCTTTGCCGTCGAGGTGACCGGCGACCTTAGCATCTTCGGCTCAGCCGCGATCGCGAAAGCCGATCTGCTTGTGCCCGTCATTACCGGCGAGAAGATCGAGAAAGCACATGCTGATGGCTTGGTGGAAGCGGTGCGCGGCGGTCTCGGGCTCGGTGGACATCACGGCGCACTTGCGACCTCGTTCAAAGAGAGCGCGCCGTTCCGTTATGTCTCCGGGGTGACCTGGGTCGCCCATCCAGGCAACATCATCGATTTTCGCGTCAGCATTACGCGCCAGCACGACCCTGTGATGGAAGGGGTACCCGATTTCGACTATCGGTCCGAGCAGTATTATCTTCACTACGATCCGTCGGTCGAGATTCTGGCGACGACGAGCTTTTCAGGCGAGTATGATGCGGCCGCCCGGAACGTCATAATGCCTGTTGCCTTCAAGCGCCAGTTCGGCTCGGGACGCGTGTTCTACTCGGCACTTGGCCATGTAGCGAGCGAGTTCGATCATCCCTACATGCGCCTCATTCTTCGTCGCGGCCTTTCGTGGGCGGCGCGCTCTTAGCCGCTAGAGCAGATCCTGCGATCGATGAATCGATTGTGAAGTGACGCGGCGCTGCGAAGCTGATTCAACGTCCACAGCGAAGAGGTGGATGATGGCA
>NZ_JACIFT010000056.1:0-2633 GCF_014197575.1 Rhizobium sp. BK538
ACCGTCTACGACAGCATGGGCTTCGTCGAGCGATTGAAGGCGATTGCGCTGCCGACGGCGACCCTGGTGCTCGTCGTTCTCGCGCACATGATGCGCATGACGCGGGCGGCGATCCTCTCCGTCATGTCGTCGGCCTATATGGAGACGGCGGAGCTGAAAGGCCTCGGCGCCTTCCGCTCGATCGTCAAGCACGCCGCTCCCAATGCGCTCGCGCCGATCATCAATGTCGTCGCATTGAACCTTGCCTATCTCGTGGTCGGCGTCGTCGTTGTCGAAGTCGTCTTCGTCTATCCCGGCATGGGGCAATACATGGTCGATGCGGTCACCGTGCGCGACATGCCCGTCGTGCAGGCCTGCGGCCTGATCTTTGCGGCTGTCTACATCTTCCTCAACATGACGGCCGATATCCTCGCGATCATCGCCAACCCCCGACTGAGGCATCCGCGATGAGATTGCGAGACATCCCCATCACCGCCTGGATCGGCATCAGCGGTATCGCGATCGCCTTCATCTTTGCGGCTTTCGCGCCCTGGATCGCCCCCTATGGCGAGACCCAGGTCGTCGGCGACGTCTGGCAGCTGCCCGATGATCAATATGTCTTCGGCCTGGACAATCTCGGCCGCGACATCCTTTCGCGCCTCATTTACGGCGCGCGCACGACGCTGCTCGTCTCGTCGGCCGCCACCATCATCTCCTTTTCGCTCGGCGTCATCTTGAGCTTCACCGCCGCCGTTTCGCGCGGCCTTATCGATACGATCTTTTCGCGTTTCAACGATCTGATGATGTCGATCCCAACGCTGATCTTCGCGCTCGTGGTTCTGGCCGTCCTGCCGCAGAACATCATCGTCCTGATCCTCGTCATGGCGATCCTCGATTCCACCCGCGTCTACCGTCTCGGCCGTGCCGTGGCGCTCGACGTCGCGGTGATGGAATTCGTCGAGGCGGCCAAACTGCGCGGTGAAGGCAAGCTCTGGATCATCTTCCGCGAAATCCTGCCGAACACCCTGTCGCCGCTGCTTGCCGAGTTCGGCCTGCGCTTCGCCTTCTCGATCCTGTTCCTGTCAACGCTTTCCTTCCTCGGCCTCGGCATTCAGCCGCCTGCGGCCGATTGGGGCGGCATGGTCAAGGACAACAAGGACGGTATTATCTTCGGCATTTCTGCAGCGCTTGTGCCAGGCACGGCGATCGCCGTGCTGGCTGTCTGCGTCAACCTCGTCGTCGACTGGCTCCTGAAACGCACATCCAGCCTCAAGGGAGGGCGCGGCGATGCCTGAGCTTCTTTCCGTCCGCAATCTGAAGATCGAAGCGACCAGCTACCCGCCGGGCGAACCGCCAAGGCGGGTGACGATCGTCGACGACGTTTCCTTCGATCTCCTAAAGGGCAAGGTCCTCGGCCTGATCGGGGAATCGGGCGCCGGCAAGTCGACGATCGGTCTCTCCGCCCTCGCCTATGGCCGGGGCGGCGCAGAAATCACCGGCGGCGAGGTGCGGCTCGACGGCACCGATATCCTGGCGCTCGGCAAGAACGGCATCCGAAAAATTCGCGGCGCGCGAGTCTGCTACGTCGCGCAATCAGCGGCTGCCGCCTTCAATCCGGCCCACAGGCTCGGCGATCAGGTGATTGAAGCTTCGATCAAGCATGGTCTGATGACCAGGCAGGAGGCGCGCAAGCGTGCGCTTTATCTGTTCCGCGTCTTGGGTCTGCCCAATCCGGAGACCTTCGGCGATCGCTTTGCCCACCAAGTCTCCGGCGGCCAGCTGCAGCGCGCGATGACGGCGATGGCGCTCTGCTCCAACCCCGAACTCATTGTCTTCGACGAGCCGACCACGGCTCTTGACGTCACCACGCAGATCGACGTTTTGGCGGCGATCAAGCACGCCATCGAGGAAACGCACACCGCCGCCCTCTATATCACCCACGATCTTGCAGTCGTCGCCCAGATCTCGGACGACATCATGGTCCTGCGCCATGGCAAGCAGGTGGAGTATGGCAGCGTCCAGCAGATCATTGAGACGCCGCAGCAAGACTATACCCGTGCCCTCGTCAACGTCAGGCAAGCCTACCGTGAGGAAGCCGCCGATCAGTCCATCGGGCTTCTCAAGGTGGAGAATGTGAGCGCCGAATATTCCAACGGCTTCAAGGTGCTCCACGATGTTTCTCTGCATGTGCCGAAAGGGCAGACGCTTGCCGTCGTCGGCGAATCCGGTTCGGGCAAATCGACCCTGGCGCGCGTCATTACCGGCCTCCTGCCCCCGAGCAGCGGACGTATCGTCTTTGATGGAAAGCCGCTTGCGCTCCGCCTCAAGAGCCGGCCGAACGACGACTTGAGGCGCATACAGCTGATCTACCAGATGGCGGATACGGCGATGAACCCGCGCCAGACGGTCCGCGACATCATCGGCCGCCCGCTGACCTTCTACTATGGTCTGAGAGGGGGCGAAAAGACTGCCCGGGTAAACGAACTGCTCGACCAGATCGAAATGGGCAAGGGTTTCATCGACCGTTATCCGGCCGAGCTGTCAGGCGGCCAGAAACAGCGCGTAGCGATCGCAAGAGCACTTGCCGCCAGGCCCGAACTCATCCTTTGCGACGAGCCGACCTCGGCGCTCGATCCTCTGGTGGCCGAGGGCAT
>NZ_JACIFT010000057.1:0-2410 GCF_014197575.1 Rhizobium sp. BK538
CCACCACGATCATGCCCGCGGCCACCGCCGCCGCCATCGCGCGCCCGGCCCGTCTCGGGAAAGTGGAAGCTCTCGCCATCGATGCCGATGCGGCCTTCATTGTCGTTGGCGTTGAAGGCCCGCATCACCGTGTCGGCAAGGTTGGGATTGCGCGGCAGCGGCAGGTCCTCGAAGCTCAGCCGCACCGAGGCGACATGGCGCTTGCGCACCACGCCGGAGGTGCTGGCCATCAGCTCGTCGGTCATGTCGCGCAGGAAGGCGGCGACATCATCGATCGCCGCCAGATTGGTGGCGACGGGACCGGGCGCCGGCTCGGACGGCTCCGGGCCGGCAGCCTTCTGGTCGTGCGGCGGCTCGGGCTTGTCCTTGCCGCTGCCGAGCACGGCGCCGAGCACCCCGAACAGCAAAGGCAGCGAGTAGAGCCGACGGTCGACGCCCTGGTCGGCGGCAAGCCGGAACCGGTTGGCCGGCGCAACGGCCGCCTGGCCGTCGTCCGGCAGTCCGAGGATCAGTCTTTCCTCCATGACGCTCTCCTATCCTTGCTCTTGTCCCTTGCCGGGCCGCTATTCGGCGGCGTTCGCAATCCGGTCGCGACCGGCAGCCGGCGGCGTCTTGCCGACGACCAGCGGGCGCACCTTGGTGGTGGGCTGGATGATCTCGTCCTTCGGCCCGAAGGCGGAAAGCCGGCCGTTCTGCACCAGCCCGACCATGTCGACGGCCGAGAGCGCGCTCGGGCGATGGGCGACGATGACGACGATGCCGCCGCGCTCGCGCACCTTGGCGATCGCCTTGGTCAGCGCCTCCTCGCCTTCGGCGTCGAGGTTGGAGTTCGGCTCGTCGAGCACCACCAGGAAGGGATCGCCATAAAGCGCCCGCGCCAGCCCGATGCGCTGGCGCTGGCCGGCCGACAGCGCCGTGCCATGCGGCCCGAGCTCGGTCTGGTAGCCGTCGCGCAGGTGCACGATCAGCTCGTGGATGTCGGCGGCCTTGGCCGCACGGATGATCTTGCGCGCATCCGGCACCTCGGCAAAGCGCGAGATGTTCTCGGCGATCGTCCCCTCCATCAGCGCCACGTCCTGCGGCAGATAGCCGACATGCTCGCCGAAGAAGGCCTCGTTCCACTGGCTGAGGTCGGCGCCGTCGACCCTGACCGAGCCGCGCAGCACCGGCCAGATGCCGAGGATCGAGCGCGCCAGCGTCGTCTTGCCACCCCCCGACGGGCCGATCAGCCCGAGCGCCTGGCCGGCCTTCAGCGTGAAGCTCACTTCGCTCAACAGCACCGCCCCGGTCGTCGGCGCCACCGTCGTGATGGTGTCGACCGTCAGGCTCTCATGCGGCGCCGGCAGCTCGACATAGTCGCTCTTGTCGTTCAGCACCGCCAGCGTCTCGTTCAGCCGCTGATGGCTGCGCCTGGCGCCGACCACGCCCTTCCACTGGGCGATCGCCAGATCGACCGGCGCCAGCGCGCGCGCCGTGACGATCGACGAGGCGATGATCGAGCCCGACGACAGCTCGCCGCGGATCGCCAGATACGCCCCCAGCCCGAGGATCGCCGACTGCAGCATCATGCGCAGCACCTTCGACAGGCCCGACAGCGTGCCGCCGACATCGGACGTCTTCGTCTGACAGTCGAGGTGGCGACGGTTGGCCTTCTCGAAGCGATCGACGGCCCGCCCGGTGATCCCCATCGCATGCATGATGTCGCTGTTGCGGGCATTCGAATCGGCCACCGAATTGCGTGCCACCGAGGCCTTGATCATCGACTGCGAATGCCGCCTGGTCAGCACCTCGGCGATAACAGTCAGCAGCGTCAGCACCACCGCGCCCCCGACCGTCAAAAGCCCCAGCATCGGATGCAGCAGCCAGACGAACACCAGGTAGATCGGCATCCATGGCAGGTCGAACAGCGCCACCGGACCCTGGCTCGACAGGAAGCCGCGCAGCGTGTCGACGTCGCGGCCGCGCTCCATCGCCTCCGAGGTCGAGTAGCCGTAGCGCGGCATCTCGATCACCACCTTGTGGGCGATCGGCGCCAACTCCGCATCCAGCCGCGCGCCGAGCCGGATCAGGATCTGCGAGCGGATGATGTCGAACATCCCCTGGAACAAATAGAGGCTGATCGCCAGGATCGACAGCGCCACCAGCGTCGAGATCGAGCCGCTGGTCAGCGCCCGGTCGTAGATCTGCAGCATGTAGAAGGCGCCCGTCAGCGCCAGGATGTTGATGATCCCCGACAGTCCGAACAGATAGACAAGGATGCCGCGCAATCCCGTGATCTTGTACTGCGGCTCGCTCTTCTTCTTGGTCATCGCACGTCCCCACATCGGCGCATCGAACCCAGGACATCACCCGTCGCCTGGACCCGGCGCATTGAACAGATAAGTCCCCACCCGGGATCACCCGGTCGGGG
>NZ_JACIFT010000058.1:0-1828 GCF_014197575.1 Rhizobium sp. BK538
ACTTCCATCCTATCGGGGAACAACCACCTGCTCTTCAAGAGCGTGACCACTTCTGGCCATCAGGGGCGACTCGCTCCCGCGATTACCCCATGTGTAAAAACTTGATTCTGATATAGAATCATCTTCGTCGATCGGAGGTGGCAATGTCAGGCTATATCGAGGGGACCAGTCGTGATCAGGTTACGCTATTTCCAGATCGACTTGACGATTGGATCGATGAAGATCATCCCGTTCGAGTGATCGACGCATTCGTTGACGCATTGGATTTGGTGGGCGCTGGCTTTGGTCGCATGTCGCCCGCCCAAACTGGTCGCCCCTGTTACCACCCCTCGGTGTTGCTGAAGCTCTTCATTTACGGGTACTTGAACCGCATCCCCTCTAGTCGACGGCTAGAACGTGAGGCCGGGCGCAATGTTGAAGCGATGTGGCTGACCGGGCGGCTGGTTCCGGATCACAAAACCATAGCTGATTTCCGGAAAGACAATGGCCAGCCAATCCGCAAGACCTGCGCCAGATTCGTCGAGCTGTGCCGCCAGATCGGCGTGTTGAGTGGCGGCAGTGTCGCGATCGATGGGAGCAAGTTCAAAGCCGTCAACAACAGGGATCGCAACTTCACGCCCGGCAAGGTCGAGCTGCGGATAAAGCATCTCGAAGTAAGCGCATCGCGATATCTGGAGGAGATGAGCAGAGCCGATGCCCTGGAGCAATCGGAGGCAAAGCTGCGCAAGGTCACACGGCTGACGGAGAAGCTTGCTCGTGTTCGACAGGAAGTCCAAAGACTGGAAGGAATAGCAGAAGCGCTGGAGGATGTACCCGACGGCCAGATTTCCGTGACCGATCCAGACGCGCGATCCATGGCGACATATGGCAAAGGCACGGGCCTGGTGGGCTACAACGTACAGACGGCCGTTGACGTCGATACCCACCTGATCGTTACACACGAGGTCACCAATGTCGGGAATGATCGATCTCAACTGGCTCCGATGGCCAGCGCCGCCAAGGAGGTTCTGGAAGCCGATAAGTTAGATGCAATAGCCGATCGCGGTTACTTCAACGGAGCTGAACTGCTGCGCTGCCATGAGGCAGGGATCACTGCGACCGTGCCAAGACCGGAGACTTCCAACAACCGCAAGAAGGGCATGTTCGTAAAGGCTGACTTCGTTTACGACGCCAGCGCCGATACGTACATCTGCCCCGCCGGAAAGGCGCTGGCGTACAGGTATACAACGGAGGAAAAGGGCCTGATGTTGCGCCGCTACTGGCGCAACGATTGCCCGTCATGCCATCTCAACGTCCAATGCACAACAGGCAAAGAGCGTCGGGTCACCCGTTGGGAACATGAGCATCTGATCGAGGCCATGTATTCCCGAATGGAAGAGAATCCGAACCTCATGCGTACCCGACGATGCACGGTCGAGCATCCGTTCGGCACCATCAAGGCGTGGATGGGCTCGACCCATTTCCAGATGCGCAGGCTGAAAAACGTCCGAACGGAGATGGCGCTACACGTGCTGGCCTACAACATCAAACGGATGATCAATATGATCGGCGCAAAAGCGCTTTTACGAGCTATAACCGCTTGAGGGGCAACAGCACAGACTTCAGGTCCAAAAGCCCTCATACAACCCTTCAGGACTGCCTCCGACGCCTCCCAGTCCAAGAGAAAAGCAAATTCGAGCCGATCCCGTCAGAACGCACTGAACTGCGCGACCAAGACGGTCGCGCTAGAGATTTCACACATGGGGTAATCGCGGGAGCGAGTCGCCCCTGATGGCCAGAAGTGGTCACGCTCTTGAAGAGCAGGTGGTTGTTCCCCGATAGGATGGAA
>NZ_JACIFT010000059.1:0-1728 GCF_014197575.1 Rhizobium sp. BK538
CGTAAGCGCGAATTTCGGTGCGCCTTTTGAGGCGCAGCGCTCTGAGGCATGAAGTGTCCACCAAAATAGGTGGACACCAAATCATGGATGAAGATGCTCCTAAACTGCAGGTGCGGCTTGTTGGTCGCGACGGCCGCCGTCGATATGACCCTGCCTCCCGAGATCAGCTTGTCGCAGCGTGTTTAGAGCCCGGCGTTTCGGTCTCGCGTCTAGCTCTGGAGCACGGCGTCAACGCCAATCTCGTTCGCAAGTGGGTGAAGAGAGCCAGAGAGGATCGTGGTTTACCTGTGGTCTCGGCGTTCGTTCCGGTTCAGATAGCTGCGGATATGCACTCGTCTTCTGCCAGCGGTCCACTGACGAAGGCGGAGCCGGCCGGCAAACGATCTCATGCATCCAAGCTGAGCGCGGTGCTGCCGAACGGGGTCAGCCTGACGGTGGAATGCAGCGATGTCGATGGCTTGGCGGCGATCATAGGAGCGTTGGGTCATGTTCAGACTGGGCGCTGATCTCAAGGTCTACCTCCATCGGAAGCCCATCGACTTCCGTGCGGGCATCAACAGCCTTGCGGTTCTGGTGCAAGAGGTGATGGAGCTGGATCCCTTTGCTCCATCGGTGTTTGCCTTTTGCAATCGCCGTCACGACCGGATGAAGCTTCTGTTCTTTGATCGGTCCGGTTTTGTGATGGTGCTGAAGAAATTGACGGAAGACAGGTTCCGTTGGCCCCGCCGCGAGGTGCCGGTCGTTGTGCTGACGACAGAACAGCTTCACTGGATTCTCGACGGCATCGATATCGATGCGATGATCCGCCATCCCGTACGGCAGTATCAGATCGCCGGCTGAGGATGGCGAATTGCGATTGACGCGCAGGGACGGTTCAGATTCAAGAATCTGATGACTCGCACCGGCGAACCGAGCATTGCAGAACTGATGGCGCAATTGGCAGCCCATGCTGCCGAAATCGCTGCGCTCAAAGCCGAGAAGGAAGCGCTCTCGCAGCGGGTCGTCAAGCTTGAAGAAGAACTGGCACTGGCAAAGCTCCATCGCTTTGCACCCCGCAGCGAAAAGCACATTGATCGTCTCTTCAACGAGGCCGAAGAGGTTGCTGTCGAGCATGACAGCGAGGTAGGTGATGTTGTCGAGCTTCCGGACACCGGCCTGCCAGCGGTAGAAGGTCACACGGGAAAGAAGCGTGGACGCAGGCCTCTGCCGGAGGACCTGCCGCGCGAGCGTGTTGAATACGACCTTGCCGACGATCAGAAGGCTTGTCCTTGCTGCAACAGCCAAATGCATCGTATGGGCGAGGCTGTTACCGAACAGCTCCATATCGAGGTCAAGGCAAAGGTCCTGCAGAATGTGCGGTTCAAGTACGCTTGCCGCCACTGCGACCGCACCGGGATCAACACGCCTGTCATAATCGCGCCTATGCCGACGCAGCCCCTGCCGGGCAGTATCGCAACCGCCTCGACACTGGCCTTCGCCCTCGTTCACAAATACGTCGATGGCACGCCGCTTTACCGCGTGGCTCAGACATTCGAGCGGGCCGGTGTTCCGATCAGCCGCGGCGCTCTCGCTCACTGGGTGATCGGCTCAAGCGAGAAGCATCTGCACCGCATCTATGATGCCCTGAAACTGCGGTTGCGATCGCAGCCTCTCATTCATGGCGATGAGACGACGGTCCAAGTCCTCAAGGAAAAGGACAAGGAAGCCACCAGCACGTCGTACATGTGG
>NZ_JACIFT010000060.1:0-1568 GCF_014197575.1 Rhizobium sp. BK538
GAACGCCATCGATCAGCACCGTGTGCACAGCCTGGCCGAGCGACGTCAGCGTTTCGCCGGCCTCACCAGTAACGGCGACGTCGGCATTGGTGAAGCCAACCGCGCGGTCGCCCGGCTGGCCGTTGCCGTCATTGCCGCTGTCTGCGCCCCAGTTGATGTTCAGTGACCCGCTGGCGGTTACCGAGAGGCCGTCGCTTTCATTGTTGCCGCCATTGACCGCTTCGTCTTCCACCGTAGAGGTCGCGCCTGCATTGGCAATCGGGGCGTCGTCGATGACGTTGACCGTGAAGTTGCCGCCGACTGCATCGCCGTCGCCGTCACGTGCCGTGAACTTGAAGGTGAAGGACAGAACGTCTTCCTGCCCGGCGTTGCCGCCCTTGACGGGATGATCGAGCACGCCGTCGAGATCGAAGGCATAGGAACCGTCGCCCTTGTCCGACAGCGTCACCGTGAACACCGTCTCGTTGCCGGCATGCGCGGTCAAGACAGTACCGTTCGCAGACAGCGAATAGGTCAGGTGCTGGCCGCCGGAGGTCAGGTCACCGAGGTTGATCGCCGTATTGCCGCTCTTGACACCCAGGAAGGCCGAAGCCTCGCCCGCGCTGACGCTGTGGTCGGCACCGCTGCCGGTCGCGAACACCACGGAGCGGTCGCCCATCACCTGCGTTCCGGTGAAGCCGCCATTCTCATTCTTGTTGCTGTCGTCGCCGCCCCAGGAAATGTTCAGCGACGCGCCGATCTTGTCGGTGATGAAGCCGCCATTGGCAATTACACCGCCCACTTCCGTCCCGACCGGGAAGATGTCCTCGTTGCCGCCGGCAAGCGCCTCTTCCTCGACAAACCGCACGCCGACGTCGCTCGAAAGGATCGGCGTATCGTCGATCACACCGACGCCGAAGGTTGCAACACCCGTCTTGTCGCCGTCCGAATCCGTCGCCGTGAACTGGAAGTCGAGCTTCAACGTATCTTCGCCCGCACCCTTGTGGTCCAGCGTGTCGATCAGCGTGAACTGATAGGAGCCGCCGCCGTTGTCGGAAAGACCGACCAAGAAGACGACATGAGCTGCCTGGGCCGCATCCGCATTGGCCGGAACGCCGGTCGGAGCCACCTCGCCGGTATAGGCGAGCAACACCTGGCCGCCCTCGACCGTCACGATCGTATAGTGGAGCTCCTGGCCGCGCGACGTCAGGTCCAGGGCATCGAGCGCGTTGACTGCGGCCGGGCCAAACGCCACGGAGCGGTTGCCGGCGCCCGACGTGATCGCCTCGTTGTCGGCATTGTCCGAACCCCAGGCGATCGCAAGTGTGCCACCCGTCGTCTGCGTCGTTCTATCGTTGAAGACCAAGCCGAAGAAACCGCTGCGGAAGTCCCCGTCCGAACCCGTATCCTCGTTGCCGCTGCCGACGACAGCCAGCTGCTCCTCTTCGACGAGGCCAGCCGAATAAGGCGTGCCGATCGTCGCAACATCGTCGGCGACATTCACCGTGAACGTGTTCGACGCCGTGTCGGCATCCGAATCCGTTGCCGTGTAGTTGAAGGTCAGCGACAGCGTGTTTTCGCTGTTGGAC
>NZ_JACIFT010000061.1:0-1496 GCF_014197575.1 Rhizobium sp. BK538
CTAGTGTCCCATCTCAGAGATTATGACGGGTTGGTCTATGCCCAGAATTGGCAGCTCTTGCGGGGGGACGAGCAGTTGGATGCTGCGCGCGACGCCTGGTTGCTTTTGGATCAATCCGATTTTCTCAAGTGTCTTTAGCATCTGGTGCACCGAGGGTGGGGTGACTTTGAAGTAGCGCTGAAAGTCAGTCTCGGCTGGGGCACGGCCATTGATCTGGGAATAGGCCCATATGAAGGCAAGATACTGGCCCTGTTTTGCGGTGAACGGGACTGGTCTTTCAGGCTTCGTTTCGTCAAGCAATTGATTCATTTCGGATTCATCCAAGACCCCTCGACGATGAGGGATGTTGTGATGAACGTACGATATCGGGTTGATCTTAACCAGATCGAACGCGACGAGCTTCGCGTTTTAGTGAGTAGCGGCAAACAGCCAGTCCGGCGGCTCAAGCGAATGCAGATCCTGTTGGCAGCGGACGCGGGCGTCAGCGACAAGGCCATCGAGGCATCGGTGCAGACCAGCGGTTCGACCATCTACCGCACCAAAAAGCGCTTCGTGGAGATTAGTCTGGAGGCTGCCCTCAGTGAAGAGCCGCGGCCCGGAGCGTCTCGAAAGCTGAGCGGCAAGGACGAGGTACAACTCGTTGCCCTGGCTTGCTCGGATCCACCCGAGGGCTGTGCCCGGTGGACTTTGACACTTCTGGCCAACGCGCTGCTGGAAGTGGTCGAGCATCAGAGTATCTCACGCGAAACCATCCGCCGCAGATTGGACGACAACGACCTGAAGCCGTGGCAGAGGAAAATGTGGTGCATCGCCAAAATCGATGGCGAATACATCGCCAGGATGGAGGATCTTCTCGACCTCTACGCTGAGCCGCATGATCCTAAGCGACCGGTGGTCTGCTTCGATGAAAGTCCGATCCAGCTGATCGGCGAAGTGCGCGTGCCTATCGTGCAGAAACCGGGAAAGCGATACCGCTACGATTCTGAATACAAGCGCAATGGCACGGCCAACCTTTTTGTTATGGTCGACGCCAATAGGTCGTGGCGCAAGGTCAAGGTCACGGATCGGCGCGCCAACGAGGACTTTGCGGTCTGTATGCGCGAGCTGATCGACGTCGATTATCCCGACGCCGACCGGGTTCGTGTGGTGATGGATAACCTATCGACCCACACGGCCTCTGCTATCTATCAGACGTTCCCAGCCGTTGAGGCACGCCGGATTTTGCGACGTCTGGAATTCCACTACACGCCCCGCCACGCGAGTTGGCTTAACATGGCCGAGATCGAGATCGGGGTTATGCGCCGACAGTGTCTTGACCGCCGCATCGACAACCGCAACCTGCTCGAAAGTGAGGTTCAGGCATGGGAGCGTCGTCGGACCGATAGCGGTGCCCAAATCCGATGGATGTTCTCAGTCGACCAAGCGCGCGAAAAAATGGCTAAGTCTTATCCAACACCTGTGCTCAACGAGTCATAATCTCTGAGACAGCACACTAG
>NZ_JACIFT010000062.1:0-1427 GCF_014197575.1 Rhizobium sp. BK538
CACATGGGGTAATCGCGGGAGCGAGTCGCCCCTGATGGCCAGAAGTGGTCACGCTCTTGAAGAGCAGGTGGTTGTTCCCCGATAGGATGGAAGTACGGGCTCACGACTGGACGCCGGGCCCAAGCATCGAACGGAGAACAACCATGAGCGAATATATCGGTCTCGACGTGTCGTTGAAAGAGACGGCGATTTCTGTGCGGCGTGACGGCAAGAGGATCTGGCGTGGCAAATGCCCGTCTGATCCGAGCCTGCTTGCAGAAGTGCTCCGCAAACGAGCGCCGACGGCAAAGCGGGTGGTATTCGAGACCGGTCCTTTGTCGGTGTGGTTCTATCACGCCTTGAGCGCTGAAGGGCTTCCGGCGATCTGCATCGACGCCCGGCACGCCAAGGCGGCGCTCGACATGGCACCGAACAAAACCGACGCCAACGATGCCGATGGCTTGGCCCATCTGGCCGAGGTCGGCTTCTACCGCGAGGTGCGCGTGAAGGGCTATGACAGCATGCTGATCCGTACGCTGGTGGCCGCGCGGACCAAGCTGGTCAGGATCACGACCGAGCTCTCCAACCAGATCCGCGGGCTCATGAAGACGTTCGGGCTGGTCGTTCCTCCGAGCAAAGGCGGCAAGTTCGAAGACAATGTCCAGCGCCTGCTTGCCTGTCAGGAAGAGCTTGCCCGTATCATCCTGCCGGTTCTTGAAGCCTGGCGCAGCATGCGTGCCCGCGCCGCTGAGCTTGGGCGGCAGCTCATCGCCAGCGCACGGCAGAGCGAGGCCTGTCAGCTGCTGATGTCGATCCCCGGGGTTGGTGCGGTCACCGCAACTTCGTTCACGACCGCCATCGAGGATCCGGCCAACTTCAAAAAGTCGCGATCGGTCGGCGCTTGGCTGGGGCTGACCACGCGTCGCTACCAGTCCGGCGAGGTCGATTATGACGGCCATATCTCCCGGCGCGGCGACGCTCATTTGAGGGGACTGCTCTATGAAGCCGCGACCGTGATCCTGACGCGCAGCTATGCCGACAGCGACCTGCGCGCCTGGGGACTGAAGCTGAGAGAGAAGATTGGCTTCAAGCGCGCGGCTGTTGCCGTCGCACGCAAGCTGGCGGTCATCATGCACTCGATGCTGAAATCCGGCGAACTGTTCAACCGGGTGACCAGCATGGCCTGACACAGCAAGCTCATATGCGCCTGCCCTAAGGCGCATCGAGGCGTCCCTGCCGGGACGTGGAAGGGACCATTCCGCCGAGGCTGTTGCACCTTCGAGCCGCCGTGCCCGTAGCGTGCGCTTCACACTCTGGAAGGTTCACCCGCGAAGCCCCATCATGCGGCGATTTAATATCGACCGCGAAGACGACACTGCTCCCGGCAAACGACAGCTTCGATGTTCAAAAAAGGGCTTGCATTTTACCGCGCGATTAGACGACAGCCT
>NZ_JACIFT010000063.1:0-1402 GCF_014197575.1 Rhizobium sp. BK538
TGCGGACCTTGTGTCCCTTGTTTTGCAGATAGGGAACGGCATGGCGGCCGGCCTTGCCGCTTCCACCGGTAACTACGATCCGCTTGCTCATTTGACTGTCCGCTTCTTCTGCAACGACGCCCCACGTTGAAGCCAGGCGTATGAAGGTTCGAAAGAAGCGGTACAATGCCGGATAGCGATGAATCAATGGATCGGAAATCACTGAACCGATGAGCAGCGTTCACAGCACTGGCGGTTCGCGGTCCCTACCGGCTACCACTCTGGCCTCATCTAACCACTGCTGCTGTGCCAAATACGCCAGGTCCCCATTTGAGGAATCGCTAACTAAGTCGAGATTCTTGAGCAAGTGTTAATAGCCGGCGCGGAACGAAACTGTCGATTACATCGACAGGCCTGCTCAGGCGATCGCGGCGGTCGTCGGGACGAATGCAATGAAGTGTGATCCCATCTGACGTCTGTACTCCCGCGTGCCGGCCATGGGTTGACGTGGTGGACCACCGAACCCGAAAGGTTTTCACTCGATCCGATCACTCAAGCTGGACACCTGAGTGACCTAACAACGGTGGTTCGGATATATTCAAACAATGAACTGTACTCAGTGATCCATTGACCACCAGCCTATTGCTTCACCGAATAACTCAATTATCGATACGCTGTGTGATGCGCCAGTATCCTGAGCGGAAGGCTTCGACGCCGGTATCAGGTACAGCGGCACCATCCCGGAAGACATGATCGCAGTTCCTCTCACTCCTCCTTTGAAATGGGTCGCTGTCGCTACCCCTGATTATCTCAGGAACCATGGTCGCCCTGTGATGCCGGAGGACCTCAATTCCCACCACTGCATCCGGATACGAACGGGCCGCGGACAGATCTACAAGTGGGAATTCGAACGCGGCGATGATCGGCGCGAAATCGACGCTCCCGGAACTCTGATTTCCGGCGAAACCGATCTCGCCATCAATGCAGCCCTGGAAGGCGTCGGGGTGTCCTATTGCCTCGAAAGACTCGCAAGCCCCTACGTCTCCGCAGGGCGCCTGGAAGTCATTCTTCCAAAGTGGGCGTCCATAGGCCCGCCGCTTTCCATGTACTATTCCAGCAGACGGCAGCTCCCCTTCGGCGTCGAGGCCTTGATCAAGATCGTTCGCAACCTCAACGGATTCTAGGGCTATTCCCAATCGATGAACCAAGCTCATCGGTTCAGTGATTTCCAATCTATTGATTCATCGCTTTCCGGCGTTGTACCGCTTCTTTCGAACCTTCATACGCCTGGCTTCAACGTGGGGCGTCGTTGCAGAAGAAGCGGACAATCAAATGAGCAAGCGGATCGTAGTTACCGGTGGAAGCGGCAAGGCCGGCCGCCATGCCGTTCCCTATCTGCAAAACAAGGGACACAAGGTCCGCA
>NZ_JACIFT010000064.1:0-1375 GCF_014197575.1 Rhizobium sp. BK538
GATCGTGCCCCGGGAGGTGGTGTAGGTCGCGGCTGAAGGCCGTGCTTTCCGACATAGAGCCGGAGGGATATCAGCGGGCCACAGCGGGCAGACTGATTTGCGGATCATCGCTCATTTGCGCCATGGTCTCAAGTGTCAGGTACCGGGCGCGTTGGACGGCCCATTCGTCATTCTGTTCGAGCAGCAGTGCGCCGACGAGACGGATGATGGCTTCGTCGTTCGGAAAGATGCCGACGACCTCGGTGCGTCGCTTGATTTCGCCGTTGAGACGCTCGATTGGATTCGTCGAATGCAGCTTTGCCCGGTGCTCTTTCGGGAAGGTCATGTAGGCGAGCACATCCTCTTCAGCGTTGTCCATGATGGTGGCGAGCTTTGGAACTTTCGGTCTGATCTGATCGGCGACGCTGCGCCATTGTGCGCTGGCTGCCTCCGAGGTCTCCTGGGCAAAGGCCGTTGCGATGAAGGCCGAGACGACCCGCCGGCCGCTCTTGCCAGCATGCGCCAGAACGTTCCTCATGAAGTGGACCCGGCATCTTTGCCAGGTGGCGCTGAGAACCTTGGTGACAGCCGCCTTGAGGCCTTCATGCGCATCGGAGACGACAAGCTTCACGCCGCGCAATCCTCGGCGGGTCAGCCGGCGCAGGAACTCCGTCCAGATCGGCTCGGCTTCGGACGTGCCGACTTCCATACCAAGTACCTCACGCCGGCCGTCGCTGTTGACGCCGACGGCGATGATGACGGCAACGGAAACGATGCGCCCGCCGCGGCGGACCTTCAGATAGGTGGCATCGATCCAGATGTATGGCCAGTCACCTTCAATCGGCCTGTCGAGGAACGCCTTCACCTTGACGTCGATCTCCTCGCATAGCCGCGATACCTGGCTCTTGGAGATGCCGCTCATGCCCATGGCCTTGACCAGATCATCAACCGAGCGCGTCGAGATGCCTTGAATATAGGCTTCCTGAATGACGGCCGTCAGAGCCTTCTCTGCCATTCGACGCGGCTCTAGAAAGCTTGGGAAGTAGCTGCCCTTGCGCAACTTAGGAATGCGCAGTTCGACGGTTCCGGCCCGCGTCTCCCAGTCCCGATCACGGTAGCCATTGCGCTGAGCGAGACGCATCGGGCTCTTCTCACCGAAACCAGCACCGGTCGCACCGCCAACCTCCAGCTCCATCAACCGCTCGGCCGCAAAGCCAATCATCTCGCGCAATAAATCGGCGTCCGCGCTCTTCTCAACAAGCGAGCGCACGTTCATCATGTCATTGGTCATCGGTGATCTTTCCATCAGGTTGGTCTTGAACAACCCGACCCTAAATGGAAAACACTGATGGCCGCCTAAACCTCAGGACCTACACCACCTCCCGGGGCACGATCC
>NZ_JACIFT010000065.1:0-1269 GCF_014197575.1 Rhizobium sp. BK538
CCGGATTTACCGTCGTCGTCACCAAGTCGACGGTTCCTGTCGGCACCGGCGATGAGATCGAGCGCATCTTCCGCGAGGAATTCCCGCAGAAGGACATCTGCGTGGTGTCGAATCCGGAATTCCTGCGCGAGGGTGCCGCAATCACCGACTTCAAGCGCCCCGACCGCATCGTCATCGGCACCGAGGAGCCGCGCGCCGTCGAGATCATGCGCGAAGTCTATCGCCCGCTCTATCTCAACGAGGCACCGCTTTACTTCTGCGAACGCCGCACCTCCGAGCTGATCAAATACGCCGCCAATGCCTTCCTGGCCATGAAGATCACTTTCATCAATGAGATCGCCGATCTCTGCGAGCAGATCGGCGCCGACGTGCAGAAGGTCGCCAAGGGCATCGGCATGGACAAGCGCATCGGCGATAAATTCCTGCATGCAGGCCCCGGATATGGCGGCTCGTGCTTCCCCAAGGACACGCTGGCGCTGGTCAAGACCGCGCAGGATTATGACAGCCCGGTTCGCCTCATCGAAACCACTGTCGCGATCAACGACAACCGCAAGCGTGCCATGGGCCGCAAGGTCATCGCCGCCTGCGACGGCAATGTTCGCGGCAAGAAGATCGCCATCCTCGGCCTGACCTTCAAGCCGAACACCGACGACATGCGCGACGCGCCGTCGATTACCATCATCCAGGCCTTGCTGGACGGCGGCGCCAACGTTCACGCCTATGATCCGGAAGGCATGGAGATGGCGAAGGAAGTCATCGGCCCGATCACCTACGGCACTGACCCCTACGAGATTGCCGAAGGCGCGGATGCCATCGTCATCGTCACGGAATGGGACGAGTTCCGGGCGCTCGACCTCAAGCGGATGAAATCGCTGGTGAAGACCCCGACGATTGTTGATCTGCGCAACATCTATCCTGTCGCCGAAGTCACCAAGCACGGCTTCAGCTATTTCGCCATCGGAAAGAAGAACGAGAAGAAGTAGAGATGCGCTATTTCATCACCGGCACTGCGGGCTTTATCGGCTTTCATCTTGCCCGCCGCTTGCTGCAGGATGGCCACCAGGTCGTCGGTTTCGACGGCATGACGCATTACTACAACATCAAGCTCAAGCACATGCGCAACGCGGCGCTGGCGCAGTTTCCGGCCTTCCGCCCGGTGACGGCCATGCTGGAAGATCGCAAGGCCCTGGAAGAGGCCGTGGCGAGCGCAACGCCCGATGTGATGGTGCATCTGGCAGCGCAGGCCGGCGTACGCTACAGCCTCGAAAA
>NZ_JACIFT010000066.1:0-1145 GCF_014197575.1 Rhizobium sp. BK538
TCAAATGAGCAAGCGGATCGTAGTTACCGGTGGAAGCGGCAAGGCCGGCCGCCATGCCGTTCCCTATCTGCAAAACAAGGGACACAAGGTCCGCAACCTTGACCTCGTTCCGTTGAACTGCCCCGGCGTGCAGACGCTGATTACGGATCTGACCGATGGCGGCCAGACCTTCAACGCTTTGTCGATGCATTTCAACGGCGAGGAGCTGCAGACGGGAGGCGGACCGGCCAAGGTTGATGCCGTCGTCCATTTCGCAGCCATCCCGAGCCTGCTGCTCAAGCCCGACAACCAGACCTTCGCGGTCAATGCGATCTCGACCTACAACGTCATCGAGGCCGCGGTGAAGCTGGGCATCCGCAAGGTGATCATCGCATCGAGCGAAACGACCTACGGCGTCTGTTTTGCCGAGGGCGACAAGGATTTCCATTCATTCCCGCTCGAAGAAGACTATGACATCGACCCGATGGACAGCTATGGCCTGTCCAAGGTCGTCAACGAGAAGACGGCCCGCGCGTTTGCGATGCGAAGCGGGATCGACATCTACGCCTTGCGGATCGCCAACGTCATCGAACCACATGAATACGACCGTTTTCCCGGTTTCCTTGCCGATCCAGCATCGCGCAAGCGCAACGCCTGGAGTTACATTGATGCCCGTGATCTGGGGCAGATCGTTGACCTTTGCCTGCAGGTCGACGGACTTGGCTTCCAGGTTTTCAACGCCGTCAACGACACCATCACGGCGACTGAACCGACGCGTGATTTCCTCAGTCGATGGGCGCCGAACACGCCCATCGTTCGAGAGCTCGGCGAATTCGAAGCGCCTCTCTCGAACCGGAAGATTCGTGAGGTTCTCGGTTTCAAGGAAGAACACAACTGGCGGAAATACGTGTCCGGCCGGTGATGTCGCAAGGCGCATCGCGGCTACCGCCAATCATCAACTCGGAGGAAAGATCATGGAGACCGTGAGACTTGGCAAAACCGGGCTTGAAGTCAGCCGTATCTGCTTCGGTTGCATGTCCTTCGGCAAGCAGACGGACGACCTCGAACTCACCACCGATGACATCAAGAAGCTTGAAGTCCCCTACAAGCCGCTGCACGTGGGCGGTTTCTGAGCGGAGCAAGGAAGCGAACATGACGATAGAACC
>NZ_JACIFT010000067.1:0-1144 GCF_014197575.1 Rhizobium sp. BK538
AGCTTGTCGCCAGCCGGCACCGCCTCGCCGGCCAGGACCCGCCGCTCGGTCTGGGCGATGATCCGTTCGATCAGCGGCTTATAGTGGCGGACTTGGGCCTGCCAGAGTTCGACCGCCGGGCCCGCCGCCAAGGGCAGCTGCGCCGCCGCCTGTTCGAGATAGTTCAAGGTGGTGCGCGTGATCCTGAGCAGCGCGCGATAGTGCTGAACTCGTTTCGGACGACCGCGGGTAAATTGGATCGCCCGGGATCGCTTCTTCGCCGCGCGGCAGTGATCGTGCCATGGGATGGCACGACCCTGTGCATCGGCCTGCTGCAACAGCCGCACCATCACTCGCACGCAGTCCCACAAAAGACTGCTGTCGCTCGGTTCGTGCATCAGCGCCGAAGTGACGGTGCTGTCGATGCGCACGACCTTGCCGCGTTCCACCTTGTCCTGCCGCGCGCTCGTCAACAGCACGCGATTGATCGCTTCAAAGGTTTCGGCCCGGATCGCGCTGATCGTCTTGTGCAAGACCGACTTCTTCGGGCTGCATCCCCATGGCAGCCGGGCAAAAGCACGGAATGAGGCGGAATCTTCCAGATGAAAGGCCAGCTCCTCATAACTCAACTGACGGTGTTGTTTGAGCAGGGCGCAACGCAGCACGGCCTCCGCCGGCAGGCCCTCGCGACCGGTCTCCTTGACGCCATGGCGGCGCAGGTCCTGCGCTACCAGCCCGAGCAGATCGCGATGCTCATCCAGCCATTGCGACATCGCCTTCAGTTCACGACCAATCTCGTGTTCGGCGAAAAGATCGAATATATTGGATTGGACGGTGCGTTCTTGGCGCATTGTCGGCTCCGGCGGTTGCGGGTTTGTCTTTAGAATCAATGGCTTGATCTAAAGTATACCTGAAACCGCCGGGCTTTGCCCGCGGAAATATCGCGATTCATCCAATAATTTCAGCGGTTTACCGTTTGTGGACGGACACTAGCTAAAGACCTGCGCCAGATTCGTCGAGCTGTGCCGCCACCATCAAGGCGTGGATGGGCTCGACCCATTTCCAGATGTGCAGGCTGAAAAACGTCCGAACGGAGATGGCGCTACACGTGCTGGCCTACAACATCAAACGGATGATCAATATGATCGGCGCAAAAGCGCTTTTA
>NZ_JACIFT010000068.1:0-1138 GCF_014197575.1 Rhizobium sp. BK538
CGTCGACGTCGGCGCGTTAAGACCGACAAGATTGATGGAGAGGCACTGACGCGGACACTGCTGGCATTCAAGCGTGGCGAGCCTCGTGTGTGCGCAATGGTCAGAGCGCCGTCCCATGAGGACGAAGACCGGCGTCGAATCTGCCGGGAACGCAAAGTGTTGATTGCGGAGCGGGTAAGGCATGTTAATCGTGTCAAAGGTCTACTTTTCGCCCAGGGCGTCAGCGGCTATCAACCGCTTCGCAAAGATCGCCGCCTACGGCTTGAGGAGCTTTGCACCGGAGACGGCCGTGGCTTGCCGAAGCATCTCAAGGCTCAAATAAATCGAGAACTCGATCGTCTTGAGTTGCTGCTTGAGCAAATCGCCGCGGTGGAGAGCGAGCGTAATTCCCTGCTTTCCGTACATGAGCGGCTAGCGTCTGAGGCACCGGCGCCGGCAATGTTGCTTACCTTGAAAGGTGTCGGCGCTGAGTTTGCCGCCGTTCTTTGGACCGAAGCGCTGTGCCGACATTTTGATAATCGGCGGCAGATTGCCGCCTATGCAGGTTTGGCACCGACCCCATGGATGAGCGGGACGATTGACCACGAACAAGGTGTCTCAAAAGCAGGGAATCCCCGGTTGCGCACCACGATGATTCAATTGTCCTGGCTATGGCTACGCAATCAGCCAGCGTCAGCGCTCAGTCGTTGGTTTGTGGATCGGGTCCAGTCGAATGGTGGACGTTTAAAGAAAGCCGCGATAGTTGCCCTGGCGCGCAAGCTCCTTATCGCGCTGTGGAAGTTTGTCACTGCGGGTGTTGTCATCGAAGGGGCTGTTATGAAGACCGCCTGACGACCATAAAATGGCCGAACACACAAATCTTCCAGGACTGATCAATCCTGGCGGATCCAGGTGAACGAACCGCCTCTAAGTCGGGCTTCAAATGCCGCGCTTTAGATTGGTCCCGTTCTCCTGAGCCTTGCCGCTACGCAAGCGGGATAGTGGTGCTGCCGGACAAAACGGCGACCGTATGTGAGTTTGAACCGGCGACGGAAACGTGCCGCGTCATGAAAGGTGGCTCAGCCATGGATTCGATACAAATCGAAAGGAGCACGCTATGAAAAGGTGATTGATCTTGACGGCGAAATCCTCATGTGAG
>NZ_JACIFT010000069.1:0-1068 GCF_014197575.1 Rhizobium sp. BK538
CCGACGGCAGTTGCCGATACCGGAGATGCGACCGAGAAGGGCGGGGTGGCCAACGGCTCGGGCGGCGTGGCCGCCAGCGGCAATGTGCTTGCCAACGACACCGATCCGGATGCCGGTGACACCAAGACCGTCACGGCGGTCAGCTTCGGCGCGACGGCCGGCACGCTCGGCTCGGCGCTCAACGGCACATACGGCAGTCTCGTGCTCAATGCGTCGGGCACCTATACCTATGCCGTCAACGAGACCAATGCCACGGTGCAGGCGTTGCGCCAGTCGACCAACACGCTGAGCGAGGTCTTCAGCTACACCATGCGTGATACCGCCGGTGCCACCGCCACGGCAACGCTGACCGTCACCATCCACGGCGCCAACGACGCACCGGTGCTCGCAGCCCAGACCGCCACCCAGAACGCCACCGTCGGCACCGCCTTTTCGTTTGCACTGCCGGCCAACACCTTCACCGATGTCGACAGTGGCGAAACCTTCACCTACGCGGCAACCGCCGCCGATGGCTCAGCACTTCCCGCCTGGCTGAGCTTCAACGCCACGACGCGGACCTTCAGCGGCACGCCGACGACAGCCGGCACGTCCGGCATCAAGGTAACGGCAACCGACCTTGCCGGCCTTGCCGCCAGCGAGACCTTCAACATCACGGCGACGACACCCGGCAACACGCCGCCGACGGCAGTTGCCGATACCGGAGATGCGACCGAGAAGGGCGGGGTGGCCAACGGCTCGGGCGGCGTGGCCGCCAGCGGCAATGTGCTTGCCAACGACACCGATCCGGATGCCGGTGACACCAAGACCGTCACGGCGGTCAGCTTCGGCGCGACGGCCGGCACGCTCGGCTCGGCGCTCAACGGCACATACGGCAGTCTCGTGCTCAATGCGTCGGGCACCTATACCTATGCCGTCAACGAGACCAATGCCACGGTGCAGGCGTTGCGCCAGTCGACCAACACGCTGAGCGAGGTCTTCAGCTACACCATGCGTGATGCCGCCGGTGCCACCGCCACGGCAACGCTGACCGTCACCATCCACGGCGCCAACGACGCACCGGTGCTCGCA
>NZ_JACIFT010000070.1:0-1049 GCF_014197575.1 Rhizobium sp. BK538
GCTAGAGCAGATCCTGCGATCGATGAATCGATTGTGAAGTGACGCGGCGCTGCGAAGCTGATTCAACGTCCACAGCGAAGAGGTGGATGATGGCACGAGCACTAAGCAACGATCTTCGATTACGTGTATTGAAAGCGTCTGCGGCGGGCATGTCAGCACGGCAGGCCGCCGCCCGGTTCGGGGTTGGGATTTCGACGGCAATTCGCTGGATCGCAAGAGCCAGCGATGGTGAGTCAACATCACGGCCGCAAGGCTGGCGAAGGTCTTCGAGCTTGGATGCACACGAGGCGTTCGTTGTCGAGATGATCGACGATCGTAAGGACGTGACGCTCGACGAAATGGTCGAGCGTCTGTCCGTTGAGCGGCAGGTGGGCATCAGCCGGAGTGCGCTCGGTGCTTGGCTGCAACGCCGCGGGTGGACGTTTAAAAAAAGTCCGCACATGCATTGGAGCAGGATCGGCCGGATGTCCTGAAGCGGCGACGTGCCTGGTTTGATGGCCAACTCGATCTCGATCCGGAGAAGTTGATCTTCTTGGACGAGACCGGTCTCTCGACGAAGATGGCACGTTTGCGCGGACGTGCAATTCGCGGCGAGCGTTGTCGAGCTGGCGTGCCGCACGGCCATTGGAAAACAACTACATTCACAGGCGCTCTACGCCTCTCGGGCATGACCGCCCCCTTTGTCTATGATGGTGCGATGAATGGCAACGTCTTCCTGGCATATGTCGAGCAGGTACTGCTACCGACCCTTCAGATCGGGGACATTGTCGTCATGGACAATCTGCCGGCCCACAAAGCAGCCGGTGTCCGTGATGCCATTGAGCGCGCCGGCGCCAAACTCATGTTCCTGCCGCCCTACAGTCCCGACTTCAATCCCATCGAGAATGCATTCTCGAAATTGAAAGCCATGTTGCGGGCTCGGGCGGAGCGAAAGATCGATGCGTTGTGGGACGCAGTGGGAGCCTTGATACCCAGGTTCACGCCTGCCGAATGCGCAAACTACTTCAGAGCCGCAGGATATGACCCGGATTAAGCAGGATCTGCTCTAG